>CABPCG010000011.1 GCA_902405995.1 uncultured Collinsella sp.
TGGCCGAACGAGCCCCCATACCCTCGTTCGGTCAGACGCGCCGCCGCGTTGCTGCTTTGTGCCGTATAATGTCCACTACCTATGACGCGATACAAAAGAAAGGTGTTTGCCCATGCAGGCACAGAAGGCGGAGGGAACCCGCGACCTTATCGGCGCCGAGATGCGCGCTTGGCAAAAGATGCAGCAGATTGCGGCCGGCGTATTCGAGCCGTTTGGCTTTAAGCCCATCGAGACGCCCGCGATCGAGCAGGTGGACGTCTTTGTCCACGGCATCGGCCAGTCGACCGACGTCGTGCGCAAGGAGATGTTCCGCGTCTTTAGCGGCGCCAACCTGGAGCGCGTCTTTGCTGAGGGCACCGATAGCAAGCTCAAGCCCAAGCAGCGCCTGGCGCTTCGTCCCGAGGGCACGGCCGGTGTGGTGCGCGCCGTCGTGGAGAACAACCTGGTGCCCCAGGGCTCCACGCCGTTTAAGGCTTATTATGCCGAGGCCATGTTCCGTGGCGAGCGTCCCCAGAAGGGTCGCCTGCGCCAGTTCCACCAGGTGGGCATCGAGTGGCTCGGCGCTCCCGATCCGGCAGCAGACGCCGAGTGCATCATCATGCTCATGGAGTTCTACAAGCGCCTTGGTTTCGATCTTTCCAAGCTCCGTCTGCTCATTAACTCGATGGGCGATGCCCAATGCCGTCCGGCCTATCGCGAGCAGGTCAAGCAGTTTATCCTCGATCACGCCGACGAGATGTGCGACGAGTGCCGCGAGCGCGCCGAGCTCAATCCGCTGCGTGCCTTCGACTGCAAGAACGACCACTGCCGCGAGATCATGGCCGACGCACCGCTGATGGGCGACAACTTGTGCGATGAGTGCCGCGAGCACTACGAGCAGGTCAAGCGCTATTTGGATGCGGCGGGTATCGAGTATGTCGAGGATCCCACCTTGGTGCGTGGCTTGGACTACTACACCCGTACCGTCTTTGAGGTCGAGGCTCCCGGCGCCGGCGTCGGCTCCATCGGTGGCGGCGGTCGCTATGACGGCTTGGTCGAGCTCGAGGGTGGCAAGCCCACGGCAGGCGTCGGCTTTGCCGTCGGTTTTGAGCGTGCGCTGCTGGCCCTGCAGGCCTTTGGCAGCGACCTGGGTGCCGAGGAGGCCCCGTGCGTCTACGTCGCCAATGCCGGCAAGGAGCTGCGCCAGAACGTCTTTGCCATCACGCAGGAGCTTCGCGCCGCTGGCATCGTGACCGAGGCCGACTACCAGGGTCGTTCGCTCAAAGCTCAGTTTAAGCAGGCCGACAAGGTTGGCGCCAAGCTCATTTTGGTCCTGGGTGGCGACGAGCTTGCCGCCGGCAAGGTCAAGGTGCGCGACATGGAGAGCCATGACGAGGCCCTCGTCGATCTGGCCAACGTGGTCGAGGCGGTTCGCGAGCGCCTGTAGCGCATGATTTTTGAGCTGTAGTGCCGCTGAGGTGCCCAGCTCATTGCGAGCGATTGTTACGGGGGTGTTTCGCTTTTATGCGGAATGCCCCCATTTACGTATGCCGCCCACCGAGAAATACGACCATTTAGGGCAAAAACCCTTGCAATGCAGAAAATACTTTTGTGTGGTAAAGCGCAATCAGCGCCGAAAGTTTTTGCCGAGTGCCTATAATGAATACCGCATGTTACGTGCATAGAAGGAGGAATGGGAGGAAACGTGGCTGAGAACCTAAGCAACCAGTCTGTACCCGAAGCCGCGGCGCGCGTCGCTGCCGTGGTCAACCGCCTCGTTAACCGAATCGGCTCGAATGCCGAGTCCAGGGAGCGTCTCGCCGAGATCGAGATCCCCGAGGAGCTGCGCGACAACTTGGCGCTGTTCCTGCGCCTGGAGCGCCGTGTGCTTAGCGAGTATGATCCCGAGATCGCGGACCTGTTCGACAAGATCCTGACGGCCGAGATTGTGGCCAATGCCGGAAACCCCGGCGCCCGTGCTGCCGACGAGTCCGTCGACGAGCAGGGCGTGCCCACCGCCGACGAGCCTACTGCTGTGGCGTTTCGTGAGGTCGTCGATCTGATTGACAGCCTGCCGCTCGATAAGCAGCAGGTTATTGTCCGCGCCTTTACGAGCTTCTTCCATCTGGCAAACCTGTCGGAGGAGAACTACCGCGTGGCGCAGCTGCGCGAGCGCGAGGCCGGCGCATCGACCGATACCGAGGTCGATCCCGCCAACGAGCTCACCGTCGCCTATCACCAGTTGGTAAACGAGATGGGTGTCGAGGGCGCCAACGAGCTGCTCGACAAGCTGGAGTTCCACCCTGTCTTTACCGCACATCCCACCGAGGCCCGTCGCAAGGCCGTCGAGGGCAAGATTCGCCGTATTTCCAACCTGCTGGAGGAGCGTCCGCGCCTGGGCGGCTCCGACCTGGTGGAGAACGAGCGCCATATGCTGCAGGAAATCGACGCCCTGGTACGCACGAGCCCCATCGCGCTCAAGAAGCCCACGCCGGTCGAGGAAGCCGATACCATCATCGACATCTTCGATAACACGCTATTCGACGTCATCCCCGTTATCTATCGTCGTTTTGACGACTGGGTGCTGGGCGACAAGGCCGGTACCGTGCCGCCGCTGTGCCCGGCGTTCTTCCATCCCGGCAGCTGGATCGGTTCCGACCGCGACGGTAATCCCAACGTCACCGCCAAGGTGAGCCGCGAGGTCGCCGCCAAGTACTTCACTCACATGGTGCTCAAGCTCGAGGACAAGTGCCGCCGCATTGGCCGCAACCTCACGCTCGAGGCCACCTACAGCAAGCCTTCTGCTGAACTCATCAACCTGTGGAACCATCAGGTCGAGATGAGCCCTCGGTACACGGCCCGCGCCGAGCTGATCTCCGAGCACGAGCCGCATCGCGCCGTCATGCTCGTCATGGCAGACCGACTCAACGCCACCGTGCGCCGTATCACCGACACCATGTATCACAGCGCCGATGAGTTCCTGGATGACCTACGCGTCGTCCAGCGCTCGCTGGCTGCCTGCGGTGCCGTCCGTGCCGCCTACGGCCCGGTCCAGACCATCATCTGGCAGGTCGAGTCCTTCGGCTTCCATATGGTCGAGATGGAGTTCCGTCAGCACTCCGTGGTGCATGCCCGCGCCCTCAAGGATATCCACGAGAACGGTATCCATGGCGGCCTGCAGCCCATGACGCGCGAGGTCATCGACACCTTCCGTGCCATCGGTTCCATCCAAAAGCGTTACGGCAAGAAGATGGCGCACCGCTACATCATCTCGTTCACCAAGAGCGCTCAGCATGTGGCCGATGTCTTTGAGCTGGCCCACCTGTCCTTCGCGCACGAGGAAGACGTCCCCGAACTTGACGTGATTCCGCTGTTCGAGCAGCTCGAGGACCTCGAGGGCTGCGTCGACGTGCTCGATCAGATGCTCGCGCTGCCCGTGGTGCAGAAGCGCCTTGCCCAGACCAATCGCCGCATGGAGGTCATGCTGGGCTACTCCGACTCCTCCAAGGATGCCGGTCCTACCACGGCCATGCTCGCGCTGCACTCCGCGCAGGAGCGCATCGCCAAGTGGGCAGAGAAAAACGATATCGATCTGGTGCTCATGCACGGTCGTGGCGGCGCCGTGGGCCGTGGCGGCGGCCCGGCCAACAAGGCCGTGCTGGCTCAGCCCAAGGGTTCGGTCAACTGCTTCTTTAAACTTACCGAGCAGGGCGAGGTCATCTTTGCCCGTTATGGCAACCGCACGCTGGCTCAGCGCCATGTTGAGTCCGTTGCCGCCGCAACGCTTTTGCAGTCGGCCCCGAGCGTCGAGAAGATTAACACCGAGACCACGCAGAAGTTCTGGGATATGGCAGAGAAGCTCAACGCCGTAAGCCACGAACGCTATCTGGACCTGCTGCACACCGATGACTTTACGCCGTGGTTCTCGACCGTGACGCCGCTGACCGAGGTTGGCCTGCTGCCGATTGGCTCGCGTCCGGCCAAGCGCGGTCTGGGCGCCAAGTCGCTCGACGACCTGCGTACCATTCCGTGGATCTTCAGCTGGAGCCAGGCGCGCATTAACCTTGCCGCTTGGTACGGCCTGGGCACCGCCTGCGAGCAGCTTGGCGATCTTGACCAGCTTAAGGCTGCCTACCAGGAGTGGCCGTTCTTCCGCACCTTTATCGACAACATCGAGATGTCGATCGCCAAGACCGACCAGCGCATCGCCAAGATGTATCTGCACCTGGGCGATCGCCAGGATCTGTCCAAGAAGGTCTTTACCGAGATGCAACTCACCCGTAAGTGGGTCCTTGCCATCGTCGGTGACGAATGGCCGCTGCAGCGCCGCCGCGTGCTCGGCTGCGCCGTTCGCGTGCGCAACCCCTACGTCGACGCCCTGTCCATCGCCCAGGTCCGCGCCCTTCGCGAGGTGCGTATGAACCAGGACGAGATGGCAGAGGAGAAGAAGGCCGAGTACATGAGCCTGATTCTTTCGACTGTGACCGGCGTCTCGGCAGGATTGCAGAACACGGGGTAATCGATAGCCCTGTAGTCGTCCGGGCCCGCCATCAGCTTACTTTTAGGCACGTCCTCGGACATGCAAGAAGCCCTCGCTGCGCACTTCGTGCGGCGAGGGCTTCTTGCGTCCTGCGGAGTGTGCCTAAAAGTAAACTAATGGCGGGCCCTACGATGTCCGGTCTTCGGCGGATTACTGCTGGGGAAAGATAGCGCGCTTCGCGCACTTTGATGGGGCTTCGTGCTGTGGAATGCATTCAGAGGGAAACCCATCGGGTCCCTTCGTCCTCGGTCTTCAGGGATTAAAGTTGAGGAGAAGAATGGCGCGCTTCGCGCGTTTTGGAGGGGGTCTATCCTGGTGGCGCATTTGGCGCTTCTCGCCTTACGACTGTTCCGGCCGTAGTCCCGTTTGGGGTCGCGGCCGTTTTGTTGTGGGTCAAATATGAACGTTGTGTTAATGAGTCGGTGGACGGTGGTGTTTTTCGGTGAGCGGCGTATCCTTCCAACGGTTTATCTAGTGTGTCAGTTGAAAGGAAGAGGGCGCTCATCATTGTTTGAATGTGAACTGCCGTTTGACCACAAAACGTTGCATCTGGAGCTCGAGGATAAGAACTTCGCGGGTGTGATGGAAGGTCATCAAAACGAGTTTAAGACCACGAAATCGCAGGAAGAGCTAGTAGAGGAGTCGCTTGCCAACCCTTATGGCTCGCCTTCGCTCGAGGAGCTTTGTGCTGGCAAGAAGGATATTGTCATCATTAGCTCCGATCATACGCGTCCCGTTCCCTCGCGTGTGACGATGCCTATTCTGCTGCATCACATCCACTCCGCTGCGCCTGAGGCGCGCGTTCGCATTCTGGTTGCTACGGGTATGCACCGTCCGTCGACGCACGAGGAGCTCGTCAACAAGTATGGCGAGGAGATCGTTGCCAACGAGGAAATCGTTATGCACGTCGCGACTGACGACAGCATGATGAAAAAGATCGGCACCCTGCCTTCTGGTGGCGAGTGCATCATCAACAAGATTGCTGCCGATTGCGATCTGCTGCTTGCCGAGGGCTTCATTGAGCCGCACTTCTTTGCCGGTTTCTCTGGCAGCCGCAAGTCCGTCCTGCCTGGCATCGCCAGCTACAAGACCATCATGTACAACCACAACGGCCAGTTTGTGAACGATTCCCATTCGCGCGCCGGCAACCTGTGCCACAACCACGTGAGCGAGGACATGTTTGCCGCCGCTGAGATGGCCCACCTTGCCTTTGTGCTCAACGTGGTGCTCAACGGCAAGCACGAGGTCATTGGCTCCTTTGCCGGCGACATCCACAAGGCGCACGAGGCTGGCTGCGAGTTCGTGAAGAGCCTTGCCGGCGTTGAGCCCGTCGAGTGCGAGATCGCCATCACCACCAACGGCGGCTACCCGCTCGACCAGAATATCTACCAGGCCGTGAAGGGCATGTGCGCTGCCGAGGCCACGCTTCCCGAGGGTGGCGTGATTATCGATGTCGCTGGTTGTGCCGACGGTCACGGCGGCGAGGGCTTCTATCACAACATCGCCGACAACGATCCGGCGGAGTTTGAGCGCGCCTGCATCGATCGTCCCAAGGACGAGACCCTGCCCGACCAGTGGACGAGCCAGATTTTCGCTCGCATCCTGGCACATCACCCCGTGATCATGGTTACCGACCTGTGCGATCACCAGATGCTCAAGGATATGCACATGACGCCGGTCAACACCCTCGAGGAGGCGCTCAAGCTCGCCTTTGAGATGAAGGGTGCCGACGCCAAGGTCGCCGTCATCCCCGATGGCCTGGGTGTTGTCGTCGCACAGCACTAGTGCGCGGCTTAAACGAATCGTTTGTAACCGATAAGAAAGATAAGGTTTTATGCTTACCAAACTCCTCTGCGAATTCGGCGCGACGGCCCTCATGATCGTCTTTGGCGTGGGCGTGCACTGCGATACCGTGCTCAAAGGCACCAAGTATCAGGGCTCCGGTCACATGTTTGCCATCACCACTTGGTCTTTTGGCATCTCGGTCTGCCTGTTTGTCTTTGGCGGCGCCGTGTGCATGAACCCGGCTATGGTGCTTGCCCAGTGCATCGTCGGCTTGGTGCCGTGGGGCAACTGCATCCCCTTTATGCTTGCCGATATGCTCGGCGGCTTTGTGGGTGCCGTAATCGCTTGGTTTATGTATGCCGATGAGTTCAAGGCTTCCGAGGGCGTCGTCGACCCCATTGCCCAGCGCAACATTTTCTCGACCAACCCCACCACCGAGGGTACCAACTATGCCCGTAACTTCTTCTGCGAGGCTATCTGCACCTTTGTGTTCATCAGCGCCATCCTTGCTGCCGCTAGCCGCGCCGGCGAGAACGTTCTGATGCTCGCCATCTGCGTCGGTCTGATTGTTTGGGCTGTTGGCATGGGCATGGGCGGCATCACCGGCTTCGCCATGAACCAGGCACGTGACCTTGGTCCTCGCATGGCCTATCAGGTGCTGCCGATTAAGAACAAGGCTGACAACAACTGGAAGTACGGCCTGCTTGTTCCTGGCATCGCTCCGTTTGTCGGTGCCGCTCTGGCCGCACTGTTTGTGCACGGTTTCTTGGGCATGTTCTAGTCCGAGGCTACATAGTTGTCCGCTGGCCGCATGGGGTAACTTCCCAGCGCGTCCTCGGACATGCAAGAAGCCCCCGCTGCGCACTTTGAACTGCGGCGGGGGCTTCTTGCGTCCTGCGGAATGCGCTGGGAAGTTACCCCATGCGGACAGCTGCGGGGTCTTTGTTGCGTTCGTACAAGCAACCCAACATATATCTGAATTTGGATGGGAGGGGCTTGTTGCTGGTATGGATGTTGAAGCGCGAATGACACTTTGGGATGCGTGGCGGCTTGGGTTGGGGCGATGCTTTGGGATGAGCTTCTTACTTAGTTGAAGAGGGGTTTTATGGCTGATAGGTAGTCTTTGGCTACTTCGGTCTTATCTGCTTGGAAGTTGTGCCAGGCCCACCATTGGACCATTCCTACGAAGCTTGAGGCTATGTGGTGTAGTAGGAAGCTTCGGTCCATGGTGGCGGCGGGGCCGTTTGGGTCGGTAGGGACGGTTTCGGCTGCCCGTGACATGATGGTCTTGCGTAAGCAGTCGGCGAAGACGCGTGAGCCGGCGCCGGCTACGAGGGCTCGTACACCCTGGCGGCGCTCCCAGAGGTTGTTGAGGATATGCTCGACCTGCACGAGTGGGTCGTCGAGCGGTGTGCCATCGTCGTCGAGGGCGTGGGTGCAGATGTCGCTCACGAGTTCGGACAGTAGGTCATCTTTGCTTTTGAAGAGGCCGTAGAACGTGGCCCGACCCACATGGGCGCGAGCGATAATGTCGCCGACGGTGATCTTGCCGTAGTCCTCTTCGCGCAGCAGCTCGGAGAACGCCGCAACGATGGCAGCGCGGCTTTTTGCCTTGCGGGCATCCATGGCTATGCGTCCGCGTGAACGAGCAGGCAGCGGAGCGTACCGGAGCAGCCCTCGTAGGGGCGCTTACCGGCGCCGTAGCCGACGGCCTCGATGCGGTAGCGGGCCGGCAGGTGCTCGGACGTGCGCAGCGCGGCGATGATGGCGGCACCCGTGGGCGTGACGAGCTCGCCGGCGACCGGTGCGGGCGTGAGGGCGATATTGCCCGCCTGGCACAGGTTGACGACAGCGGGGACGGGAATGGGCATGAGACCGTGGGCACAACGGATGGTACCGTGACCCTCGGAGAGCGACTCGACCACGATGTCCTCAATACCCAGGGCATCGAGGCAGATGGCGACAGAGCAGACGTCGACGATGGAATCGACGGCGCCCACCTCGTGGAACATGACGGTCTCGGGCGTTTTGCCGTGGGCCTTGGCCTCGGCGGCGGCGAGCGCGGTAAAGATGGCGAGCGCGCGACGCTTGGCGCCATCGCTTAGCTGCGAGCCATCTATGATGGCGGTGACGTCCGCCAAAGAACGGTGGTGATGGTGGTGGGCGTGATGGTGACCCTCGTGGCCATGACCGTGGCCCTCATGGTCATGCTCGTGGCAGTGCTCGTGTTCGTGCTCGCCATGATCATGATGGTGGTGCTCATGCTCGTGCGTGTGCTCGGCAGCTGCTTCGTTGCCGTAGAGCCAGGCCATATCGTGATCGTGGTTCTCGAGCTCCTCTGCAAGCTGGACGTCGAAATCGCAGGCGTTGATGCCATGCTTGCTTACGCGTGTGACGGCGATCGTAAAGCCGTCGACCGGCAGCGTGGCGAGCTGCTCGCGCAGGTGCTCCTCGCTGGCGCCTAGGTCGAGCAGGGCCGCGACGGTCATATCGCCGCTGATGCCCGAGGTGCCGTCGATGATAAGCGTGTGCTGATGATTGGACATGGAATGCTCCTTAACGGGCGCAGGGCGTGCCGGCGCTCAGATGATTGATAAGACTTGCCTGGTAGGCGGCACCAAAGCCGTTGTCGATGTTGACGACCGAAACGCCGCTGGCACAGGAGTTGAGCATGGCGAGCAGCGCGGCTACGCCACCAAAGCTCGCGCCGTAACCCACGCTGGTGGGAACGGCGATGACCGGACAGCTCACCAGGCCGCCGATAACGCTCGCCAACGCGCCCTCCATGCCGGCAATGGCGATGACCACCTGTGCCTGGGCAAGTTCCTCGGCATGCGCAAGCAGACGGTGCAGGCCGGCGACACCCACGTCGTAGAGGCGGTCGACCTCGTTGCCATAGAACTCGGCCGTCAACGCGGCTTCTTCGGCGACGGGCAGGTCGCTCGTGCCGGCGCAGGCGACGACGATGCGTCCGTTGCCGGTAGGGGAGGGCTTGCCGCCCACGAGGGCGAGCTGTGCGTCCGGGACATATCCCAGGTCGATGCCGTTGCCAAGAAGTTCAGCGGTGCGCGCGGCTTTTTCGGCATCCAGGCGCGTGACCAGGATGCGCTCCTGGCCGGCATCGCGCAGTGCTTCGATAATGGCGGCAATCTGATCGGCGGTTTTACCGGCCCCGTAGACAACCTCGCCGGCCCCCTGGCGCACCCCGCGCGAAAGATCGAGCTGCGCAAAGCCCAAATCGGCGGTCGGAGCCGTCTGGATGCGCGTGAGGGCGTCGGCAGGGGTGACTGCTCCGCCGGCAACATCGCTCAGCAATTGCTCAAGATCTCGCTTATCCATATATGTTCCCTTCGACGGCGCAAAGTCTAGCA
This sequence comes from uncultured Collinsella sp., assembly GCA_902405995.1. Taxonomy (GTDB): domain Bacteria; phylum Actinomycetota; class Coriobacteriia; order Coriobacteriales; family Coriobacteriaceae; genus Collinsella. The sequence continues at coordinate 9,676 of CABPCG010000011.1, forward strand.
CTCAAAGGGTATATTTCCGAACACTAAGACAAAATTGTTCGGAAACTATAGGACAGACTGATCCAATTGTTGGACGGATCGACTAGTCGCGCAGGATGATGTCCATGGCGAGCATCAGGTTGCGCTCGTCGATGGTAAACGGGGCGGCCTCGCGCGTCTTGGGCTTGGCGCAAAATGCGATGCCCGTGCCTGCGGCCTGGATCATGGGGATGTCGTTGGCGCCGTCGCCGATCGCGACGGTATGGGCCATATCGACACCGCACTCAACTGCCCAGTCCAGCAGCTGGATAAGCTTGGACTCCTTGGTCACGATGTCTGCCGCCAGCTTACCCGTGAGCTTGCCGTCCACGACCTCCAGACGATTGGCCAGGCAAAAGTCGATGCCCGCGGCGGCTACGATCTTATCGGCGACCTCGTGGAAGCCGCCGCTCACCACGCCGACCTTCCAGCCCTTGCTGCGCGCCGAGCGCACAAGCTCCAGCGCGCCGGGAGTAAACGTCACGCGCTCAAAGGTGCGCTCGAACACGCTCTCGTCCAAGCCGGCAAGCAGCCCCACGCGCTCCTCGAGTGCCTGCTTAAAATCGAGTTCGCCGCGCATCGCACGCTCGGTAATTTGTGCTACCTGCTCGCCCGCGCCTGCCTCTTCGCCCAAAAGATCGATAACCTCCTGATTGATGAGGGTGGAGTCGATATCCATAACGATGAGGCGTGCAGTCATGTTGGGCCTTTCCGAGCGCGGTTGTATTGGGGCACATTGTCGCACGCGGCGTGCCTCGGCGACGACTGCGGTGCGCCAATTGTTTCGTCTCCGTCAAGTCTTTGGGCAGGAGCTACTTTTCCGCGGCACATCGACACAGGTGCGATAAGATAGAACGCCATGTCTGGCTGCGCGGTTTACGCAGGCCGGGCAAATCTGTACGACGCCGCCCGGAACGACACGGGGCGGCACAGATCCATAAAGGAGGATCACTGGTATGAGCCAGACCCGTCCCATTGACGAGCATTCCATGCACACCCGTACCTGCGGCGAGCTTCGCTTCGAGAACGTGGGCGAAGAAGTCACCCTCACCGGTTGGGTGAGCCGTCGCCGCGACCACGGCGGCCTTATCTTCTGCGACCTTCGCGATCGCGAGGGCATCACGCAGCTCACCTTCGACCCCGAGCATTCCGACGGCGATGCCTTTAAGATCGCCGAGACCATGCGTCCCGAGTGGCCCATCAAGATTCACGGCGTCGTGCGCGCCCGTGGCGAGGAGACCACCAACACCAAGCTCGCGACCGGCGAGATCGAGGTCCTGACCGATCATGCCGAGGTGCTCAACACTTCCGTCACCCCGCCGTTCCAGATCGAGGACGGCATCGAGACCAGCGAGGACACCCGCCTGCGCTATCGCTATCTGGACCTCCGTCGTCCCGAGATGATGGCCAACCTCAAGCTGCGCTCCGACTTTACCTTTGCCATTCGCGAGGCGCTGCACAACCGTGAGTTCATGGAGGTCGAGACGCCCTCCCTGTTCAAGTCCACGCCCGAGGGCGCCCGCGACTTCATCGTCCCCAGCCGCATCCAGCCGGGCAACTTCTATGCCCTGCCGCAGTCCCCGCAGCTCCTGAAGCAGCTGCTTATGGTCGGTGGCGTCGAGCGCTACTATCAGGTTGCCAAGTGCTTCCGCGACGAGGACTTGCGTGCCGACCGTCAGCCCGAGTTCACCCAGGTCGATATCGAGATGTCCTTCGTGGACCAGAACGACGTTATGAGCGCGCTCGAAGAGGTCCTGTCCGACGCCTTCGGCCGCATGGGTGTCGAGATGCCCACGCCGCTGCGTCGCATGGACTATTGGGAGGCCATGGACACCTATGGCTCCGACAAGCCCGATACTCGCTACGGCATGCACCTGGTCGACCTGACCGACATCTTTGCCAACTCCAAGTTCAAGGTCTTTGCGACTGCTGCAAACGAGGAGGGCTCTGTCGTCAAGGCCATCAACGCCAAGGGCGCCGGTGCCTGGGCACGTGCCAAGATCGATAAGCTCGCCGGCGTGGCCTCCACGTTTGGCGCCAAGGGCCTGGCCTGGATCGCTTTCCGCGAGGACGGCTCCATCAACAGCCCCATCGTCAAGTTCTTCTCGGACGAGGAGATGGCTGCTCTGCGCGAGCGCATGGACGTCGAGCCCGGCGACCTTGTGATGTTTGCCGCCGGCCCGCGCCTGCTCTCCGACGAGATCCTGGGCGGCATGCGTTCCCACATGGCCAACGCGCTCGAGATCAAGCGCGAGGGCCACGACTTCCTGTGGGTCGTCAACTTCCCGCTGTTCCACTGGGACGAGGATCGCAAGGCCTATGCAGCCGAGCACCAGCCCTTCACCCTGCCGACCGAGACCGACATCGCCAAGATCGAGGCCGATCCGTTGGCAGCCGGTTCGTGCACCTACGACTTTGTCATGGACGGCTTTGAGGCCGGCGGCGGCGGTATGCGTATCCACAACGCCGAGATGCAGATGTCCATGCTCAAGCTCCTGGGCTTTACCGAGGAGCGTGCCGAGTCGCAGTTTGGCTTCCTCATGGAGGCGCTCAAGTTTGGTGCGCCCCCGATGGGCGGCTTCGCCCTGGGCCTGGACCGTGTGTGCATGCTGCTCACCGGCTCCGACTCCATCCGCGACGTCATGGCGTTCCCCAAGACGGCCAGCGGCTCCGATCTTATGTCGGGTGCTCCGAGTGCCGTTTCCGGCGCCCAGCTCAAGGATGTCAGCCTGCGCCTGATGTAGGCGAGCAGCTACATATTGCCCGTAACGAGGGAAGGACGCGTGCCTTCCCTCGTTTTTTATGTGCCGAGATTGTGAGGGTGCGGGATGGCCGGGCGTTGCGGAAAGTGCGTCCCGGAATCTGCGTCCAGAACGGGTCGCGCTTTCCCAAAGGGGGTCCTCTGGGAAAGCGCGACCCAGAATTCGGCAAAATAATGGGACACAGTTTCCGCTTGAGCGGTCTAACGGAAACTGTGCCCCAGAATGAGCGCTCAAAACGGGGCAGGCTTTCCGCAACAACTGTCTGGCGAAAAGCCCGGCCCAGTTTCCTACAGCGAGTCTCTCTGAACGAGCTGCATGTGCATCACGGAGGTGGTGGGCTCGGCGCCCTTGATCATGTCGAGCGCAATGTTGGCGGCCATGTGGCCTTCTTCGCGCAGGGGCTGGCGGACGGTCGTGAGTGCGGGGACGCAGCGCGCCGCAATCTCGTGATCGTCGAAGCCGACGACAGAAACGTCTGCCGGAACGGATAGGCCTGCCTCGTTGAGTGCGGTGATGACGCCAGCCGCGATACGGTCCGATCCGCAGAGCACGCCATCGAAAGCAATCTCGCGCGCGAGGATCTGGTGCATGGCCTGATAGCCGTCTCCGCTGTTCCAGCCGGTATAGATAACGTTTGCGCCTGGGAGGTCTTCGCCCAGGACGGTGCGGTAGCCGCGCAGGCGGTCGACAACAGCGGGGTTGTCTTGCGGTCCCAACACGGCGACGATATCTTTGCGCCCGCGATCTTTCATAGCGAGTGCCGCAAAGCGTCCACCCTCTTCGTCGTCAGAGTAGACTGTCGAGAACACATCGCGATAGGGGTGGCCCTCGAGCTGGCCGCACAACACGGTGGGTACGCCCAGCTCGCGCAGCACCTCGAGCAGCTCGCTGCCCTTGTAAGGGGAGACGTCGATCACGGCGTCGAACGAGCGGCGCTCAAAGTGCTCGCGTGCGCGGTTGCGCTCATGCGTAGAAGACGCCTGCAAGATAACGGGCAGATAGGACGACTCCGACAGCTCCTCGGTAATGCCGCTCAAAAATTCGCTATAGGTGGGGTCGCTGAAGAGCTCACTCAGGGGCTCGGTCACGAGCACGGCGATGATTTCCGTGCGCCCGACAGCGAGCGCTCGGCCGCGAGCGTTGGGGACAAAATTGACTTTCTTGGCCGCCGCACGGACGCGCTTTTTGGTTTCCTCGCTAATGCGGGGCGAATCGTTGAGGGCGCGCGATGCCGTGGAGCGCGACACGCCGGCAGCTGCGGCAACCTCGGCAAGCGTAGGTGCGGTGCGAACTGGCTGGGTCATGGCGTCTCCTGGAAAATGCGGTCGATGTTGTCACTGATACGGGCTGGTGCGGATACAGCTTACTATAGTGCACCTGAACAGCGTTCATGATATCCGGTGACAGGTGTCGTTTTGCAACCAAGCCGCAATCGAATATGTCTCGTGTGGGTGAGATATCAGCGGGCGTGGCGGTTGCCTACGAGCTTAAGAACGATGTTTTGCGTTGAGTTTCGATATTCAGGGTGACATAAGTGTTGCGGTTGTACAACCGGTTGCACCGTTAATCCGGCCAAATCGACCGTTCAGCGGACAACCGGTTGCATAGTTTTTTGCATCGCCCGTAAGATAAGGACAACCGGTTGCACAAGAATCACTACGATGACGAAGGAGCATCACCATGGACGCCATTAACGATTGGGAAAACCAAGCGCTCACCCACAGGAACCGCCTGGCACCCCATGCGTACTTTATGGGTTATGAGACCGCCGATCTCGCTGCTACGTACAGCCGCGAGCTGTCGCGCGGGTTTGTTCAGCTGTCTGGCTCGTGGCAGTTCCGCCTCTTTGAGGGGCCTGCTGCCGTCTCCAACGAGGAGCTCTCCACGTACAAGTCCGAGTGGGATCACGTGGAGGTTCCGCACCTATGGCAGGTAGACGGCTATGGCAACCTTGCCTACACCGACGAGGGTTTCCCGTTTCCGGTGGATCAGCCGTTCGTTCCCTCCGACGACCCCACGGGCGTCTACCAGCGCATCGTCAACCTTCCCGCCATCCCCGCCGGCGCCCGCGAGATCATTCGCTTCGACGGCATCGAGAGCTATGGCGAGCTGTACGTCAACGGCCAGTTTATCGGCATGACCAAGGGTTCGCGCCTGTCTGCCGAGTTCGACGTGACCGACGCGCTCGTCGAAGGCGACAACCTGTTTGCGGTCAAGGTCCTGCAGTACAGCGATGGCAGCTATATCGAGGATCAGGACATGTGGTGGGCTTCGGGCATCTTCCGCGATGTGTACCTTATGCAGCGTCCCGCCGCGCACCTGGTCGACTTTAGGTTCCGCACGCACCGCGAGGGCGATGCCGCTCTGATCACGCTCGATACGGTGGCCGAGGGCGCTACCCGCGTCGTGTTTACGCTCAGCGATGGCGAGAACGTGGTCGCTACGGGCGAGTGCGTCGACGGCCATGCCGAGTGCAGCGTTGCCGATGCCCACTTCTGGAACCCCGAGGACCCCTTCCTCTATGACCTTACGTTTGAGGTCTACGACGGTGACGAGGTCAGCGAGTACGTTCCGCATCGCCAGGGCCTTGCCGAGGTGACGGTCGAGGGCAATCATATCTACCTCAACGGCACCTACTTTAAGATGCATGGCGTCAACCGCCACGATCACGACGATCACAAGGGTCGCGCTGTGGGCCTCGATCGCATGCGCCGCGACCTGGAGCTCATGAAGCGACACAACATCAACGCGGTGCGCACCTCTCACTATGCCAATGACCCGCGCTTCTACGAGCTGTGCGATGAGTATGGCATCATGCTGGTCGCCGAGACCGATATGGAGAGTCACGGCTTCGAGAATATCGGCAACATCGCTCTGGTCACCGACGACCCGGCATGGGAGCCGGCCTACGTCGACCGCATTGAGCGTCTGGTGATGCAGGAACGCGACCATGCCTGCATCATTATGTGGTCGATGGGCAACGAGAGCGGCTATGGCTGCAACATCCGCGCGATGTACGCCAAGGCTCATGAGCTCGATGATCGTCCGGTCCATTACGAGGAGGACCGCAACGCCGATACCGTCGACGTCATTTCCACGATGTACTCCCGTGTGTCGCAGATGAACGACTTTGGTGAGCATCCGTTCCCCAAGCCGCGCATCAACTGCGAGTACGGCCACTCCATGGGCAATGGCCCCGGAGGCCTGTCCGAGTACCAGGAGGTCTTCGATCGCTGGGATTGCATCCAAGGCCAGTTTATCTGGGAATGGTGCGACCACGGTTTGGCTGCTGTGACCGAGGATGGCGTTGCTTACGATATGTATGGTGGCGACAACGGCGATTACCCCAACAACAGCAACTTCTGCATCGATGGCATGGTGTTCCCTTGGCAGCAGCCGAGCCCGGGCCTCACTGAGTATGGCCAGGTCATCTGCCCGGTTCGCATGGCTTATGACACCGAGGCGGGCGAGCTGACCGTCACGAACAAGCGCTGGTTTACTACCCTCGAGGATGTCTGCCTGTCGGCGGAGACCCTGGTAGACGGCGATGTAGTGTGCCGCAAGACGCTTATGCCCGGCGCGGTGGCTCCCGGCGAATCCGTCCAGCTGCCACTGGTGATTCGCGAGGCCGCGGTAGGCGAGACCCTGCTGACCGTGCGCGCCTACACCATGGCGGCTCACGCCTGGTGCGAGCCGATGTTCCAGCTGGGCGCAAGCCAGTTTGCCATCGCAAACCATCCGGCGCCGGCCATTGCCGCCCCCGCTCGTCCTGAGCTTACGGTCGAGGAGACCGAGCAAGAGATCCGCATTCACTCCCTCAACGGCGAGCTGACCTTCAGCAAAGTCAACGGTACCGTGAGCGAGTGGAAGGCATCCGGCCGCGACGTAATGGCCTCTGGTCCCCAGGTTGGTTTTTGGCATCCGCTCGTCGACAACCACGCTCAGGAGTATGACTCCCTGTGGAAGGACAACTTCATCGATGTGATGCAGACGTCTACCCGCAAGGTTTCTTGGAAGCAGGACGGCAATGCGGTCGTCGTTACCGTGAGCCAGCGTATCGCTCCTCCCGTCCGCGCGTTCGGCATGCGCGTCGAGCTCGTCTACACCGTGCTTCCGAGCGGTCGCGTCGACCTCAAGGTTTCCGGCGAGCCCTACGGCGATTACTCGGATATCATCCCGCGCATCGGCATCTCCTTCGAGGTCCCCGGTTGCAATCGTGCCGTCGAGTGGTATGGCCACGGCCCGGGCGAGAACTATCCGGACTCGCTGCGCGCCAACCCGGTCGGTCATTACCGCACTACGGTCGACGACATGTTTACGCCCTACGTTATGCCTCAGGACTGCGCCAACCGTGAGGGTACCCGCTGGGTTGCCCTGCGCTCCAGTCACGGTGACGGCGTGTTGGTGACTCGTCCGGCTGATGCCGCCTCCAACCCGTTCTCGTTCTCGGCATGGCCCTATAGCTGCGAGGCAATCGATAACGCCAAGCACGTCTACGACCTTGTCAAGGGCGATACGGTCACGGTCAACATCAACGACCAGCTGCTCGGCCTTGGCTCGAACTCTTGGGGTTCCGAGGTACTCGATTCCTACCGCACCCGTTTTGAGAGCTTCAGCTTTGAGGTGTCCCTGCGACCGCTGACGTCTGCCGATCTGGCTCAGGCGCTGGCACCCATTAAGGAGGCATAAGTCATGCATGTCTTTAACTCGCGCGCCGATTTCGACGCTCAGATGAAGTCTGTCAAGAAGTGGATGCGCACCGGCCAGGCGCTCGATGGTGTTGCCGACCTGCAGCACGACGTGGCGTACTCCATCGGCGACTCGTTGGTGTACTGGTGGGTGAACGCCCACGAGGCAGCTACCGCCGATCTGGTCGGTCACCGTCGCTACCATGCCGTGCTCGCCCCGCTCGATGGCGACCTGACCGTCGAGGTGGCTTCCAAGACGGATCTTACCTGCACGCGCGCCTACAGCGATATCGACGATCGCGAGCGCTTTGAGGGTACGGGGGAGACCGTGACGATTCCCGCCGGCGGCGTTGCCGTCGTCGAGATCGACGAGGCCTACCGTGTCGTGGCCGATGCCGCGGATCCCCGCGTCGTGGTACTGCACGTGACGGTTGAAGGTTATTCCTTCCCCAACAAGTAGTATTCGTCCGTTTGGACGTTTGCTTCGCGCCGTTAAGGGGGATGGCTTTGTTGACTCCCTTTTCCCCATTCCCCTTAGCAGGTGCGCCGTCCACGATTGCGCTTGCAGTCCGGACGGTTTTAGATGAGATATAACGGATGATTGGGAGGGCTTATGAGCTCTGAAAAACGAGGAACGATCGGTTCGTTCGCTCTGCTGGGCATGACGGTCGCCGCCGTGTTCGGTATCAAGAACATCATCAACAACAACGCGGCCATCGGCTTGGCAGCTGCGCCGTCGTTCTTCTTCGCCACGCTTTTGTACTTTGTCCCCTATACCCTGGTTACCGCTGAGTTCGTCGGCCTCAACAGGGACTCCGAGTCTGGCGTGTACGCATGGGTTAAGACCTCGATGGGTGGTCGCTGGGCGTTCCTGACGGCATTTAGCTACTGGTTCGTTAACCTGTTCTACTTTGCGTCCGTCCTGCCCAACGTCATCATTTACGCGAGCTACGTGTTCTTTGGTGCCAATGCCGAGCTCTCGCAGCTGTGGATCACCATTATCGAGATCGTCGTCTTTGCTATCGCCACGTGGGTTTCGACCAAGGGCGCTAAGTGGATCGGCTCCATTTCCTCCTTCGGCTCGACCGCGGCTCTCGGCCTGACTGCCGTGTTCATCTTGCTGTCCCTGGCTGCTGCCTTTGGCGGCGTCGAGTTCGCTACGGCTCCTACCCCCGCTAACATGGCTCCCGACATGAGCAACTTCGCAACTATGTGGGGCTTCTTCGGTACGCTTGCCTGGATCATCCAGGGCGTTGGCGGCGCTGAGTCTGTCGGCGTGTTCCTTAACGACCTTAAGGGCGGCGTCAAGGCCTTCGTGCGCACCGTCGTTATCGCCGGCCTGACCATCGGCCTTCTGTACGCAGGTGCTTCGCTGCTGGTCAACCTGTTCATTCCCGAGGGCGGTGTTGCCATCTCCACCGGTATCTTCGACGTATTCGGCGCTGTCTTTGCCCACTTTGGCATTCCCATGGAAGTGTCCACGCGCGTCATTGGCCTGATCCTTCTCGCTGCCACGCTGGGCTCCCTCATGATGTGGACCTCTGCTCCCATCAAGGTCTTCTTCACCGAGATCCCCAAGGGCGTCTTTGGTAGCAAGATCGTCGAGCTCAACGAGCACGGCATTCCCGCCCGCGCCGCTTGGCTGCAGTTCGCCATCGTCGTCCCCATTCTGATCATCCCGGCCTTGGGATCTGGTAACCTCGACGACCTGCTCATGATCGTCACCAACATGACGGCTGCCACTGCTCTGCTCCCGCCGCTGCTGATCCTGCTTGCCTACTTTATGCTGCGCAAGAACTTCGACGCCGCTCCCCGTGACTTCCGCATGGGCTCGCGCAGCTTTGGTCTGGTCGTTGCCGCATTCCTGCTTGTGGTCTTCTGCTTTGTGCTTGTCTGCGGCACCATCCCGCTCGATCAGCCGCTGTGGCTGACGCTGGTCTACAACGTTGGCGGTGTGGTTGTCTTCCTGGGCCTTGCCGTGATGTGGTACAACCGCTATATCAACCGCCTGCGCGAGACCGATCCCGAGGCCGCCGAGAGCGAGCTGCGCCCCTCCGTCCTCGACATGATGGAGTAGCGGCTAGGATTAATCTACAGCTGTGGAATAAATCGATTCCCTTTCCTAAGGAGGGGCCTTACGAGGCCCCTCCTTTTGTGTTTTGGGGCATGGTTTTGGACCCCGTGGTCAAAAAATGCCAAATATGAGTACTGTTGCAAAAGAGGTGACATATTTTTCGGCCTGTTCTGAGCAAAAACGGGCTCAAAATCAATTTATATAACCCCCTTTAAAGGGCGTTTGACGGCTTTCAACCTCTTCGAATCGCTCAAAGGAGGCAATTTGCTCTCGATTTTGCTGCTACTAAATTGGTGACAGTACTCATATTTGCCACTTTTTGCCCACGAGGTGTTCAGAGGAGCTCTCGACAAGCATCTAACGCTACAATAACTACCACGTGGCTGGGTTTGCCGGCCGAATGTGCGATGCCGTGGGAGGGGACATGGTCGAGTTTACAAAGACGATTAAAGATCCGTTGGGACTGCATGCCCGCCCGGTTGCGCTGCTCTATGACATTATTGCCAAGCATCGTAGCAACGTATCGGTCAGCATCGGCGATCGCCATACCGACGGCCGCGATGTAATGGGGCTCATGGCTCTCTACGGCGAGTGCGGCGAGGACATCATCTTCCGCATTTCGGGCGTAGACGAGGCCTCGTGCGTCACGTCGATCAGAAACCTCTCCCTCTAAACGCAACAATGTGACAAAGGGGCTGTCCCCTTGTCACACCTGTTTCATATGGGAAACTTTTTCGAAAACTGAATAGGGACCCTTTCCAAAAAGTTAACCACGTGCTAGTTTACTGTAGCGAACATAGACGTGGTTAACTTTTGCTGCGTCGATGTTGAGGACGAACTGACGTTAGGAGCACACTCATGTCTTGCGGACCGCAGATGCCGGCCATGCCGCTTTCGATGGTGAAAGCGGGCGAAACCGTGCACGTGTCTCGTGTAAAGGGCAATGAGGACATGAAGCACCACCTCAAGGACCTCGGCTTTGTCGAGGGCAGTGAGGTTCACGTGGTGAGCTCGAGTGGCGCCAATATCATCGTCACCGTGCTGGGCGCACGCTTTGGTATCGATACCAAGGTCGCCATGCACATCATGACCGTCGGTTAGTTCGCAGCATTTCATAAAAGCTGAAAGGGGGAAAAGAATATGAAGACGTTGGGTGACGTTAAGGTGGGCGAGAGCTCTACCATCGTCAAGCTTCACGGCGAGGGCGCGCTTCGCCGTCACCTTATGGACCTGGGCCTCATCAAGGGCACTTCGTTCAAGGTCGTGAAAGTTGCACCGCTCGGTGATCCGGTCGAGATCAACGTGCGCGGCTACGAGCTTTCCATCCGCAAGGAGGAGGCTGCCGTCGTCGAGGTCCAGTAAGGGCCCGCGGCAACTATTTATGCAGATAAAGTTAGGTTTTTCTAACTTAAATTTGCAATGTTGAAGCACATTATCCAGCCCGTGCGGAGAAAGCAGCGCGGGCACACAAGGAAGAAGGATTGAATGGCGGATTCTCAGATCCATGTCGCGCTGGCGGGTAACCCCAACTGCGGCAAGACCACGCTTTTCAACCTGATCACCGGCGCCAACGGCTACGTTGGCAACTGGCCCGGTGTCACGGTTGAGAAAAAGGAAGCCAAGCTCCTAAGCGACAAGAACGTCACGATTACGGACCTCCCCGGCATCTACTCGCTTTCCCCCTACAGCCCCGAGGAGCAGTGCTCGCGCGATTACCTCATGAGCGGCGAGCCCGATGTGGTCGTCCAGGTTGTCGACGCGACCAACCTTGAGCGCAATCTGTACCTGGCACTTCAGGTCATCGAGACCGGCCTACCCGTGGTCGTGGCCCTCAACATGGCCGACCTCGTGGAGAAAAACGGCGACAAGATCGACACGGACAAGCTTTCCAAGAAGCTCGGCTGCCCGGTCATGATGATCTCGGCCCTTAAGAACAAGGGTATCAACGAGCTGTTCGAGCAGGTCAAGAAGTCCGCTGCTTCCAAGGGCCAGGTGCCGGAGCACAAGTTCGATTCCTCCATCGAGGACGTTCTGGACCACATCGAGAACAACCTGCCGGCGAGCGTTCCCGCCAACAAGCGTCGCTACTACGCTGTCAAGCTGTTTGAGCGCGACGCGGACGCCTGCAAGCTCATCAACCTCACTAAGGAGAAGGCCGCTCGCGTGGAGCAGCTGGTCGCCCAGTGCGAACAGGACTGCGACGACGACGCTGAGTCCATCATCACCGGCGAGCGCTACGGCGTGATTGCCCACATCATCGACGAGTGCCTCACCAAGGCTCCGGCCAAGATGAGCACCTCCGAGAAGATCGACCGCGTGGTTACCAACCGTATCCTGGGCCTGCCGATCTTTGTGGTCATCATGTTCTGCGTGTACTACATCGCCGTTTCCACCCTGGGCGGCACGGTGACCGACTTCACCAACGACCAGCTCTTCGGCACCGACGGCTGGTACGTGCTCGGTCAGGGTCGCGACGCCTATGACGCAGCTGTTGAGGCTGCGGGCGACAACGCCGACTCGGTCGACCCAGCACAGTACGGCCCCTATGTCCCGGGTATCACCACCGCGGTGCATGACGCTCTCGTGGCGGGCGGTACCGAGGACGGTGGCCTCGTCGATTCGCTGGTCTGCGACGGCATCGTGGCTGGCATCGGCGCCATCATGGGCTTCGTCCCGCAGATGTTCCTGCTCTTTGTGATGCTGTCTTTCCTGGAGGACTGCGGCTACATGGCCCGTGTCGCCTTCATCATGGACCGCGTGTTCCGCCGGTTTGGCCTGTCCGGTAAGTCCTTTATCCCCATGCTCGTGTCCTCGGGCTGCGGCGTCCCCGGCGTCATGGCCACCAAGACCATCGAGAACGAGAAGGACCGTCGCATGACGGTCATGACCACCACGTTCATTCCCTGTGGCGCTAAGCTGCCGATCATTGCCCTGCTCATGGGTTCCATCATCGGCGATTCTTCCACCACCGCCGCGTGGATCAGCCCGCTCTTCTACTTCCTGGGCGTCTTTGCCGTCATCGCTTCGGGCCTCATGCTCAAGAAGACCAAGCTCTTCGCCGGCCGCCCGACGCCGTTCGTTATGGAGCTTCCTGCCTACCACTTCCCGGCGATCCGCTCTTGGGCACTGCACGTGTGGGAGCGCTGCTGGGCCTTTATCAAGAAGGCCGGCACGGTCATCTTTGCCTCCACTGTCGTGGTTTGGTTCCTGTCCAACTTTGGTAGCTACAACGGCTCCTTTGGCTTCCTGCCTGCGATGGAGGGCATCCCCGAGGAGTTCATGGACTACTCCGTGCTTGCCATGCTGGGCAACCTGGTCGCCTGGATCTTCGCCCCGCTCGGCTTTAGCACCTGGCAGGCAACTGCGCTGACTGTCTCGGGCCTCGTCGCCAAGGAGAACGTCGTCGCTACCGCCGGCTCGCTGCTGTCCGTTGCCGACGCCGCCGAGACCGACCCGAGCCTGTGGACCGCGTTCGCCGGCATGTTCCCGACTATGGGCGCTTGCGTTGCCTTTGGCGCCTTTAACCTGCTGTGCGCCCCGTGCTTTGCCGCCATGGGCACTATCCGCAACCAGATGGACTCCGGCAAGTGGACCGCGATTGCCATCGGCTACGAGTGCGCCTTTGCCTGGGTGATCGGCCTGTTCATCAACCAGTTCTACAACCTGCTTGTCCTTGGCCAGTTTGGTATTTGGACGGTTGTAGCCATCGTTCTGCTGGTTGCGATGCTCTTCCAGATCTTCCGTCCCATGCCCAAGCATGCATGGACCGACGAGGACGAGACCAACACTGCTTCCGCCGCAGTTTCCGCTTAAGTCCGAATAAGGATTAGCCCCTTTCCACGAGCCCGGGTGTCCCAGCGACACTCGGGCTTTTTGGTGGGGGAGATGTGGCGTTTCCGCAGATAAAACCGACCAAAATAAACCTGTCCCTTTTTGGTAGGTGGAGAATGGGGTAAAGTAAGTGGTGGTTAACTAGAGGAGGCTTGCTATGGCACCTATCGATATTGTTGTACTGGCTGTTATCGGCATTGCGTTTGTCGCCGTGTGCGTGCGCATTTATCGCAAGGGCACCTGCGCCGACTGCGCTCAGGGCGGCGTTTGCACGGGACATTGTTCCAACAAAAAAACCTGCGCCGCACTTAAGGGCGTGGACAAAATTGCCGAAGACTTGGGCCGCGGTATCAAGTAAGGTGAACGGGGACGTCTCTGTTTCTCCTTTTGACGAGTGCCGTGCAATCTGCGATCTGTCGGGTGCTGCGCAGTTACTGCTACGATAGGTACGTCAGTAACTGCCGCCGAGCGGCTCAATCGAAAGGAAACCTGCATGGAGTCCTCCGCCTACCCGATGCTCTTTAGCCCGATCAAGGTCGGTACGACCGAGGTCAAGAACCGCGTCTTTATGCCGCCGGTATCTACCAACCTGGCCGATCACGGCTATGTGACCGACGACTTGGTCGATCATTACCGTGCCCGCGCCAAGGGCGGCGTGGGTCTCATCATCACCGAGGTCGTGACGGTCGAGCCCACCTATACCTATCTGCCGGGCGATATGTGCTGCTACGACGACACGTTTATCCCCGGCTGGGAAAAGCTCGCCGCAGCCGTCCACGAGTATGGCTGCAAGATCATGCCGCAGCTCTTCCACCCCGCCTACATGGCCTTTAACATCCCGGGCACGCCGCGCCTGATCGCTCCGTCCTTTGTGGGCCCGTCCTATGCCCGCGAGGCGCCGCGCCCCATCACGGTCGATGAGATTCACGAGCTCACGCATCAGTTTGGCGACGCTGCCGTGCGTATGCAGAAGGCCGGTGTCGATGGCGTCGAGGTCCATGCGGCGCACGCCCACGGCATGCTCGGCGGCTTTTTGACCCCGCTCTACAACAAGCGTACCGATGAGTATGGCGGCTCGCTCGACGCTCGCATGCGCTTTTTGCTCGAGGTTATCGCCGAGATTCGCGAGCGCTGCGGCAAGGACTTTATCATCGACGTCCGCATCTCGGGCGATGAGTACACCGATGGCGGCCTGACCCTCAACGACATGATCTATGTCTCACGTCGTCTGGAGAAGGCCGGCGTCGACATGATTCACGTGTCGGGCGGCACCACCATCAAGCGCGGATCTGCGATTCCCGCCGCCGGCACGCAGCAAGCCTCGCACGCCGCCTGCTCGCGCGAGATCAAAAAGCACGTCAACATTCCCGTCGCCACCGTCGGCCGGATCAACGAGGCTTGGATTGCCGAGGAGCTGATCGAGGACGGTGCTGCCGATATCTGCATGATGGGTCGCGCCAATCTGTGTGATGCCGAGTTCTGCAACAAAGCCGCTGCCGGCAACGCCGACGACATCCGCCCCTGCATTGGCTGTCTGCGCTGCCTGAACGGCATTATGTTTGGCAAGCGCATCTCCTGCACCGTCAACCCGGACGTGGAGCGCGATGAGGCCGGCTACGAGCCTGCCGCCGAGGCCAAGAACGTACTGGTTGTGGGCGCTGGTCCTGCGGGCATGGAGGCAGCCTACATTGCCGCCAAGCGCGGTCACAATGTGGTGCTCGTGGATAAACAGGACGAACCGGGCGGCGAGATGCGCATCGCGGCCGTTCCGCCGGCAAAGCAGGAACTCACCCGCGTGATCAAGTACCAGTATCGCCGTCTTGCTAAGGCGGGCGTGAAGTGCGTCTTTGGTACCGAGCTTTCGGCCGAGGACATTCAGCGTGACTACGCGGGCTACGAGGTTGTCCTGGCTTATGGCGCCGAGCCCATCGCCCCGGCCTTCATGCAGGGATTTAAGCAGGTCATGACGGCCGACGACCTGCTGGGTGGCAAGGCCTTCCCGGGCAAGAAGATTGTCATCGTGGGCGGCGGCACCGTCGGTTGCGAGACGGCCGACTACCTGGCCCCACTGGTCAACGATCTGTCGCCGGCCAATCGCGACGTCACCGTTATCGAGATGACCAAGACGCTCGCCGCCAACGAGGGTGGTGCCGGTCGCGCGGTGCTCATCACGCGCATGCTCTCCAAGGGCGTCCACGTGCTGACCGAGGCCAAGGTGACCGAGATCACCGAGGATGCCATCAGCTACGAGAAGGATGGCGAGGCCCACACCATCGCCGATGCCGATACGCTGGTGCTCGCCATGGGCTATCGTCCCAATACCAAGCTGGCCGACGACCTTGCCGCTGCCGGTGTTGCCACCCACGTGCTGGGCGATGCCAACAAGTGCGGCAACATCCGCGATGCCATCGGCGATGGCTACAAGGTTGCCTGCGAGCTCTAGTCAACTCCTTGTTGCGTGGGGGCAGGTTACTTTGCACCAACTTGGTGCATGTAAATCTGGCCCCATTGCACCATTGCGGCTTCATGGAGTAGCGCCCGTACGCATCGAATTTCTCCTCTCATAGATGTGCGGCACAAAGAGCCCCGAGTTCATACGAGCTCGGGGCTCTTTTCGTTTGGATTGCAGGCGTATTGACAGACGAAAACAGTCTGTGTCCGGTATTGAGCCATACGAAAGCGAAATTATGCGTCTTAATTCCGTACGCAAATAAAGACGAAAACCGTTTGCGTCTTTGATAAATCAGTACGCAAACGGTTTTCGTCTTATAATACGGTTATGAATGGTACGAAACGAGAGGGTTGTGCATATGGTTGTTAGAGAGAACCCTACAGTCGAATACAAGGAAAGCGTTACGCCGACGTTTCTTAAAACGGTGAGCGCCTATGCAAACTACGGGACGGGCAAGATTGAGTTTGGCGTTGATGACGAGGGCGTGGCTGTCGGCCTTGCAGATCCGGTCGCAGAGTGTCTCCGCATCGAGAACATGATTAATGACAGCTTGGATCCCGCTCCCCGTTACACGCTCGAGCGCGATGAGAAACACGGGACCGTAATCCTTACGGTTTATGAGGGCCAGGACAAACCCTATCGAAGCAAGGGAAAGGCCTACAGGCGAAACGATTCGGCAACGGTGGAGGTCGACCGGTTTGAGTATGGCAGGCTGACGCTCGAAGGCAGCAACGTAACGTTCGACGCGCTCACGTCGGCTCGCCAGGACTTGAGTTTTCACACGCTCGAGCATAAGTGTGTTGAACATCTCGGCATTTCCGAGCTAACGCCGGATATTATGCGCACGCTTCGCTTGCTCGGCAAAGATGGCTATACCAACGCTGCGGCGATTTTGGCGGATAAGAATGATTCTCCGGGCATCGACTGCGTCCGTTTTGGCGATACCGAGGATGTGATCTTGGACCGTGAGACGACGACAAATGTATCCGCAATTGAGCAGGTGGACAGGGCGGTGGCTATGTTTGCACGCTACTACCGTTTTGAGCGTATCGAAGGGATGGAGCGCGTCCAAACCGATCGAATTTCTCTTGAGGCATTCCGCGAAGCTGTTGCAAACGCTTTGGTGCATCGGACGTGGGACGTTCGAGCGAATGTTCAAATTGCCTTGTACGACGATCGTGTTGTTGTGACTTCGCCCGGATCACTGCCCGCCGGTTTGACGACGGAACAATACCTGTATGGGCAGATATCCGTGCTCAGAAACCCAATTGTCGCCGAGGTCTTTTTAAAGCTGGATTACATCGAGAAATTTGGCACGGGAATCGCGCGCATTAGACGTGCCTATCGCGATTCGATCAATCAACCAATTTTTGATGTTCGCGGCGGCATGGTGGCCGTCACATTGCCCGCTACCGATGCCTTTGAAGGGTCCGAGGAAGAGATCCAGGTTCTCAATGCCTTGTCGGGCGGGCGAATTATGTCGCGAAGCGAGATTGAAAAACAGACGGGGCTGAGCCGCATGCGGACGTTGGCGGCACTCGAATCTCTGCTTGAACGGAATGCAATCGTAAGGCAGGGAACCGGGCGGGCCACGAAATACGAGCGCCCATAGTCCAAAAGAGCCATGGTACAAGACGGACCCCAAGCCAGCGTTGGCTTGGGGTCCGTTATATCCCGGATGGTAACGGGCCGATTATTGTCAAGTTATAGCAAAGTATAGCGACGTACAGCAAAGTATAGTGAAATATAGCAAGCCGTATAGCGCGCCTTGACTATCAACCCTTGATTATCACCGTCCGTATTTCACAGCAACTTATAACAGGCTCGGGGTGCCAATTTGGGGTGCGGTAGTACTGCGTCACGAAAAGGGCCTATCTACTACGTTTAAGCCGCAGGGGTCAACCATAGTCGGCTTTTTCGAAAATCGACAAGCTGTCTACCTGCGGTTTTGTTTTCACGGTTTTCGGTATGGCCGAGGCTATCCGTGTTAACGTAGTAGATGGGCCACTTTTGTGGCAAGGGGGCCGATCTGCGGGCCAGGGTAGCTAAAAGAGCCCCGTCCCAAAAAGACTGATTGGGAGCTGGGGCGTGTCGATGCGATAGTATTACGTGGTGGAATTCGACAAACCGTGGGCTTCATCCGAGGGCTTTATGGAACAACACCAGCATTATCAGAGCCTGCAAGATCAGGCATACAACGCACTGCGCTCCAAAATTATCTATGCCGAGCTCAAGCCCGGCACGCGCCTTTCGGCGATTGGTCTGGAAAAGGAGACGGGGATCGGGCGCACGCCAATTCGCGAGTCCTTTGTGCGCCTGCGCGAGCAAGAGCTGGTGGAAACGCGTCCCAAGAGCGGCACCTACGTCTCTAAGATCAGCATGGAACACGCCGAGAATGCCTGTTTCTTGCGCGAGAAACTCGAAAGAAGCGTACTCATTAAATGTTGTCCGGCTGCCACGTCCGAGCAAAAGCATCGGCTCGAGCAGATTCTTGCCGAGTCCGAGTCGCTCGACCATAGCGAGACGCGTTGCTTTTTCGACTTGGATAACCTGTTTCATGAGACGTGTTTTGAGATTGCCGGTCGTCACATGCTGTGGGATTGGATGAAGAGCGTCAACACGCATTTTGAGCGATACAACTGGTTGCGTATGGTGTCGCAGGATCTGGATTGGGAGCCGATTCGTCGACAACATCGTCGGATTCTCGAGGCCATTAAGAGGGGCGATACCGACACGGCGAGCTACCTGGCAGAGACGCACTTGCACCTGATGCCCGAGGAGCAGGGCCCGGTTATCGCCTTGCATCCCGACTATTTCGAGCTGTCCAAAGACTCGTCTATCTAGCCCATCACCGCATCTGCTCGAGACGCAAAAACGATCCTGCTCACCTACAACGTTTTGCAAGCGAGATTTTTAAAAAAATGCCTAAAATGGCTCAGACTGCCGACAATTGGGAAACGGGGTGCGCTATGGCGCAGATGAGAATCAAGGACATTGCCGCCGAGGCGGGCGTGAGCCCGGCCACGGTCTCGCGCTATCTCAACAACCGCCCCGGGCAGATGACCGAGGAAACCCGCGCTCGCATCGCGGCGGTTATCGAGCGCACTGGCTATCGCCCACGTGCTGCTGCACGCAATCTACGCAGCTCACGCACCAACCTCATCGGCGTGATTCTGGCCGACATCACCAACCCGTTCTCCAGCGCCATGCTCGAAGGGCTTTCCGCTAGCGCCGCCGCGCGCGGCTGCTCGCTTATGACGGCCATTAGCGGCAATGACCCCGCCAAGGAAGCAGAGTCGCTCACTAGACTTATCGATGCCGGCGTGGACGGCCTGGTCGTCAACACCTGCGGCGACAACGACGAGGCAATCGTCGCAGCTGCGGGACGCCTGCCTGTTGTGCTGCTCGACCGCGATGTTGCCGCCGGCGGTGTCGATCTGGTGACCTCCAACAACCGTGAGCTGGTCGCCGGCCTGGTAGACGCCTTGGCCGCTGCGGGCAGCGAGCGCCTGTGCCTGCTCACCGAGGCGAGCGACGACAGCCCCGTGCGTCGCGAGCGCGCCGAGGGCTTTGCCGACGAGCTTTCGCGCCGCGGTCTTGCGGGCGAGGTCGTCACCTTGGCGGACGGTGGCGCCACGGGTGTCAGTCGCCTGGACGAGACCATCAGCGGCTATGCGGGTAAAAAGCTCGGCCTCATTGCCGTCAACGGCCTGGTCTTCCTGCGTCTGACCGAGGCGCTGGCCCAGCTCGGCCCCTCGTTGCCGGCGGGCCTTAAGATTGCGACGTTTGACGATTACCCCTGGAACCACGTGCTCTTTGGCGGTGTGACCACGGCCGCGCAGGACACCCTCACCATTGCCGAGCGCGTAGTCGAGCGTCTCTCCGAGCGCATCGACATCGTTACCACTACGGTGGGCGATGCCGCAAAGCTCGCCCCCAAGCGCATCGAGATACCCGGCCGCATCGAACACCGCGCTTCGACCTCGCGCTAGCCGCTCGTTCGCAATGGCCTGCTCAAGCACGTTTTTTGAGCGCTTGATACGCTTTAACCCTGCGGAAACATTTTTCTGCGATAGTATCTGCGATATAGACCAGTCGAAACCCGCCCGAAAGAAAGGGGAGCGACATGAACCAGCAGAACATCGATTACGTACTCCGCTCCGTAGAGCAGCGCGATATCCGCTTTGTGCGTCTGTGGTTTGTCGACATTCTCGGCCGCCTCAAGAACTTTGCCATCAGCCCCGAGGACCTCGAGGTCGCTTTTGAGGAGGGTATTGGCTTTGACGGCTCCGCCATCGAGGGCTTTGCCACGCCCGAGGAAGCCGACATGCTGGCGTTCCCCGATGCTTCGACCTTCCAGATCCTGCCGTGGCGCCCGAGCCACAACGGCGTCGCCCGTGTGTTCTGCGACGTGTGCACCCCCGATCGCAAGCCGTTTGCCGGCGACCCGCGCGATGCCCTGCGCCGCATGTTCCGCAAGGCTGAGAAGGCTGGCTATCTGCTCAACGTGGGCGCCGAGCTGGAGTACTACTACTTCCCCGACGAGCACACCCCCGAGCCGCTCGACAACGTGGGCTACTTCGATCTTTCGGTGAGCGATGCCGCTCGCGACCTGCGTCGCAACACGGTCCTCACGCTCGAGAAGATGTCCGTGCCCGTGGAGTACACCTTCCACGCCGCCGGCCGCTCGCAGCATGGCATGAGCCTGCGCCACGCCGAGGCCCTGAGCATGTCTGACGCCATCACCACGGCCAAACTCATCATTAAGCAGCAGGCCTACGAGAGCGGTTGCCACGCCTCCTTTATGCCCAAGCCGTTGGCGGGCGAGGACGGCAGTGCCATGTTCCTGTGCCAGTCGCTATTCGACCACGACGGCAACAACGTGTTTTGGGGCGAGGACGACGAGAAGTACCATCTCTCCGACATCGCCAAGCACTATATGGCTGGCATCCTGGCGCATGCCCGCGAGATCAGCGCCATCACCAACCCCACGGTCAACTCGTACAAGCGCATCACGACGGGCGGCGACTCCGTGCCACAGTACGCCACGTGGGGCCTGCGCAACCGCGCGAGTATGGTCCGCATTCCGGTCTACAAGCCCGGCAAGCAGCTGTCCACGCGCATCGAGCTTCGCAGCCCCGACCCCATGGCCAATCCGTACCTGGTCAACGCCGTCACGCTGGCGGCTGGTCTGGACGGCATCGAGCGCAAGCTGGAGCTCCCGCCCGAGGCAACGGCCGAGACGCTCAAGCTTACCGACCGTCAGATGGTCGAGGCCGGCTACGCGCCGCTGCCGCGCTCGCTCAAAGAGGCGCTCGACGTGTTTGAGGACTCGCAGTTTATGAAGGATGCCCTCGGCGAGCACATCCACAGCTTCTTCCTCAAAAAGAAGCGCGACGAGTGGCATAAGTTTGAGTCTACGATCACCGAGTGGGAGATCAAGCACTACCTGGCGAACTCCTAATCGCGCTGGCTTGTTCCAGTACGATTGAGCTCATTTCTTTGGAGGCCGATATGTCCGAAAAGAGTGCCCTGTTCATGGCGCGCACGACGCGCTTCCACGAGTTTGCCCGCAGCTTGACGACTACCCTGGGTGTCGAGGTGAGCCTGGCAACCCCTGATTCGCCAACTGCGGCGCACGACTTTGACCTGCTGATCCTCGATTCCGACGGCATCCGCAGCGACCGCATCGATCAGATTGCCAAGTGGCTTGACGATCGCGGCGGTGTCCCCATGTTGGTGATCGTCGACGATGAGGCGCTCGGTACCCTGCGCCTGCCGAATCACGCGCATGCCGACTTTGTGTGCCCCACGGCGACGCCCAACGAGCTTAAGGCTCGCGCGCAGCGCCTGATGGGCGAGGAGGAGACCGTCACCGCCGACGATGTGCTCAACATCGATAACCTCGAGATTAATCTGGCTACCTACCAGGTGACACTCGATAACGAGCCCATCGACCTGACGCTGATGGAGTACTCGCTGCTGAGCTTTTTGGCGACGCATCCCAATCGCGCCTACAGCCGCGAGGTGCTGCTGCACCGCGTGTGGGGCTTTGAGTACTGCGGCGGCACGCGCACCGTCGACGTGCACATCCGACGCATCCGCTCCAAGGTGGGCCCGCAGATCGCGGCACACATCACCACCGTCCGCGGCGTGGGCTATCTGTTTAAGGACTAGATTTCCACCACAAAGGGGACAGGCACCTTTGTGGTGGTTTTGACGCAGGTGCGGGTTCCTTTCGAGTTTGCAGCAGAACTTAAGCCTTCCTAAAAGATTGCGTTCTCGTACACGTACGCCCGCATATTGGGGTACAACTCAACGTGAACAATGATGGCCCGCCACGGTGTTTGGCGGGCCTTTGGTTATTTGACGAAAGGATCGCAGCTATGAGCGAGAACGATTCCCAGCGTCCCCAGGATGTTGGCAATGCCGGCGAGACTCAGCAGCAGCCGCGCGTGCAGGTGGAGTCGACGCCTGCCGACGGCAACAACATTCCCTACGTGCAGGCCTACGATACGCAGACCGGCAAGCCGCTGGGCGGCCAACAGGTCGTGAACAAGCACACGGTGGTCAAGACCAAGACCAAAAAGCTGCCGATCTTTATTACAGCGCTTGCCGGCTGCGCATGTGGTGCCCTGCTGGTCATTGCGCTCATTATGAGCGGTACGCTCGATATCGGTGGCGGCAAGAATGCCGTGACGGCGGGCGCTTCGGGTTCGTCGACGCAAAAGATCACCATCGACTCCGAGGACACCACGCTGGCCGAGGCCGTTTCTGCCAAGGCCCTGCCCTCTGTGGTTTCCATCACCGCCACTTCGAGCGGTGGCCAGAATGGCTCGCTTTCGCAGTCTGCCGACGAGTCGGACAACTCGGGCAGCGTCGGTTCGGGCGTGGTGCTCGATACCGAGGGCCATATCCTCACCAACAACCACGTGGTCGATGGCTATGACCAGTACGTAGTGACCATGGACGACGGCACCACCTACGAGGCCGAGTTCGTGGGCAACGACGCTTCGAGCGACCTGGCCGTCATCAAGCTCAAGGACGCCGACGCCTCCAAGCTCACGCCGATCGAGATTGGTGACTCCTCCAAGCTCAACGTGGGCGAGTGGGTCATGGCGATCGGTTCGCCGTTTGGCAACGAGCAGTCTGTCTCCACCGGTATCGTCTCGGCGCTCTACCGCTCCACGGCCATGAGCTCTACCAACGGTAACACCATCTATGCCAACATGATCCAGACCGATGCCGCCATCAACCCGGGCAACTCCGGCGGCGCGCTCGTTAACGACAATGGCGAGCTTGTGGGCATTAATTCGCTCATCGAGAGCTATTCGGGCTCCAGCTCGGGCGTGGGCTTTGCCATTCCGGTCAACTATGCCAAGAACATTGCCGACCAGATCATCGACGGCAAGACGCCGGTGCATCCGTACCTGGGCGCCACGCTTTCGAGCGTCAATGCACTTAACGCCCGCACCAACAAGCTGAGCACCGATAGCGGCGCGTATGTGGCGAGCGTCGTCGAGGACGGTCCTGCTGCCAAGGCCGGCATTCAGGAGGGCGATGTCATTACCAAGCTGGGCGACGACGAGATTACGAGCGCCGATGGCCTGATCATCGCACTACGCAGCCACGAGGTGGGCGAGAAGGTCGAGATCACGCTCATGCGCGGCAAGGAAGAGAAGAAGGTCACGGTCGAGCTGGGTTCCGACGAGGAGTTGCAGAACCAGCAGCAGAACGACAGCGCGACCGATACCGGCAACGGCGGTATTACCGACGAGCAGCTGCGCCAGTATCTGGAGGAGCTGCTTGGCCAGCAGGGCCAGGGTCAGGGCAACGGCCAGGGTTTCTAACGAGCTGTATCGCACATATCGAAGCCAGAGGGGCTGTTCCGCCAGCGCGGGACAGCCCCTCTTTTCGCGATGATCCCTTGGAGACGGAGGAAAACGGATCATTTAGAAACGGCAAGGGCATGGTTTGAACGCGCGATCCACTCCAGTTTGATGGCTGCCGATTCGGTGCGGTTTGAGACCGCTATTCGGCCCCATGGTGACCGGTGGTACTCTTGTATCCGTTTGAAATCGAGCGAAGGAGTGCCGCTATGGAGCAATCGAGCCTGTTTGGTGACGGCGTGGACATCGATACCGAAACGCCCGCGAGCACGGATACCGGTGCACCGGCCGATGCCCGTGCCCAGGCGGCAGCGCGTGCGGCCGAGCTGCGCCACGAGCTCGATTACCACGCCTATCGCTACTACATGCTCGATGCGCCCGAGATCACGGACGCCGCCTTTGACAAAATGCTCGTTGAGCTGCAGCAGATCGAGGCGACCTACCCCGACCTGGTGACGCCCGACAGCTATACCCAGCGCGTGGGCGGCTACGTGAGCGAGCAGTTTACACCGGTCACACATATGGCGCGCATGTATTCCATGGACGATGCTATGGATCTGGACGAACTTGACGCGTGGCTCCAGCGCGCCGAGGATGCGCTCGGTGCCGGCAGCGTCACCTATACCTGCGAGCTTAAGATCGACGGTCTGGGCGTGGCGCTTACCTATCAAAACGGCACCTTTATGCGCGCCGCCACGCGCGGCGACGGCACCACGGGCGAGGATGTGTCGCTCAATGTCCGTACCATCAAGGATGTGCCCATGCACCTGTCCGAGCCGGCGCTCGCCCACATGGGCGCCGACCGCGAGCGTACCATTGAGGTGCGCGGCGAGGTGTACATGCCCAAGGGCAGCTTTGTTCGTCTGAATGAAGAGGCCGATGCCGAGGGCCGCGACCCCTTTGCCAACCCGCGCAACGCCGCCGCCGGCAGCCTGCGCCAAAAGGACCCCAAGGTCACGGCGCGCCGCGACCTGGCTACCTTTATCTACGCCATTGCCGATACCGATCCGCTGCACGTCCACAGCCAGCGCGAGTTCCTGGACTGGCTGCGTAGCGCCGGCTTTAGCGTCAACCCCAACGTTGCCCGTTGCGCCACACCGGCTGAGGTTCACGAGTTCTGTGCCCAGGCGCTTGAGCATCGCGGCGACCTGGACTACGACATCGACGGCGTGGTCGTAAAGGTCGACAGCTTCCAACAGCAGCTCGACCTGGGCTTTACCGCCCGCGCGCCGCGTTGGGCCATCGCCTTTAAGTTCCCGCCCGAGGAAAAGCAGACCGTCCTGCGCGAGATTCGCATCCAGGTGGGTCGCACCGGCGTGCTCACGCCGGTCGCCGAGTTCGACCCGGTGACGGTCGCCGGCTCCACCATCGCGCGCGCCACGCTGCACAACATCGACGAGATCCGCCGCAAGAACGTGCGCGAGGGCGACACTATCATCGTGCACAAGGCGGGCGACGTAATCCCCGAGGTCGTGGGCCCGGTGCTCGACAAGCGCCCGGCCGATTCGGTCGACTGGCACATGCCCGAGGTCTGCCCCGTGTGCGGCAGCCCCGTGGTTCACGAGGATGGCGAGGTGGCCTACCGCTGCGTGTCCATCGACTGCCCCGCACAGCTCAAGGAGCGCCTGCTCCACTGGGTGAGCCGCGGCTGCATGGACGTCGACGGCCTGGGCGACGAGATCGTCGACAAGATGATCGCCGCTGGCCTGATCCACGATGTCACGGACTTCTACCAGCTCACGGTCGACGACATCGCCGGCCTGGACACGGGGCGCGTGTACGCCAGCTCCAACAGCAAAAAGGGCGTTAAGAAGGGCGATCCCATTCCGGTAGGCCTTAAGACGGCCGAGAAAATCATCGCCGAGCTCAACAAGTCCAAGAGCCAGCCACTCGGGCGTGTGCTGTTTGCCCTGGGCATCCGTCATGTGGGCAAGAGCGTGGGCGAGGTCATCGCCGAGCGATTCCTATCGATCGACAAGCTCATCTTGGCGAGCGAAGAGGATATCGCCGAGTGCGAGGGCATCGGTCCCAAGATTGCGGCGAGCGTCAAGCAGTTCCTGGCCGTGCCCGAGAACCTCGCCGTGCTGGAGCGCTTGCGTCAGGCGGGCCTGTCGCTCGAGGTCGACTTGGGCGCCGCGCATGCACAAGCCGCAGCCGACGCTGGGGTGGCGGGCGAGCTTGCCGACGCACAGCCGCTTGCGGGTCTGACCTTTGTGCTCACCGGCACGCTCGTCAACCGCACACGCGACGAGGCGGGCGCGGCGCTCAAGGTGCTCGGCGCCAAGGTCTCGGGCAGTGTTTCAAAGAAGACGAGCTATCTGGTCGCCGGCCCCAAAGCGGGCTCCAAGCTCACCAAGGCCGAGCAGCTGGGTGTGCCCGTGCTGGACGAGGCGGCACTTGAACAGATTTTGGCGACGGGTAGGGTCCCGGAGGCATAATGATTTGTTGAGGAACTGCGCAGAGGCTCAGTTCCTCAACATCTCCTTATAGTGTTTGCCTGTTCAATTTCGATATCGTTTCCCTCGTATGATCCAGATGCGTCTACCGAGTCAAAGCGTGAGTAGGAAACTCTTGTCCCAACTTTGATTTGGGAAAGCTTGTCTTTGATTCGGCCAGATGAGGGGAATGTAATCCGGGTTTGCTTTCCAGCGTCGGTGTAGCGGGGACTGTTGTCTGTTTGGATTACGAGTTCCGTTCCCTCAATAGAATGAACGCTGCCGGCTCCAAAGACAAGGTAATCATCTCCTCCGCTATAGTGGGCTCTATCTGTGCATGAAGAAACGGATGCAAACATAGCGAAAATCACCAATATCGTAACCAGGGCAAAGGCCGTGGTGCCATAGCATTTTGATGGTGCCATCCGGTCTACCAAAAGACTGTTCCGTTCAATTTGACCATATTGGGCGTTGCATAGTTAATCGCTCGGGGATAAGTGTTCCATCCGTCGAATACTTCGAGCCACTGCAGTTCGATGCCAGAGCTTCCATTACGCCCAGTAAAATAGCCAGTTACCGTGACTGTATGACCTGATAGCTCGACGGATCCTTCACTGTTTCGGCTGTTGATCCACATATGATACAAGCCGATATTCCCTTGATCGATAGTTGCTCTGTACTGAGCGAATTGAGGCTGATAACCGAAAAATTGAGTATTAAGTGCTCTACCCTTTTGAGCGGCAAGACTTTTAAACGGAACAATTCCATCTGGGATGATCGTTCTTCCGTACTCGACGCCCTGATCATTGGTCTTATACGTTGTTGTGCCAGTGACGTTCCATATTTCTTTATAATAATCGGGATTAAATTGATTAGCGTTTGAACTGGTGAGACCGTAATGCATTGATACAGCGTACAAGGCAGAAACGACGCATGCATACTTATTAGTGCGGGCTTCAACTAATGATTCCGAGACTCCTCGGAACGGTATTCCGTTTAAATCGTCTATTTGGAAATGCAACATCAAGTCATCTTCATTGATAATGACTGCATCCCATGAAGTTGGGTTATTGCTTTGAGGTGCTATACCCTTTTCGGTGACAATCGGGACAGACCGTATATTGTTATAGTTGGTTACACAGTCTCTAGTTCCTGGCACCAAAGTTCCATATTCAATATCGTTGTACGAAATTAGTACGGTTGGGTTTGTGGCCTGTTGGCCGGAATAAGTTGAAATGGCGTTTGATAGAGAAGCTGAAATCGGAAGAATGGTATCGCCGAGGGTTATCTCCTTCAGAAGCCCAGGATATGATGCGTCAAGTATTAAATAACCGTAAGGGCTTCCTTCCCTTGTGACACTGATTTCATAGCCACAGATAAGGCCGATTTGTTGGCATACGGGAACGATTTGCTCGATCTCTAAGTTCGCGGATCCGTCGACGATGGGCAACAGGGAAAGCGCGTAGTCTTGTGCTAGGTCTGATGTAAAAGCGACGGATGAGTTTGAGTCGGCAGCGAATACTCTTGTTGGGCGTGACGCGGATAAGCCAATGATCGAGGCTAGGCCGAGAAGAAACGAGCGACGTGATTGAACTCTGGGCATAATGTCTCCTGCCTATGGGGGGCAATATGCTGTCATTTTATTTGCTACAAAATACAATCTAATTCGGATTAAGGTAAATGGATGGAATTGCTCGATAAATGGTAGTGATTAGCGGACCGGTATCGCGATCCTCGTCACATACGCTCCCGGATCGTCGCTGATGATGTCGTCGATGAGGGCGATTTCGCGCGAGGGACCGGCGGGGGACAGGTCGCGCTCGTGCATGTAATCGAGTAAGCGCTCATAGCGCGGGGCCGCCTGACCGTGCGTGCCGCGGAAGCTGACCGTCAGACACCGCGCGGCGGGACGTACTTCGACATCGCCCAGGTAATCGTCCGTGTCATCCAGCAGCAGAAAAACCTCGTCGTAGCCATCAAAGTCGCCGGCGGCAAGGCGTTCGGGCGCGATCCCGACGCCCAAGTTGCCCAGAAAGACAAAGGTCTCGTGCTGACCCTTCTGCAGCTGACGAATCTGCCATTCCAGCGCATATGCGTCGGTAGGGTTGACGCGTTCGCTCAGCACGGCGCAGTGAAGCTCGGGCGCATCGATTGTGCAAATGGTATCGAGCTCGGTGTTTAGGGCATCGTGCAGCAGGGCAAGTCGGTTATCGATCTTGCGCGACACGCGCTCCAGCTCGCTGCGCTTGCGCTCGATGAGCTCCTGCTGCTGAGCCAGCTGCCGCTGCATGAGGTTCACATCGCGCGTTGTCACAAACTCGCGGATTTGTGCGAGCGGCAAGTTGAGAACACGCAGGTGGCTGATGGTGTTGAGGGTGGAGAGCTGCCGCGATCCGTAGTAGCGGTACCCACTCGTCGGATCGACATATGCCGGTTCCAATAGCCCCATCTGTTCGTAATGGCGCAGTGTGCCCACGCTCAAATTGAGCAAGCGCGCCACCTCGCCAATGCGGAGCAGGCCCTCGGTGTGTTCGCTTGGCATGTCGGTCACAGGACCGCTCCTTTCGGTAAAACAGGGGAGAGGCGCTAGGCCTGCGTTGCCCCGCTACGCCATCAGCTTGTCAAAAGTTCCGCGGCGGTTGAGCACGGTAAATGCAATCACGCAGATGGCCGCCGACAGAATCGACCCGCACGGCGAGGCGATACCCATGGGGAACAGCGTGTCGGAATAGGCGTTCGACAGCAGCCATGCGCCGGGTACGCGAATGAGCGCCACGGCCAGCACGTTGTGCGCAAAGCCGATGTAGCTCTTGCCGTATGCAGCGAAAAAGCCGCTAAAGCAAATGTGGATGCCGGCAAAAATCGCGTCGAAAATATAGCTGCGCATATAGCCGGTGCCGGCGGCGACCACCGCGGGGTCCTTGGCAAAAAAGCCGATAAACGCCGGCGCCACCAGCCACATCAGCACCGTGATCAGGCAGCCGTACACCACCGAGATGGTCATGGCATCCTTGAGCACCTGGCGCGCGCGGTCGCCCTTGCCTGCGCCGGCGTTTTGCGCCGTGAGCGCGCTGACGGTAGCGCCCATGGAACTCGGCACGATAAACAAAAAGCTGATCATCTTTTCGACCAAGCCTACGGCGGCGGCATCAACCAGGCCGCGGTGGTTGGCGATGACGGTGATGAACATAAACGCCACCTGGATGCAGCCGTCCTGCACGGCTACGGGCACGCCGATCTTAAGGATGCTGCCGAGCACCTCGGGCTGGGGGCGTAGGTCGCTGCGCTTGAGGTGAATGTGCGTACGGCGGCTCTTGAGCCACACGAGCGCGAGAGCCACGCTCGCCGTCTGCGCGATGACTGTGCCGAGTGCCGCGCCTACGGGGCCGAGCCCCATGTGGCCGATAAACAGAAAGTCGAGCGCGATGTTGATGATGCATGCCACGCCAATCACGTACATGGGCGAGCGCGAATCGCCCAGCCCGCGAAAGATGGCCGAGAGGATGTTGTACGCGGCGATAAAGGGAATGCCGATAAAGCAAATGCGCAGGTAGGCGGCGGTGCCTTCGACCGCCTCGGCCGGCGTGCCAATGAGCGCCACGATCTGCGGGCACAGTGCGAGCAAGGCAGCGGCCAGTACCACCGAGACACCCATAAAGAGCGTGATGGTATTGCCGATAGCGGTCTCGGCGCGGTCAAACCGGCGCGAGCCCACGGCGTGGCCGACGATAACCGTCGTTCCCATGGCCAGGCCCACGAGCGTCACGGTAATGATATAGAGCGTCTGCGCGCCGTTGCCCACGGCGGTGATGCCGGCGGCGCCGCTAAACTGTCCCATCATGTACAGGTCGGCCATGCCGTAGAGCATCTGCAAAAAGTACGAGAGCATATAGGGCAGGGCAAAGACCGCGATGGTCTTAAGGACATTGCCGCGTGTGAGGTCGTGTTCCATAGGTGGGGCTTTCTGGCTGGGTTTGTTTACGTACCAGTGTAGTGAAAACCCTATAACGATTGTAGAGTCAAGGTTTGTGTTGGCAGCGGGGCGAAAAAGTCACGCTCCAAGCACGATGCTTTGAGCCCTCCGTGCCCCCTCACCTAGCCTCAAACCATCACAACATTCGACGTTTTTTGCCAAAATTGGGAAAAGCATCGAATGTTGTGATGGTTTTTCTACCACTCGATCGGGTGGAATCGCTTTCTTGCGCACGAAGGTGTGCGGACCCGGGGGCAGGGGAATAAGGTTGGTTATCCGACTCCATTGGAGGGCTCATGGACCTGCCGATTGTCCTGTCCCATAAGACTGCCTGGCTGTACCACAACGTGGCGCGCCCGTCCGAGCCGCTCTCGCGAGCAAGCAGCCTATACGATGAGGACTCGCTTGCTAACGAGGCGGAGCCGACCGCGAGCCTGCCCAAATTGGGACTCGATGCCAAGGGGCTGAGGGCTTCAACGGCAGTTGGGATCGTTACCGACTATCTGGTTTCGCTTGGTATTCCACGAGAAGAGCTCGATCATATCGACACGCTCGTCAACTTCGATTTTGAGCGCTCGACGCCGGCTGGATTTAGGTGCCACGTGTTTGGGGCGCCGGTGCCTCCAGGCCATCTTATCGAGGTGGCGGAGGGCCTTCTGGTGGTTGATGAGGCCATGTGCTTTGTCCAAGCGGGTTCGTGGATGAGCGAGCCCGAGCAGTTGGAATATGGGTATGAAATCTGCGCCCGATACCATTTGAATCATCTGTCGACAGGCGATTATATCGAGATGGGGCAGAGGTATGCCGTTGCCGATTTGATTGCCTATTGCAATGAGAACCGATCTCGTCAGGGGGCTATACGCGCGGTCGCTGTGCTCAAGCGCGTGCACGATGGCGCGCGGTCGCCCATGGAGACGGCCACCGCAATCATGGTCGTAGCAAAACGTTCCCAGGGCGGGCTAGGATACGTCAAGATCGAGCTCAACCATCGGGTCGATGTTCCCAACGAGTTCAAGTATCTCGCTAAGGCCGGGTATTTCGAGATTGACGTATATGCGCCTGCGAGCGGTACGGGAATTGAATACAACGGCTCGGACCATCTTGATAAACAGCGCAGCGCGTCGGATGCGGAGCGCATGACTGTGCTGAGCGCGCTGGGCTTTAAGATGATCGTCCTCACCGGGACTCAGTTTGCCCATCAGCTGCAATTGCACCGGGCGATGAACGCCATCGCGCTTGCGATAGGCCTTAAGTGCGACCGAAGCGAAGCGTTCCAAAAGCGGCAGAACGACCTGCGAGAATTCGTGATTCGGCACTGGGACGGCGGCCTTTAGGGGCGCTTTGGCCCTTCTGCGGGGTGCCGTGGGCAGGCAAACCATCACAACATTCGACGTTTTTTGCCAAAATCGGGAAAAGCATCGAATGTTGTGATGGTCTGTGTTGAGGATGGGCTTGGAAAGTCCGTTTTGCTCGAAGCGACCTGTCCTGTCGTACGGGTGTCGGCATGATTCTCCCGTGGGGTATTATGTTTTCCGAAGAATAAAACGCCGCGTGAGGGGAGGGCTGCGTGGACGGGCGCGTGCAACATGACGGCTTTGGCCGCGATATCAACTACCTGCGCATTGCCGTTACCGACAAGTGCAATTTCCGCTGCATTTACTGCATGCCGGCCGATGGCGTGGCGCCCCGCGCGCACGATGAGCTGCTCAGCGCCGAGGAGATCGCCCGCTTTGTGCGCTTAGTGGCGGGGGAGGGCATTCGCCGCGTGCGCCTGACGGGTGGCGAGCCGCTGGTCAGCCGCCGTATTATTCCGCTCATTCGTGATATCCGCGCGATTCCGCAGATCGAGGACATCTCGCTCACCACCAACGGCGCCCTGCTGCCCAAGCTGGCGCCGCAGCTCAAAGATGCCGGGCTTAACCGCGTCAACATCTCGCTCGACACGCTCGACCCTACGCTCTTTGGAAAGATCACGCGCCTGGGTCGACTCGAGCAGACCATGGCTGGCATCGACGCGGCGCTGGCTTGGGGCTTTGAGCCCGTTAAGGTCAACTGCGTTGTGGTGCGCCGGCTCAACCAGGATGTGGCGGCCCTTGCACGGCTCACGCTCGACCGCCCCATCCACCTGCGCTTTATCGAATACATGCCCATTGGCGATGAGCGCACGAGCTCGCATTGCGCTGTGGACCCGCATGCGCCCGCGCTCAATCCCGAGCTGTGGGACGCGAGCGATACCGTGCCGAGCGACGAGCTGCGGGCGCGCATCAATGCCGGCACCGCCGCGGTGGGTCTGGGCGAGCTCGAGCCGCTTGACATCAACGACGCTCCTGCCGGCGCGGGCCCCGCACGTTATTGGCACTTTCCGGGCGCGGCGGGAACGGTCGGCTTCATCAGCGCCATGTCCAACCATTTTTGCGCGAATTGCAACCGTCTGCGCCTGACGGCCGATGGCAACGTGCGTCCGTGCCTGTTCAGCGATGCCGAGTATTCGGTGCGCGACGCCCTGCGCCGTGGTGATGATATGCAGGTACTTTCGATTTGGCGCGATGCCGTGGCCCACAAACCGCAGGAACACGCGATAATTGAGGGCACGCAACGATTTATGTCCCAAATCGGAGGATGATCATATGGCCAAGAGCAGGTACGCCGATGCCACCAAGGCCGCTCGCAGGGCCGCGATGTCTGCCCACAAAGTCACGGCTGCGGCGAATGCTGGCAACGCCGACGCGTCCGCGCAGCCGTCTGCCAGTGCTGCCACCGAGCCCGCCCGCGACGCCCGTCGCGACGAGCTGACGCACGTGGACGCCAAGGGCGAGGTGCGCATGGTCGACGTGTCCGACAAGGCCGAGACCCATCGCATTGCTATCGCCGAGGGCACCATTCTCATGCATTCCGAGACGCAGGCCATGGTGCTGCAGGACCGCGCCAAAAAGGGCGATGTGCTTGCCTGCGCGCGTGTGGCGGGCATCATGGCCATCAAGCGCACGAGCGACATCATCCCCATGTGCCATCCGCTGCTCATTACCAAGAGCAAGTGCGACATTGCGCCCATCGCTCCGGCTGGGACGCCGGCCGAGGACGTGCCCGAGGGCTGGGCGCCGGCGCGCGCGGACGGGCAGGTTGGCTTTCACGTACTGGTTACGGCCGGCGTGACGGGCAAGACGGGTATCGAGATGGAGGCTCTGACCGGCGCGAGCGCCGCGTGCCTGACCATCTATGACATGTGCAAGGCGGTCGATCGCGGCATGGAGATCGTCGACGTGCGTCTGCTGCACAAGGAGGGCGGCCGCTCGGGCGTATGGGATCGCGCAGAGCGCCAAGCCGCTGCTACTGAGGCCGTGGCCGCTGACGGTGCCGCACCCGCGAACGCACCTGCCGCCGTCGCGCCTGCAGCTCCCACTCCGGCCGTCCCCGCGATCGCGTTTATCGGCTACCAAAACTCGGGCAAGACCACGCTCGTCGAGAAAGTTATCGCCGAGCTCACCCGCCGCGGCCTGCGCGTGGGTTCGCTCAAGCATCATGGGCACCACGGCTTTGATATCGACGTGCCTGCTAAGGATACGTGGCGCCATCACCAGGCCGGATCCAAGCACGTGGGGCTCATCTGCGCCACGCGCTGGGCGGAGTACGCCGACACGCGCGAGGAGGACGAGATGCCCGCGCGCGAGCTGCTGTCGCGCTACAACGATGTCGACGTGGTGATCATCGAGGGCTACAAGACCGAGGGCTTCGACAACATCGTCGTCGCGCGCTCCGGTGTCGACCGTCTGCGTGGCAAGAGCTCGCTTGACCTGGTCGACGGCCGCACGCTGGCCCTTGCCTGCAACGAGGCCCTGGCGCGTCAGGCCTTCGACGCCGGTTTTGCGACCCGAGCCATCAGCATCAACGACGCCCGAGCCATCTGCGACCTGATCCAAGACCACCTTTAAGGCTTGACGCTGCGCCGGCCCCAAGCACCCCATCTCGCCCCTCAAGCCGTCGCTCGCGTACCAAAGTACGCGTCGCTCCTCTTTCGGGGCGACCCGGGGCACTTGGAACCGGCTCGCTGCGCTGCCATAACATGCCAAAAAGGGACAGGTTTATTTTGGCAGGTTTTATCTGGGCAAACGTCACTTCCACCACAAAGGGGCCAGGCACCTTTGTGGTGGTTTTTGCTTTGGTAGATGTGTGGGACATGCCTTACAATCTACCAAGTAGTTCATGACGGGCGAAAAAAGGAGAGAAGGGTCCTGATGCGTCCTTAATGTTTCATGCGGACTGATTGATTTGATAGACTGTGGCGAATGCCCACCGCCCGTATTCGTATGAAACAAGGAGTCTCCATGCTCGCATCTCTTTTCTCAAAGCCTCAATCGTCGCTGTCCGTGCAGGCCAAGCGCCTGGTGGCAATGCGCTTCCTCATCTACACCGGTTTTCAGACCAGCTACTTTATCGGCGTCATCGGAACGCTTACCTATGCGGACGATGCCTCGGTCGTCGCGACATCGCTGGCCGTCCTGTTCATGAACGTTTTCGTGATCCTGGGATCCTTTGCGGGCGGCGCTGCGCTCGACGCATGGGGTCCGCGCCGCCATTTCTTGCTGAGCATCGTCGGCACGCTCGCAACTGGCACGGCAATCATCGCCTTTGGTAGCGCGACCGGCGTCGTCCTACTCGGCGCGGTGTTTCTGGGCTTTACGATGGGATTCGCCCAGCCCATTGCCACATCCTATCCGGCCTACCTCACCGATGATCCCGTCGAGCTCAAAGACATCAACTCCGCCATCGCCATGTTTTCAAACGTGAGTATCATCGTTGGCCCCACGCTGGGCGGCTTTGTCGCGGCGGCTGCGTCGTCGCGCGCGGTGTTCGTGCTTATGATGCTCTTTACCGTGCTGGCGTTCGTCGTCGGTTGGGGCTTTAGGCCGCAGACCAGCCATATCGCCGGGCATGCGGATACCGATTCGACAGAGGAAGGGGAGCGTGCGGGACGAAGCTCCAACCCTAGCACGTCCGCCCGCGCCACCTTCGCAGCCAGCATCAAGACGGTCTTCACCAACAGCGTCCTCGCGCTACTTTTCTGCATCATTTTTCTTTCGAACTTTGGCTACGGAGCCTTCGATCCGCTCGAGTCGTTTTTCTATCGCGATGTCCTACGCGTCGGCGTTGAGTGGATGGGCTGGCTCTCGTCGGCCTCGGGCATGGGCGCGGTGCTGGGTGCTGCGCTCGCACTCCGTTTGCCGCCGCACCTGGTCAACCTTAAAACGCTGCTTGTGGCGCTTATGTCCGTGGGCCTGGGAAGTCTGCTCTATGTGGGGACGCCGTACGTGGGCGTGGCCCTCGTCGGCCAGATCGCCCTGGGCATAGCTTGGGGTGTCGTCAACCCGCTCCACAACACCATCGTGCAAACGACGGCACCGCTCGAGCAACTCGGCCGCGTCAACTCGGTCATGGGCTTTGGCAACATGTTCGCCGGCGTGGCGCCGCTGGCGATAGCCCCGTGGCTGGCGGCGACATTTGGCGTACAACGGACACTCGTGGGGGCAGGCATGGTCGTGACGGCGGTTCCCGCGGCGCTGCTGCTGTTTGGACGCAATCACTTGGAGCGTGCCGTAAAGCAGTAAGAAACCATCACAACATTCGGTAAAAATCGCGATTTTGCCGAAAAACGTCGAATGTTGTGATGGTTTGGCCCGTAGACGCCGCGATCACCACAAAGGGGCCAGGCACCTTTGTGGTGGTTTTTGCTTTAACGGGCCGCGCCTGCGCCTTGGTATACCATGTACGCCGTTTGCGAATATACCCCACACCGCCGCACAACCCAGAAAGGCCCCCATGGACACTACCTTCAGCCACATCAAAGCCGTGTTCTGCGATATCGACGGCACACTGCTCACGAGCCAGCACACGGTGTCCCCGCGCACCGTGGCGGCGATCCGCGCCCTGCGCGAGCGCGGTGTGCTCTTTGGCCTGTGCACCGGGCGCGACGCCCACGCGACCGAGGCCATGTACGAGCTCTGGGGCATCGAAGGCCTGGTGGACGTGCTCGTGGGTTGCGGTGGCGCCGAGGTCATCGACCGTGCGCACGACATCAACGAGCTGAGCTATCCGCTGCCGGGCGAGACCATCGCGCGCATCTGCAAGCACATGGCGGACCTTCCGGCAACGCCCGTCTGCCCCCGAGACGGCGTGTTCTACGTGCCCGAGAGCAACGCGTGCGTCGAGCACCTGTCGCGCGTCGACGGCGTGCCCTACCAGGTGGTCGATTTTGCCGAGTTTTTGCGTGAGCCGCAGCCCAAGGTGATGTTTACCATGGCGCCCGAGGTAATGCCGCGGGTGATTGAGCGGGCGTCGACGTTTGCCGATAACACTGTTAAGGCGGCGGCTCTGCAAACCACGCAGCGGCTCTACGAGTTCATGGATCCCCGCGTGTCCAAGACGCGCGGCCTTGTGCGCGTGGCGGAGCTCAACGACATGGAGCTCCAGAACATCTGCGTGTTTGGCGATGCCGATAACGACACCTGCATGGTGGCTGACGCCGGCGTGGGTGTGGCCATGGCAAACGGCAGCGACGCCACCCGTGCCGCCGCCGACTTTGTAACCGCGGGCAACGACGAAGACGGCATCGCGATCTTCATCCAGGAGCACCTGCTGTAGCGCTGGGGGAGAACCACCGCAAAAGGGGCAGGCTCTTTTGCGGTGGACTCAGGCGATTTGGGCGAATTGATACCTAAAGTCTGTGTGATAATTCAAATATTGTTGTCTTAACATCATGCTTCTAACCACCGATGGGTTAAAGATATTCTCATCAGTTTGGTAGGATATTCATCCCGGTTAATGACCTACCGCTCACGGTCGATTTTCGACCGTTCACAGGATGTTTGCTCTTGAGCAAATTGTTGTGCAAATAAATCTAATGCCATTAAAAAATAATAGGCAACTAAATTACCAGCAGAAACAAAAAATAGATAGCGAATAAACGAAGGCAAATCCGAGCAATTGTCAAGAGAATTGAGAACTTGCACAAAAATGTCGGTTTTGCTGCTCAGATGTTTAAACAATCATTATAATTGCATCATTAGCGAGCGCAATTACAGATTGCGCAGATACGTTTGATGGTGAAAGAGCAAGATCGCGGTCTCTTGGGGAGGAGACATCGATGAAAGCGAATTCGGACAAATCTAAGCAGAGTAATAAAGCGACGCGCCGTGTACTGGCAGGCGTTTTGTGCGGAGCCTCCGTGTTGAGCCTGGTGCTGTCGCTCGTCATGCCCCCGATCTCGCAGGCCATTGCCAACGATGCCCAGACGGTTTCTACCGAGAAAACTGTGATGGGGGGGGGTTCCTCAAGTGAGTCTACTGATGTAGGCAACACCAACAACGGGGATACCAAAAAGCTGAATAGCGGCGAGACCGAGGGCGGCGCGACCGAAGACGCTGCTGCTGCGGGCTCGACTGCCGATAGCGTGGAGGCCAAGGGCGCCGCACAGCCTTCCGACGCACAGCTTGCGGATGATGAGAATAACGATGAAAACGCGAACGCTCCCGCCACCGTCAGTGCCAATGACTATACCGAGGTAAGCAACGATGTTTCTAAGAAATTCGCCGACGGCGGCAAGTTCCGACTGACGGGTTCTGCCTATTCGGATCAGCAGATTAAAATCACCAAAGACACCATCATCGATCTTAACGGCAACATGCTCTGTAACCGTTCTGGCGGCTTAGACTCCTTCTTTGTGGTCGAAAACGGAGCCACACTCACTATCGAGGATTTGAGCAAAAAAACAAATGATTTACCAAGACCGGTCGATACGGCTAATGCGTCGGCGGGTCAGCCTGCGAGTATGGAGTGGGAAAGGGGAAGCGGCTCTAATAACGGCACTCCTAAGAGGCTTACTTACTATGAGACTAAGAGCACGCCCAATACAAATAGACTTGGCACCACCGAGACTACGTACGAGCATGTCGTTACGGGCTTTGGCGCTATTGATGCAGCATCGGAAAGCGGTTCCGTAAAGTATGTGGTCAACGTTGAAGCGGGCGGCATACTCAATCTCAAGGGCGGCATGATTACCACGGCTGCCAACCTGAGTAACGACGGTCATGTGATTTTTTCTCAGGGTACGGTCAAAATCGAAGGCGGTTACGTCACCAACGGCAACGGCGGTGGCTGGGGCGGTGGTCTGTGCATAACGGGCGCGAATGCCAGCCTCGAAATGACAGGCGGCGTGGTCGCGGGAAACAAGGCAGCTGCCGGCGGCGGCGTCTTTGCTGATAATGGAGCCACTCTGAACCTTGCGGGCGGAATTATCTCTGGCAACGCAACGTATGATAAAGCTATCAATAATGGTGAAAACACACGCGATGGCGGCTACGGTGGTGGTGTTTATACCAAGGGTGCAAAAGTTACCATTAGCGGTTCTGCCTGTATAACCAACAATCGAGTCGATGCTCGCATCACAGATATTGACCACCTTGGCAACAATGGCCTGCTCGGTGGTGGTGGCATTGCATGTACGCACGATGGCACGCTTAACTTAACGGGCGGCTTCGTTACGGCCAACTATTCCTATGAGGCTGGCGGTGGCGTCTACGCTGGTTTTTATGATAAAGATAACGACGGCGAGATCGAGAAAATCACTTTTAAAATGACTGGCGGTACGATTGCCGGCAATGTTGCCGATAACGCCGAAGGCGGCGGTCTGCGTGTCGCGGGCGGCGACAGCGCCGGCACGATGGCAACAATTAACGCCAGTGATACTGGCAGGGTTTACATTACGAACAATAAGACGAATACGGGTAGCACCAAAGGTCGTGGTGGCGACTGGGGCGGCGGTGGCGTCTTTATTCAGAAGGGCGGCAAGCTTAACATCGTAAAGACGCTGATTACTGATAATGAGGCCGGCGGCTGGGGTGGTG
This sequence comes from uncultured Collinsella sp., assembly GCA_902405995.1. Classification (GTDB taxonomy): domain Bacteria; phylum Actinomycetota; class Coriobacteriia; order Coriobacteriales; family Coriobacteriaceae; genus Collinsella. The sequence goes on from CABPCG010000011.1 coordinate 48,695, forward strand.
GCATCGGTGCCTGCCCTACGGGCGAGACAATTGTTTCGCACTCAAATGGTGCCGCAATCTACAACAATACGGATTATGGCAAGCACTTCTCCGCCGGTGGTGATGGCAAGGATCAGGACAAAGATATTGAGGGTTCTGAGTACATTACCGATGACTTCAAAAATGAGGGTCACAAGGATTTCTTCCTCGTGCGCAAGAAGGGCAGCAATAAGACGGTCGCAGTCGTTCTTGGCAAGATGCTCGGCAATCGTTCTGCTGGCTGGAAAGGTACCTGCGATGGCCAGAAAATCACCATCGATCCTAATGGCGGCGCCGAGGCCAAGTACATGTTTGGCCTTGAGGCTCATCCTTCCGACCAGGCTAAAATTGATGCACAGGCAGCGGCTACGACCATCATCAGCGGTAACTACTCTTACACCCACGGCGGTGGCATCATGACCAACGGCGACCTCATCGTCGGTGAGGTTACTTCCCTGGACGTGTATCCTGCAATCAAGGTCAAGGCTAACAAGGTCCTCATGAAGGACGGCAAACCGCAAGGCCTCACGGGCCACGGCTATAAGTTCAAGCTGTTGGGTAAAGCCGCCGATTCAGCTGGGGAGCCGTATTGGAATACGGACGGCTCACTTAACGCAAACGGATGCGAGGCGACGTCCGAGGTTACCGTTAATGAAAGTGGAGAGATCGTCATTGATACGGCTGCGAACTACCAGTCGGGCAATTACGACCTCTACCTTGTTGAAGTCCCTATCAATGAGGAAGGCACGACCTTTGATAAGGCCATTTACAAAATACATATAAAGGTTGGTACGACACCATTTAATACGACCAACCTCTTGGGGATCAATATTAATCGTTATGAAGTTGATAAGAGCGCTTCCACAGTATCCGTTAAAAGGGAAGGCGAAACGGGCTTCACCGAGTGTAAATCTCCTGAGTTCTATAACTGGAGTGTAGATCCGAAAGATAATACAATCTCGACCGTAAAAATCGGCAACAGCTCCAAACCTGCGTTTACGAACGAACTTGCGCCCTACCAGACTTCAGGCACTTGGACACCTCAGGTGACCAAGAAGGTCGATGGCGGCGAGATGAAGAAGTTCAAGTTCGAGCTATATACCATGGATGGCAGCGAGAAAACGGTGCTTGATACAAAGAGTACCGCTGATGACTCGAACAACTTGCAGACGGTGACGTTCGCCGAGCAGAAGATCGGACCACTCAAAGTCAGCGACTTCAACGACGATAAGGCAACATTCACTTATTACATTTGTGAATGTGCTGCTGACGCCGGCGAAGGCACCAGCCACAAGGGCTATACCAACGACACCAAGACTTTCAAGGTCGTGGTGACGGCAACGGATGACGGCAAAGGACATCTGAACTGCACGCCGTTCTACTACGAGGTCGACGCCAGCGGTCATGAGAGCGCGAAACCGACTGACACCCCCACCTTCACCAACACCTACTCCACCTCTTTGCCCCTTTCTGGTATGTCGGGCGTCACTCTGACGTACCTTGCCGGCGCGGCGGTGCTTTGCGCTGCTGCGGCCTGGATGCACATTCGTCGCAAGGCGAATGCGAAGGGAGGCGAGCGTCGTGAATAAGCAAGTTTGCTCCTTCCCGATCTTGTTTGCGCTGCTTGCCCTCCTGATCGGCACCTGCGCGGTTGTGTTCCCCGCTTCCGCGCAGGCCGCGCCGACCTCGACCGGTTCCATCACGGTGAGCGGCACCGTGGCGAGCAGCTACGACGCCTACCAGATCTTTAACGCCAACGTCGTCGACGGCGACAACGACGCCAAGATCGCCACCGACCTCGTCTGGGCAAGCGGCGCCGTGCGCGACGCCGTCCTGCCCGTGCTGCACAGCGCTGGCATGCCCAATTCCCAGACCACCGCGCAGGAAGCTGCCGAGTGGCTCAACACCGATTCCCACCTCACGAGCGCGCTGAGCGCACAGCTCGCTCGTTCCCTCCAGAGCTCTGGCGCCGTGTCCGTGGCCCTTAACGCGGGCACGACGGCCGAGCTGCCCTGCGGCTACTGGCTCATCGTCGCCGACGACGACGCCATCGCCCAGGGCGAGGCCGGCACCGCGCCGATCATGGCCCTGGTGGGCGGCAGCGCCGTCACCGTCAAGCCCAAGGCCGCGACGCCCAAGGTGGCCAAGCACGTGCTGGAGGACAGCACCGCCGCCTGGCAGAAGGCCGCCGACGCCACGGTCGCAGACGACCTGTACTGGCGCCTCTCGGCCACGGTCCCGGCGGGGCTCACCGCCTATGACACCTACGCGGTACAGTTTGTCGACACCATGAGCGCGGGGCTCGACCCCTCCAAGGTGGCCGCGAGCATGCATGTATACGTGGCGGCGGGCGCGGACGGCGGCTTCGACGCCGTCCCGGCCGGCAGGGACGGCCGCGCCGGCACCGAGCCCGCCAAGGGCTGGACCGACATTACCGCCCAGTGCGCCACCAAGGTGGCGGCGGACGGAACCTTCACCGTGCGCACCGGCGACCTCATCGCCGCGCTCGGCGGGGCCGACGCCTTCACCGCGGGCGCCCGCGTGGTCGCCGTGTACAACGCACCGCTCAACAGCGCATGCAACCACGGCATCGCCAAGGGCAACCCCAACGAGGTCTACCTGCGCTACCCGCGTTCCCCCCTTGCCGACCAGTCCGGCGACGCCGGCTTCACCCGTACGCCGAGCGACGATGCGTGCGCCTACACCTGGGATCTCGCGCTCACCAAGCGCGGCAGCGACGGCGACAAGCCGCTGCCCGGGGCGGTCCTGAGCATCGCCGACGACCGCGGCCGCACGCTAGCGGCCGATGGCACGTGGGATGCGGAGGGCAAGGCCACCGTCACCACGGGCGAGGACGGCCGCGTGACCGTCTCGGGCGTGGACTCGGGCAAGCTGGAGGTCCGTGAGCTCAAGGCGCCCAAGGGCTACACCGCTTTTAAGGGTACGCGATCCGTGACGGTCAAGGCCGATGGTCTGGACGTTAAGCAGGTGGCCGCCGCCAAGCCCAAGCTCACCATCACGGCCGAGTCGCCCCTGCGCGCCGACAGCGCTGACGGGTCGACGGGCAGCCTGGAGGCGTCGATCATCAACACGCCCACCGGCACGCCCCCTAGCATCTTCACCGGAGGCTTTATGCCCTCGACTGGCGATATGGCAATGTACGCCGCGGCCGCCGCAGCGGTCGCCGGAGCCGCGCTCATCGTGGTCGCGCTCCTGGTCAAGCGGGGAGGTGGCAGCCATAAAGAGTAGCTGGCAGCCCCACAGAGAGCGGGGCGAGACGTAGCGAAGTAGATGCTAAGACACAGACAGATGATGACCGATCGAATGAGAACCAACCGGAAAACGGAGGAAAAGAAGATGAGCATGAGCAAGAACATCGCACGCCTGGCAGTAACCGCCGGCCTCACAGCAGCGTTGAGCTTCGGCGGAGTCATGGCCCCGGTTACGATGGCGTTTGCCGAGGGCACGCCGACGGTGGCCACGGAGAAGGGTAAGGTGGCTATCACCGACGAAACATACACCGGCACGACATTCAAGGGCATTCAGATCTTCACCGCGAAGGTCACGCAGGATCAGAAGGGCGATGGGAGCTGGGATGGCTCGGCCGCTAAGACTCTTTCCGATATTCAGTGGGCTCCGGGTAATGTGAAAACCCTCGTTACGACTGCGCTCAAAGACGTTACTGGAGCACCTGACGTAGATGCTGACGCCCAGACGTGGGCGGAGTTCATCAGCACGACTCAGGGCTCTAATTTTGGAGAGACTACGGCGGTTGATACTGGTACAACTCTTGACTTGATTGCCAAGGCCTTGGAAGGGGACAAGACCCTCACGTGGACAAAGCCAAGCGATTCCACCAAAGGTAGCTTTAAGGATCTTGATAATGGCTACTGGCTTTTCGTGACCGATACGCCCAGTACGACCAGCGGTGCTAATGGCAATACTGATGCGTATACCTCGCCGATTTTCACCATCGTCGGTGGTTCTGACGTTAACGTGGCCCCCAAGAAGGACGTCCCCAAAGTGACCAAGGCCGTAAAGGATGACAAGAACGGCAAGTTTGTTACGGACGATAGCAAGAATGTTTTTACCGCAGCCAACAAGGCTGCCGACTCCGCTGCTGAACAGCCTGTTGAATATCAGCTTGCCGGCACTGTGGCTAGCAACATTAACACGTATGTCAAGTACAGCTACACTTTCACTGACGAGCTCCCCTCCACGATGGTTCCAGAGCTTCAGGGCAGTAACCCAGTCGTTGAGGTCAAGATTGCCAATTCAGTCGTGGATCCCGCTTGCTACAGTGCGACCTATGTCCCGGGAGAAAGCACGAATACGCTCACTGTTTCCTTCGAGAACCTCAAAGAAGTAAAGGATAAGGCTGGCAATCCTATCACCGTTGACGGTATTTCGACAGTCTATGTGAACTACAAGGCCAAACTGGATGCTAGCAAGATTACGCAGGATATGCTCGGCAAGGCCCAGGTGAACAATGTCAAGTTGACCTATTCCAACAACCCGCACACCAATGGCACCGGTACCACGGTTGACCATCCGGCCTACGACTACACCTATGGTATCGATGTCACCAAGGTTGGTAGCGACGAGGACGAGACTGGCAACCCCAAGACCCTCGAAGGCGTTCAGTTCACGCTGCAGGAGAAAGGCTCCAACGAATTTATCAAGGCCGACGGTACCACGACGACAGATACAAATGCCGCAATACTAACTACCAACGATAAGGGCATGATCAACGTTGTCGGTCTCGATGAGGGCACCTACACCCTTACAGAGGTAACCCCGGCGCCTGGCTACAACAACTCTGCTTCCAAAGGTGTCACGTTTACCATTGCTCGCGGCACGCTTCAGCAGGATGGCACCGCGGTGACTCCCGACAAGGATTCTGCCAACGTTACTGCTGCTGATGGTGTTGTAAAGGCCGGTTCTGCCACCGTATCTACCGGTAAGCTCAGCTTCACCATCGTCGACAAGAAGGGCTCCAACCTCCCGCTGACCGGCCTTAACGGCGTGACCTTCACTTGGATCGCTGGTGGTGCGGTGCTGTGCATCGGCGTGGCGCACCTCATTCGTAGCCGTAAGCAGGCTGAGGAGTCCGAGCAGGAGTAACGCTCACTCACCCATCCCTTTGGCAGGTGGGATGTGATGGCCATGAGACTTGCGGACACTTTTCTCGTCCATCGACGTTCTTGCTTTGCCATTCTCTTTTCGGGGCAGATTCCGCACTGGAGTCTGCCCCGTTTTTTGGGATAACGCAGCCAGCCTCTACCGTCCGATGCGGGTACGTTCGTCATCGCGTTTCTTGACTCGTATGAGGTTCGGATTAAGGTCCGTAGGCGCACGCGCGGTGCGGACGGTAGAAGGCATTTGCGCCGCAAGCGCAAATAAGAATGCCCGGGGGTCGGATCCCGGGCATTTAACAAAACCAGAAAACTAGGCCGCCCGCGCTCTCGTACACTTACGCGGGGTGCGTCGTTTTCTATTGACATTGTATCCCGAATCGCCCCGCCAATCCGGGACATTTTGAAAACGCAAATGCTGGCCGATTCACAAAGGAATCTCGTTAATTCCAAAAATAATGTATAATTCCAATACAAACTGGAATCGAACGAAAACAATGGAAATGAACGAAGCGCTAAACTACTTACAAGAAGCACTAGGCCTCTCCTCCAAGACCAAAACTTGGCCTGGATCCGCACGCTTGCCGCTGCATCTGCGAGCGATTGAGGTCCGCGCTGTTGACGCAAACGGTTTTTCGTTTTTGCTTGCAAGTTTGCCTACTGGCGTCGGGCTTCCCGAGGTTAAGAGAGTCTATAGTCAGCTAGCCTTGCGTGCGGAGACTCCTGTTGTCGTTTCGTTTCCTGATGCCGATGCACGTCAGCGCAAAGCATTGGTCGCACAAGGGATTCCGTTTGTTTGCCCCGGCAGACAGGCTTTTCTTCCATTTATGGGCACGGCCTGCACGGAGAGGGGCGGTGCCCGGTTTCGCAATCACGCGACCAAGATGTCACCCAACGCACAGGCTGCCGCAATCTGGGGAGTAGCCCAGGAGCCATATCGCCCCCATGACCTTTGTCGTGCGCTTGGGATCTCGGCAAGCCGCGCGAGTGAGGCCATAACCGAGCTTGTTGACAGGGGACTCGCGAGGCGCGAGCGTCGCGAGCGACGTGTCGTCGTGCTCCCTGTCGCCGTTGATCTTTTGCTAAGCGAGCACATGGCAGAGCTCTCCTCGCCTGTCTCGAAGGTCTTTTTTGCAAGGAAGACGCCGCAGATCGACTATCTTGTTGACGCCGGGGAGACGGCGCTCGCCGCGCGTTCGATGCTCGCTGCACCGGGCATGGAACAAAAGGCCGTCTTAAGAAGTGCATGGCGTCAACTGAGCGACCTCGAAGTCGCAGACGGGGAGTTGCCGGATAACGAAACGGCGATGATTCAAGTGTGGCGCTATGCACCCGTGTTTGCCGGCTCCTCCCGTGTCGACGACATTTCGCTTGCGCTATCTTTGGCGGCAATCGACGATGAGCGAATTCAGCTCGAAGTCGATCGCATGTTTGGAAAGGAATATCCATGGCAAGAAGCGCTGTAGAGGGTCTCCAAGAATTTCAGCAGCATATGCAAGAAGCTGCAGGATCGTATGCTCTTATCGGCGGCACGGCATGCGACATTTTGCTCGCGGAGGCGGGACTTCCGTTTAGGATGACTCACGATTTTGATGTGGTAATCGTCGCCGATGACCGGTTGCCTCAGACGGCAGAAGCTATATGGACTTTGGTGCGTGATGGCGGTTACCGCTGCGGCTGGGGCGAAGGCAAAGGCTCATGTTTTTATCGGTTTACAGAGCCCAAGAGGCCGGGTTACCCCCATATGATCGAACTCTTCGCGAAGTGCCCCGACTTTCTAAAGGGTCGTGAGGGGATTGATGTGGCGCCAATTCACGTTGATGAAAACATAAGCAGTCTTTCGGCAATTTTGTTGGACGATGCTTACTACAGCTTGTTCCTTCAGGGAATTCGGACCGTAGACGGCGTTTCGGTCCTGGGTACGGAATACATTGTCCCGTTCAAAGCGAAGGCGTATCTCGACCTAAAAGCCAGAAGGGAAGCGGGGGAGAACGTTGATTCGAAGAAGGTAAAAAAGCATAAACGCGATGCGCTGAGGCTTGCTCAGTTGCTTGGCGAGTCGGAAGGTGTAGACCTGGGCGAAGAACTGAAGGACGATATGCTTGCGTTTGTTAAAGATTGCGAGGTGGGCGACGTCAATCTGAAACAGATCGGGGTTGCGGGCGTAACGATGGCGCAGTTGCTCGAGACGATGAAAGCAACATATGGCTTGATTGGTTGAGTGGGGTTACGTGGCCCGAACGGTGCAGTCTAGCGGCGTTGTCTGGCGCGGAAGCTCGCTAATCGGCTATTATTTGTTTAGACAACCTGAGCTGTAAGGAGTGACCGGCGATGGTGCAGGGCGCCAAACATATGAAGAGCAATAACGCCGCGGACAACGGCGGCTCAAGCCCTCAGCCCAAACCTCAACCAAAGCCCAAGCGCCGCCGCAAGCGGCTGCCTCGCTGGGCCGACCGGCTCATCACCATCGTCATCATCCTTATCGGCGTGGGCCTTATGACCTGGCCGTGGATTTTGGACCGGCTCGAGGCCTCGGGCGTGTTCAACCAGATCAGCACCGTGTCCAGCACCGTGGACGCGCTGTCTGCCGAGGAGCGCGAGCGCATCTTGCTGCAGGCGCGCTCCTATAACGAGCAGCTTGCCGGCGAGGCCACCGAGCTTCCCGCCGACCAGATCGAGCCCTACGCTCAGCAGCTCATCTTTGACCGCGACCCCATGATGAGCTGGGTCGAGATCCCCTCCATCGATGTGAGCATGCCCATCTACCACGGCACGAGCGAAGAAGTCCTCATGGCGGGCGTCGGCCACCTGGAGGGCACGAGCCTGCCGGTGGGCGGCACCTCGACGCATTGCGTGCTCACCGCGCACTCGGGCATGCGCAACCTGAGCATGTTCGACGACATTCACTCGCTGGAGCCCGGCGACCTGGTGCTGCTGCACACCATGAACAAGACGCTCGCCTACAAGATGGTGGACTCCGAGGTGGTGCTGCCCGAGGAGATGGAGTCGCTGACTATCGAGCCCGGCGCCGACAAGGTGACGCTCGTCACCTGCACGCCCTACGGCGTGAACGACCATCGCCTGTTGGTGCATTGCGTGCGCACCAAATACAACAAGAAGGACGTCGACAAGCAAAAGTCGCTGGCCGGCCGCCACTGGGGCAAGCGCGAGTTTGCCGTGCTCATCGTGGTCGTGGCCATTGTGCTGTTGCTGCTGGACATCGTGATCCACGCGGTCCGCAAGCGCCGCAAGGCCAAGGCCTCGGCATAGGACATTCTCCAGAACCACCACAATGGGGACAGGCACCTTTGTGGTGGTCGGGGCTTTCAAACCATCACAACATTCGATGAAAATCGCGATTTTGACGAAAAGCGTCGAATGTTGTGATGGCCTTCGTTGTGGGCGGGACGGTTTTCGTTGTGGGCGAGACGGTTTTCGCTATGGACGGTGCGGTTTCGCTGCAGAACCGCCAGCCCGCAGCCTGCCAACCGCCGCCCTCGTTACGTTTTCGCTGCATTTGGGTAAAGCGCCTGCTCCAAGCCGGCGTTGCCTTGTATACTAGAGCGGTTTATCTGTTATGCGGAAGGGAGCGCCTATGGCACTCAGCGAGAAAGACGTGCGCGGCATCGCCGAGTACGCAAAGATCGCACTGACCGATGACGAGCTCACCCAGATGACGTCCTACATGAACGACGCCGTCCAGATGCTCGAGCCCGTCTTGCAATATGACTTGCCCGACGTGGAGCCCACGTTCCATCCTATCGGAAGCCTGTCCAACGTGATGGGCGACGACCTGCGCGAGCCCGAGCGCGACCTGCCGCTCGGCGTTGCGCTCGAAAACGCCGGCAGCGCACGCGACCGCTACTTCCGCGTGCCGTCCATTTTGGGAGAGGGGGAGAGCGAGTAATGGCGCTGAGCTTCGATTCCCTTACCGCCGCCCAGATCGCCGCGGGCGTTGCCGCCGGTGACTTTACCGCTACCGAGGTGGCCCAGGCCTCCCTTGCCGCCATCGAGGCGCGCGAGGGCGGGGTCCAGGCCTTCCTACAGGTGTCGCCTGAGCTTGCGCTCGAGGCCGCCGCGCGCGTGGATGCCGACCGTGCCGCCGGAAAGCCGCTGCCCCCGCTCGCGGGCGTGCCGCTGGCCATCAAGGACAACATGAACCTCGTGGGCACGCGCACCACCTGCGCTTCCCGCATGCTCGAGAACTACCAGAGCGTCTACACCGCTACCTGCGTCCAGCGCATGCTCGATGCCGGCTGCCTGCCCATGGGCAAGGCCAACATGGACGAGTTTGCCTTTGGCAGCTCCACCGAGAGCTCGGCGTTCCACCGCACCAACAACCCCTGGGATACCGAGCGCGTGCCCGGCGGCTCCTCGGGCGGCTCCGCTGCCGCCGTCGCCGCGGGCGAGGTCGCGCTCTCACTGGGCTCGGACACCGGTGGCTCCATTCGCCAGCCGGCGTCGCTGTGCGGCGTGGTGGGCTTTAAGCCCACGTATGGCGCCGTGAGCCGTTACGGCGTAGTTGCCTTTGGCTCGTCGCTCGACCAGGTGGGCCCCTTCGGCCGCACGGTCGAGGATGTCGCGCTGGCCATGAACGCGCTTACCGGCGCGGGCCACGATCCGTACGACTGCACTAGCCAGGATTGCGCCGTCGACTTTACCGAGCATCTCAACGACAGCATCGAGGGTAAGCGCGTGGGCATTATCCCTGCGTTTATGGAGGCCGAGGGCCTGACGCCCGAGGTCAAGGCCGCTGTTCAGCGCGCCGCCCAGGAGCTGCAGAACCAGGGTGCCGAGCTGGTCGAGGTCGATCTGCCGCACCTGGACGCCGCCATCGCCGCCTACTACGTCATCGGCCCGGCCGAGGCGTTCTCCAACCTGGCCCGCTTCGACGGCATTCGCTATGGCTACCAGGAGGAGGGATGCGCCAACCTGTCCGACCAGAGCTCGCTCTCGCGCGCCCACGGCTTTGGCGCCGAGGCCAAGCGCCGTCAGATGCTTGGCGCCTACCTGCTGAGCTCGGGCGTGTACGACAAGTACTACTACGCTGCGCAAAAGGCCCGCACGCTCATCACGCAGGACTACGACGCCGCGTATGCCAAGGTGGACACCATTCTCATGCCCGCCTCGCCGCGCACGGCCTTTAAGTTTGGCGAGATCAGCGACCCCACGCAGATGTACCTCTCCGACCTGTACACCATCTCGCTCAACATTTGCGGCAACGGTGGCATCTCGGTGCCGCTGGGCCTGGGCGAGGACAGCAAGCTGCCCGTTTCTGCCCAGCTGGTGGGTCCGGCCTTTAAGGACCGTCAGCTGCTCACGTTTGCCCGCGCCCTGGAACGCGGCTTTGCCGATGCCGCCACGGGTGCGCCCGCGCTTTCCGTCGCGCCCGATTTTGCCGGGAAGGGAGGCGAGCTGTAATGAAGGAGCTTTCCGAGGTCCTGCAGGATTGGGAGGCCGTGATCGGTCTGGAGATCCATACCGAGCTCACCGCACTCGATACCAAGATGTTCTGCAACTGCAAGCTCAGCCACGATGACGAGCCCAACGCCAACGTGTGCCCGGTGTGCCTGGGCCTGCCCGGTGCGCTGCCGGTGCCCAACAAGCGCGCCATCGAGAGCATCGTCAAGGCCGGTCTCGCGACTAACTGCGAGATCCAGCGCCACTCGATGTTCTACCGCAAGCACTACTTCTATCCCGACATGGCCAAGAACTTCCAGACCACGCAGGGTCCGGTCGCCTTTGCCATGTACGGTCACCTGGACCTGGACGTGACCGGTCGCGGTGCCGCCGAGCGCCCCGATTGCGCGTTTGGTGAGGCCGAGGCCCAGAGTCTGGCGAGCGCCTCGGCCAACGCCGAGGGCCTGTCCACGTCCATGACGTCGACCATGCGCGAGGGCAACCAGCGTGCCGGCCATCTGGCCAGCTATGACGCGTCCAGCTTGCAGATGCCTGAGCGCCGCGAGGACGGTTCCTACACGGTGCCCATCCGCATCCTGCGCATCCACATGGAGGAGGATGCCGCCAAGATGGTCCACGTGGGCGGTGCCGAGGGCCGCATTACCGCCGCTGCCGAGTCGCTCGTCGACTACAACCGCTGCGGCACGCCTTTGATTGAGCTCGTCACCGAGCCCGATCTGCGCACGCCCGAGGAAGCGCGTCTGTTTATGGAGAAGCTCCGTCGCATCTTTGTGACGCTGGGCATTTCGGACTGCTCCATGGAGAAGGGCTCCATGCGCTGCGACGGCAACGTTTCGCTGCGTCGCCGCGGCGAGACCAAGCTGGGCACCAAGACCGAGCTCAAGAACCTCAACTCGTTTAAGAGCCTGCACGATGGCCTTGCCTACGAGATTTGCCGCCAGGCCGAGGTGCTCGAGGAGGGCGGCATTATCTACCAGGAGACCCGTCACTGGGAGCCCAGCCGCAAGCGCACCGTGGTCATGCGTGTGAAGGAGACGGCCGACGACTATCGTCTGTTCCCCGACCCCGATCTGGCGCCGTTCGATCTGGACGATGAGTTTATCGACCGCTGCCGTGGCGAGATCCCCGAGCTGCCCGATGCCAAGCGCGTCCGTTTTGAGGCCGACTTTGGCATTAAGACGGCTGACGCCGAGCAGATTGCTGGCGACCCTGAGTTTGCCGACTTCTTTGAGGCCGCCGCTGCCGGTATGGCCGGCAAGGAGGCCCAGACGGTCGCAAACCTGCTGGTCAACGAGATGATCGCCTACCTTAAGGGCGCAGGCGTGTCGCTCGCCGAGTCCGGCATCGCGCCGGCTCAGGTGGCGGCACTCGCCAAGCTGCTGGCGACCGATGCCATCAGCTCCAACCAGGCGCACGAGGTCTTTGAGGCGATGGCCCAGACCGGCGACGACCCCAACAGGATCGTCGACGAGCGCGGCATGCGTCAGGTGAGCGATGCCGGCGCGCTGCAGCCGATCGTGGACGAAGTGCTGGCAAACTGTGCCGATCAGGCGCAGCAGTATCGTGACGGCAACCAGAAGGTCATCGGCTTTTTGGTGGGCCAGTGCATGAAGGCGAGCCGCGGCAAGGGCAACCCGAAACTCTTCAACGAGTTGCTGAGAACGTCGCTCTCGTAAACGGGAACCCGGGAGCCCCGGCGGGGCGGGTGCTTCCTCAAAATTTCAAACAGTCCTGCGCAAGACGAAGGCCACATTAAGTGGCCTTCTTTGCGTGCGGAACT
>CABPCG010000012.1 GCA_902405995.1 uncultured Collinsella sp.
CGCCGCCCCCACGTCTTCTACGAGGCCCGGGCCGCGCAGCTGTGCGCCGACTCGGTCCTCGTCTCGTCCAGGCGCGGGATAGACGCCGACGAGCCCGCCGCGGCGGCCAGGCTGGAGGCGATAAGGGACTGCCTGCGCCGGGGGCTGTCGCCCGAGCAGATGGCGGCGCGCAACGGCGGCCCGGTGGACCTGTCGCCGTCGACCATCTACCGCTGGGTCTCGGCGGGCTACGACGGCATGACCAACATGGAGCTCAGGCGCAAGGTCGGCTACAGGCCGAGGAAGCGCGCCGCGTGCCGGGCGGCGGGGTCGGCACCGGGGTAAAACGCGCGAGGTACAGGTGTAAGATATGCGACAGATTGACGAGTGTTGTCTTTGCCCTGAGGATGGCGATACCAGTGGACCTTCGCATTAAGAAACCTACCGTGCCCTGTTCGATGCCTTCACCGAGCTTCTCGAGGAGCATCGTTTTGAGGACCTGACGGTTGCCATGCTGTGCGACCGCGCCATGATTCGCCGCACGACGTTCTACAAGCACTTTCGCGACAAGAACGATTACTTTGCCTTTTATATCGATGAGCTCATGTCGGGCTTGCCGCAAAAACAGACCGATGAGGCCGGCGCAGTGTCTGCCGAGGACGTGCGCGCGCTTCGGCACGCGATTTTGGACGATGCCATGGATTTGATCCTGACGCACGAGCAGCTCATGGATAACATTTTGGCAAGCAGTATGTCGGGCATGTTGACCAACGTTATTTGCGACCGCATTGCCCGCTCCATCCGCGAGCGTGTGATGAACGTGCTTGCCGAGGATGCCCTGGCCCCCGTGTCACTCGAGACGACGTCTGAGTTTGTCGCCGGCGGTATTATTCGACTTTTCACGATATGGTGGGAATCGGGCCACGATCTTGAGCGTCGACCTGAGATGGCCGACGTGGTCGATGCGCTGTTCGAGCGAACCATGACACCGGTGAATCACTAAGGTGGCGGAGAGAGGGGGATTCGAACCCCCGGAACGCTCTCGCGCTCAACGGTTTTCAAGACCGCCGCATTCAACCGCTCTGCCATCTCTCCGTGAGTCGTAATGATAGCATCGTTTTGAATTTGCAACAGGGAAGGCGAACGATGACGATCACCGAAATCGACGAGAAGTTCATGCGCGAGGCGTTGGCGGAGGCGCGAGCCGCCGCGGCGGTGGGCGAGGTGCCCATCGGAGCCGTAGTGGTGCGCGACGGCGAGATCGTCGCGCGGGCACATAATCGTCGTGAGCTCGACCAGGACCCTTCGGCGCATGCAGAGTTCGCGGCCCTGTGCGCTGCCGCTCGGTCGCTCGGTCGCTGGCGTCTTTCCGATTGCACGGTCTATGTAACGCTCGAGCCTTGCTGCATGTGTGCGGGGCTTATGGTCAACGCGCGCGTGGGGCGCTGCGTGTATGGCGCGGCTGATGCCAAGGCGGGCGCTCTGGGTTCGCTGTATGACCTGAATGCCGATTCGCGCCTGAATCATCGGTTTAACGTACATGCCGGCGTGCTGGCGGATGAGTGTTGTGAGGTGTTGAGCGACTATTTTAGTGGGCTGCGTGACGCCGATGGTGCTGGCTGCGGTTGCGGGGCCGATCTTGAGGCGCATGCCGCTCATGCTGAGGCGCTCGCGTGTGCCGAAGAGGATGCTGGCGCGGCGGTTGACTTTGGCCCCGCGTGCCGCCGGCCCCGCCGCGTGCTGCTAGCGATCGACTCCTTTAAGGGCAGCGTTTCGAGTGCACAGGCGGAGGAGGCCGTTGCCGAAGGCGTGCGCCGCGTTTGGCCCGATGCCCAGGTGGCCGCGTTGCCGCTGGCAGATGGTGGCGAGGGAACGCTCGACGCCATCGCCGCGCGCGCCGGCGTGCTCTCGACCTGTGAGGTTGCAGGCCCCTTGGGCGACCTAGTGTCTGCCCGGATGCTGGTGGACGGCGAGCATGAGTCGGCTGTAATTGAGATGGCCGAGGCGGCGGGTATTGGGTATTCGCCTTGCACGGAGTCGGCGGCGTTGGCGGCCACAACCTATGGCGTGGGCGAGCTCATGCTTCGCGCGGTCCGTGCTGGGGCAAAGACTATCTATATTGGCTTGGGCGGCAGCGCCACCAACGATGGTGGCGCCGGCATGCTGCAGGCGCTGGGCGCGCGTGTGGTCGATGACCAGGGCTGCGATATCGCTCCCAGTCTTGCAGGCCTTGAACACGTGGCGAGTATCGATTTGGCGCCAGCGCTTCGGGCACTGAATGGCGTGCGTGTCGTTGTGCTTTCCGATGTCGAGAACCCACTCGTGGGGCGTCGCGGCGCGCTGACAGTGTTCGGTGGGCAGAAGGGCCTGCCGACAGATGACGCCGAGGCGCTTCACAGGTACGACAGCTGGATGGTCGGCTACGGCCGCCTGCTCGATACGGCAATTGTCGAGGCTCGGGCCCAGGGGCTGCTGCGCGTGCCCGAGGGTGCACGGACGTTTGGCTCGGTGCTCGGCGTGCCCGGCGCAGGTGCCGCCGGCGGCCTGGGTGCCGCGCTGTTGGCACTTGGTGCCGAGTTGCGTTCGGGCGTCGAGACCGTGCTCGACCTTGTGGGATTTGACGAGCGCGTGCGTGATGTCGACCTGGTCATAACGGGGGAGGGTAATATGGACGAGCAGTCCGCCGCCGGTAAGGCGCCGGTGGGCGTGGCGCGCCGTGCCAAGCGGTGTGGCAAGCCGGTGGTCGCCGTCGTGGGTGGTCGCGCTGATAACCTGGATGCGGTGTGTGAGCAGGGTATTGACTTGGTTTTGCCGATTTGCCGCAAGCCCATGGACCTGGAACAGGCACTCGATCCGCAAGAAGCCACAACCAACCTCATCTGCGCCGGCGAGGCAACTGCCCAAGCCTATGACCTCGCTCGCCTCTAAAACCCATCCCCTCGATAAGTTGCGGTGAAATACGGAGTGTTTTTGCCTTTAAGGTGCCAATTCAGTCTGTATTCCACCGCAACTTCGTGAATGGTCATCCGAGGCTGGTCGACATGGGTCTCGAGTCGGACCGTTTGCCACGAAATGCGGCCATCTACTACGTTTGACCGAGCTACCTCGACCATCCCGGATTTTGTGAAATTAAAACTGCAGGTAGACGGCTTGCCGATTTTTGAAAAAGTCGGCTATGGTCGACCCATGCGACCAAAACGTAGTAGATAGGCCCTTTTCGTGGTGCAGCACCGGATCAGTCTATTTGGGACGGGGCTTTCTTGACTACTTTCGCCACCCTGATGCCCCCAGTCAAAAAGTAGTCAAAAAGGCCCCGTCCCAAATTAGCCACCTTGCCCCATCGGGCGGGAGCGGGTAAGATATACCGAGCGCCTAGCGCGTTCGATGGGTTCGGATGACGACATGTTCCGAATCTGGTCAGGTCCGGAAGGAAGCAGCCATAAGGAGCCTCTGTCGGGCATCCGGATCCATCGAGTGCGCAGGCGCTTTTTGGTGCCGCGGCTACCCGCGAGTGCCGGCAGGGCGCTTGGTGTCTCGCTGGTCCTCGGCTTTGCCTGCGGGATCGCTCGACTACCAAGCGCCCTGCCGGCACTCGCGGGTAGCCAACCAAAACCGCCTGAAAGGTCACATTTATCTGAATAATTTAATCCCGTGCTTTTGCTGCTCGTTGGCGTTGTCTGGAGCGCGGTGACAACGTGGTTCAAGAGTCGGCGGTGCTGTTGCTTGAATCTTTGCAGTTAAAGAGGCTCGTTTCCCTTGGGTGGGGAAACGGGCCTCTTTGTCTATGGGCTTGTGGATTGGCGGAGACAATAACCGCTGGCAGTTATTTTGAGTTCCTGATGCGGCGTGTGGCCGCGGCGGTTATTCCGAGTCCTGCGGCGGCGATTCCTGCGAGTGCGATTGCGCTCGGCGCTGCGTCGCCCGTGTTCGCGAGCTTGCCGGCGGTCGTATCCGCTTGCTTGCCGCTGCTCGAGTTCGCCTGCTTGGTGGAGCTTGGCGGGGTATTTTTGCCGGTCGCGGACGAGCCGGTGGGCTGTGTCGCCTCGGCCGGTTGCGCCGAGTTGGAGGGAGGCGTCGTCTCGGTCGGTTGCGTTATCTCGGGCGAGGTGGCCTTGTCTGCCGCGGCCTTTGCCTCTTCGTATGCCTTGCAGGCGTCGTCATAGGCCGTTTGCGTTTTTTTCAAATTGTCGAGGAGCGCATCTCGCCAGGCTATGAACCGGTCGATATCGCCTTTATATTTCTCTACAGCACGTTCACAGTTATTAACTCGTCTTTCCTGATTTCTGAGGCGGTACTGGAACTCGCGGAGCTCCTCTTCGCAATGGCCTACTTACGCTTTTGCCGTTACGATCTCACTGTGCAACTGCTTTATTTGCTGTTTAACAGTTTCGACAAACTCCTCGTAGCCGAGTGCTTCGAGTGTCTTAAGCATCTCAAGTTTCTTGTCTAATTCTGCCTGGAGCTCGCTTACCCGGTTGATGGCCCCGTCGTATTTGGCTTGGGCTGCATCGATGTCCGCTTGCATGGTGGGAAGGAGTCCCCTCTCTTCGGCGGCTTGCGCCGCCATCTTGTCGCGGAGCTCTTGAAAACGGGCAATGTCATCATTGAATCTCGCAATTTTCTCGGGACTTGCGGCGTCTTTTGCGGCCTCGAGTTTTTTGAGCGCTTCCTGCATGGCTGCATACGCTTTTTCTTTTGCGGCGGCCGCGTCTTCTGTCTGCGGGGCGCCCGAATTGCCGTTGGCGGCGCTCGTCTGCGAAACGGCCGCACCGGTGGGGGAACTGGTTTCTGCCGCGATCGCCGTTGCGGGGGCGATTCCCGCGACAAGCGCCGCGGAAAGGGCGATGCCCACAGTTGCTCGTCTTGCTCTTCTCGCGAGAATGTCGTTCATCTCGGCACCTCATTTCAAGGGTCGGCGACTAACTTGGTAGCACTAATGTAAATATACCATGCTAGTTGACCCGACACTGGCTGGGTGTGCGCGTATACCCCTCTGAAAACTGAATCCCGTTAGAAATGACGAGTTGTTTACGCTTCTTTTGGGGCGGCGGTACTATCATGGTTCGAATTGAATGTGGATGATGATAGGGAGCGCCTATACATGATTGAGCTGCTCAGGCGTTTTGGTGGCAAGTTTCGCCGCTATATGGTGATTGGCCCTGCGTGCAAGCTGATCGAAGTGATCTTTGACCTGCTGACGCCGCTGGTGATTGCCCAGATGATCGATAAGGGCATCGGCGCGCACAATGTCAGCGCTGTCGTCCACTATGGTACGGTGCTTGCCGTCATGGCTGTGATCGGCATCTCGTTTACGCTTGTCTGCCAAAAGATGGCCGCGCTGACCTCGCAGGGTATGGGTACCGACATTCGCGGTGCGCTTTACCAACACATCAACAAGCTGAGCTACGCCGAGCTCGACCGCTTTGGCACGCCGTCGCTTATCACCCGCATCACCAACGACGTCAACCAGGTGCAGCTTGCCGTGGCGTTGGGCGTGCGCATGCTCATCCGCTGGCCCTTCTTGGCGGTGGGCTCCATGTGCGCGGCCCTTGCCATCGACCTTAAACTCGGCATGATCTTTTTGATTTGCACGCCCGCCATCGGCCTGGTGTTTTGGTTTGTCATGGCGCGCTGCATTCCGTACTACAAGCAGCTGCAGGCAAAGCTCGACCGCATCGCGCTTATCTGCCGCGAAGGCCTTTCGGGCGCTCGCGTGGTCCGTGCGTTTGTGCGCGAAGACCACGAGCGCGAGCGTTTTGCCCAAGCCGCCGATGACCAGGCCAATACTGCCATCGCGGTGGGCAAGCTCTCGTCGATTCTCAACCCCGTCACGTTTCTTGTGATGAACCTGGGCGTGTGTGCCATCCTGTGGGTGGGCGGCATCCAGGTCAACGTGGGCGAGCTCACGCAGGGTCAGGTCATGGCGTTTGTGAACTACATGACGCAGACCCTGACCTCCATCGTGTACGTTGCCAACCTGGTCGTGGTCTTTACCAAGGCGAGCGCCAGTGCGTCGCGCATCAACGAGGTGCTCAATTGCGTGCCGAGCATCACCGACGAGGGCAACCGGTCGGTCACACTGCCCGAGCCGAGCGACCTGGCGGGTGGCGCTGTTCTGGTCCCCGCGCTGAGCTTTGACCATGCGAGCTTCTCCTTTGGCGCTGGCGCTGCCAACGCCGTCAACGATGTGACCCTGGAGCTCCCGCTGGGCAAGACGCTTGGCATTATTGGCGGTACGGGCAGCGGCAAGTCCACGCTCGTCTCGCTTATCCCGCGCCTGTACGATGCGGGCGCCGGCAGTGTGAGCGTGATGGGCGCCGACGTGCGCACCTGGCCGCTCGATCAGCTGCGCCATGTGGTCGCGACCGTTCCGCAGCGAGCGTCGCTGGTGAGCGGCACCATCCGCAGCAACCTGACCTGGCGTGACGAGTCGGCGACCGACGAGGAGCTCTGGGCGGCGCTCGACATGGCGCAGGCGAGCGAGTTCGTGCGCAACAAGCCCCAAGCCCTGGATGCCCCGGTCGAGGCGGGCGGCAAGAACTTTAGCGGCGGTCAGCGCCAGCGCCTGACTATCGCGCGCGCCTTAGTGGGCTCGCCGCAGGTTCTGATCATGGACGATTCTGCCTCGGCGCTCGACTTTAAGACCGACGCGGCGCTTCGCCACGCCATCCGCGAGCGCAGCGTGCGCGGTGCCGCCGAGGGCGGGCTGCCGCTCACGACCGTCATCGTGAGCCAGCGCGTTTCGACCGTGCGCGACGCCGACATGATCTGCGTGCTCGATCACGGTTCGGTCGCGGGCCTGGGCACGCACGATGAGCTGTACGCGACCTGCCAGCTCTATCGCGAGATTTGCCAGTCGCAGCTGCGCCGCGAGGAGCTCGAGGGCCAGCAGGGGAGCACGACGCCCACGCCCACCCCAAGACTCGCGTCCGCTCCGACCGCCCCCGCATCCGTCTGCGCAAAGGAGGGCTGCTAAATGAATCCGTACACTTCCTCCGGTTCGGTCGCCACGATGACGGCAAACGTGTCCGGTAACGATAACCTCAACGACCTGGGCGACGGCCCGCGCCAGCCCGGCGACCCAGAGCGCTATCCCGTGGGCGCGGTGACCCGCCGCCTGATGGGCTACGTCCGTCCGCACCGTATTTCGTTTACGGCGTCGTTTGTGAGCGCCGCTATCTCGGTGATTCTGCAGCTCTACACGCCTATCCTTATCGGCGAGGGTATCGACCTGATCGTTGCCGCGGGCCAGGTGGATTTCGATGCACTGCTGCCGCTCGTTACCAAGCTCGCGATTGTCGTCGTAGGTGCTGCGGCCTTCCAGTGGCTGCAGGGCTACTGCGTCAACCGCCTGTCCTACGAGACAGTGCGCGACATGCGCGTGGAGGCGAGCGACAAGCTCAGCCGCATGCCGCTCAGCTTTATCGACAGCCATGCCCATGGTGACCTTATGAGCCGCGTAGTCAACGACGTCGACCAGGTGGGCGATGGTCTGCTGCAGGGCTTCACGCAGCTCTTTACCGGCGTTATCACCATTGTGGGCACGCTCGCGTTTATGCTCTCCATCAACCTGACCATGACGCTCGTGGTGGTGCTCGTCACGCCGCTTTCCATCTTTGCGGCCGGCGCCATCGCAAAGCTCTCCAACAAGAGCTTTGCGGCCCAGCAACGCATTCAAGGCCGGCTCGGCGGCCATATCGAGGAGTATGTGGGCGAGCAAAAGCTCGTGGACGCGTTTGCCTACGGCCCGAGCGCTCAGCAGCGCTTCGATGCCCTCAACGCCGAGCTGTATACGGCAGGTGAGCGCGCGCAGTTTATGGGCTCGCTTTCTAACCCCGGTACGCGCTTTATCAACAACATCATCTACGCTGTGGTCGCCGTGATCGGCTGCGTGGGCGTGATCACGGGCGTGCCGGCGGCGCTCACGGTGGGCGGCGTGCAGATCTTCCTGTCCTACGCCAACCAGTACACTAAGCCGTTCAACGAGGTCACGAACGTCATCACGCAGATCCAGACCGCGTACGCCTCGGCGCGCCGCATGTTTGCGTTGCTTGATGCGCGCGAGCAGGAGCCCGACGCGGCGGATGCCGTGGAGCTTGTCGCCCCGCAGGGCGAGGTGACCTTTGAACACGTGGACTTTAGCTATGTGCCCGACCGCAAGCTGCTGCAGGATATCTGCATCGAGGCCAAGCCCGGTACGCGCTTTGCCCTCGTCGGTCCCACGGGCTGTGGCAAGACGACGCTCATCAATCTGCTGCTGCGCTTTTACGATATCGATGCTGGGCGCATCGCGGTCGATGGTCGCTCCTCGCGTGACTACACGCGCGCGAGCCTGCGCCGCGCCTTTGGCATGGTGCTGCAGGACACCTGGCTGTTCGAGGGCACGGTGGCCGAAAACATTGCCTACGGTTGCCCCGATGCCACGCGCGAGCAGATTGTCGAGGCCGCCAAGCGCGCGCACGCGCACAAGTTTATCGTGCAGCTGCCAGGCGGCTACGATACGGTGATCGGCGAGGACGGCGGCACGTTTAGCCAAGGTCAAAAACAGCTGCTGTGCATCGCGCGCGTCATGCTCGCCGACCCGGCGATCTTGCTGCTGGACGAGGCGACCTCGAGTATCGATACGCGCACCGAGTTGCAGGTGCAGGCGGCATTCGACGAGCTCATGGCAGGTCGCACAAGCTTTGTCGTGGCGCACCGCCTGTCGACGATTCGTAACGCCGACTGCATTCTGGTGATGCGCGACGGCCAGATTATCGAGCGGGGCACACACGACGAGCTGCTGGCGGCAGACGGCTTCTACGCCGAGCTCTACCGCAGCCAGTTTGCCCAGTGAGCAAGCCCGTGGGGCAAATTAATCAATCGACAGACGGTGGTTTACATCTGTCACGTTAGTACTAAGATATTCATCTAATAAATTGCATTAGTGGCTTTAGTTTTGGGGGAAACGAGGCAACGTGACTATGACGTGCTCTTTGGTGGTTAACAGCAAGAGCGGTAATACCAGGATGGTTTCGGGCGCGATCAAGCGCGCTCTGCAGGCTGCGGGCGTTGAGTTTGTCCATGCCGCGGCGTTGAGCGACGATGCGGATGCAGAACAGGTTGCGCTCGAGGCGCAGGGCGCCTGCGCGGCCGACACGGTGCTCGTCGGTTTTTGGTGCGACAAGGGCGCGTGCACGCCTTCGGTCGCGGCGTTGCTCTCTGCCTTGCACGGCAAGCGCGTGTTCCTGTTTGGCACCTGCGGCTTTGGGGCCGACCAGAGCTATTACCAGCAGATTATCGACCGCGTAACTTCCAATCTGGCCGTGGATGCCGAGCTTGCGGGCTGGGCGATGTGTCAGGGTAAGATGGGCCCTGCGGTCAAACAGCGCTACGAGGCC
This sequence comes from uncultured Collinsella sp., assembly GCA_902405995.1. GTDB lineage: Bacteria > Actinomycetota > Coriobacteriia > Coriobacteriales > Coriobacteriaceae > Collinsella. Next base: position 9,360 of record CABPCG010000012.1, read on the forward strand.
ATGCTCGAGCAAGATCCCGACAACGCCCGATTTAAGATGCTGCTCGACAACTGGGTTGCCGCGAAGGACCATCCCACCAAGGAAGACCTGGACAACATGGCCGCAGCTGCCAAGAAGGCCGTGCTGGGAGAGTAGCTTCGCCGTTCGCGGTCCTTCGTGCAAAACAATACAAATGTGAAAGCCTCGAGATTCTCGAGGCTTTTTTCGTGACACGAGGGCGCCCCTTTATTGATGGAAGGCCTAATAAGCTGATTGTTCTATGCCCGGATGTGCGCGGAGTGGGATGGGATTTCCGGATGGGTGGGGTTTCGGAAAATGCGTCCCGGAATTTGCCTTTGGAATGGGATGCGGTTTCCGGTTGAGGGCCTTGGCGGAAAGTACGACCCGGAATTTGTAGTCGGAGTGGGATGTGGTTTCCCAACGGATAAGTGGGCTCAGGCTTAGACTTTTGGTCCGCTCATTGCGTCTGGTTCATCATGGCGATGCTGCTGAGCCAAGAATTAAGGCAGTGGTGTTCGTGTCGCAGTGTCATGAAAATGAAAAATGCTCGGAATGTATTTTGACTCAACGTATTCAAACTGTAGCCCAAGAGAATCGAATGTTCTGCTCCTCATAACTGCCAGATAGTCGTTTTCTGGGATATTAAGCAACTCGCAGTCTTCCTTTGTAGGCTTTTCAATCGTGATTGATCTTTGACTAACGGAAATCGTTTTCCCCAGATCATCTTCGATATAGCGGAATAATGATTTGATGGCATTATCCTCATTGATTCCCGGCACGGCTTCGGTCAAGAAGTAATGGCGGTCTATGGCTACGGGTTTTGAATCGAGCGTGCGCAAAAGCCCCAGATGGGTCAAATCTGCTTCAACTGTCATTCCTGTCAGTGCGGATAGCTCTTCGTCAGCTGTGACATGCTCAAAAAAGATTACTTTAGAATGGGAGTCAGCGCCAATAACACGGGCGGACTCTGTGAATGACGAGAGGCCGCAAACGGTGAAGGCGCTTTCTTTGTCGAGTCCATTTTGCGGCGTACTGATGACTTTAACGCCTCGGCCTTTGATTGATTGAACAAGACCTTCGTTTGCTAAGAGCGATATTGCTTTTCTGACAGTCATTCTCGAACAATTAAATTTCTTTATGAGAGACAGCTCCGAGGGCAAAAAGGACCCAACGGGAATGGCCTCGCTGGTTATCTCTGATCTGAGGCTGCAATATATCTCACCGTATAGGGACTTTCCCATGTGAGCCTCCTGAATCCTTTGTAAAGAAAAACGCCGTTCCTAACTATAAATCGATTCCAGCAACACCGTTTACGGAAAAAAGACAACCGTTCATCCATAAACAAAGACCTGTCTAGACAAATGCTAATAGGAAACTCTATATTTAGGCAAGACATAGACATGTCTAGACAGGAGAGGAGAGACATTCGATGGCAGATAAAACGTATGCTGTAACGATTGCGGGAGGCGGAAGCACATATACGCCGGGCATCGTACTGACTTTGCTTTCGAAGAGGGATATTTTCCCTATTAGCAGGATCACTCTTTACGATAACGATGCTGAGCGCCAGGAGATTCTTGCAAAAGCATGCGCAATCGTTATCAAAGAAGAAGCGCCGGAGGTAGCCTTTAATTACACGACCGATCCTGAAGTCGCTTTTTCTGGAATTGATTTTGTTCTCGCTCAAATTCGCGTCGGTAAGTATGCGATGCGCGAAAAGGATGAAAAGATACCGTTGAAATATGGGGTCGTGGGTCAAGAGACTTGCGGACCTGGCGGCATTGCATACGGGCTTCGCTCTATAGGCGGCGTTATTGAAATTCTCGATTACATGGAGAAGTATTCACCCAACGCCTGGATGCTTAACTACTCGAATCCTGCGGCGATTGTGGCCGAGGCGACTCGTCGACTTCGTCCCGATTCGCGCATCATCAATATCTGTGATATGCCAATCGCACTCATGGATATCATGGCGCAGATGTGCGGCTTGAAGGACCACAAGGACCTTGAAATCGGCTATTACGGACTGAATCATTTCGGTTGGTGGACACACATCTTCGACCACGAGGGCAATGACCTCATGCCGACAATCAAGGCCAATATGGCAGAGAACGGCTATGCAGGCAAAGACTCCGGACTCGAGTTTGTCGATGCATCGTGGGATTCAACATTCCGAAAGGCGAAAGATGTCTACGCGCTTGACCCGAATACGATCCCAAATACGTATCTCAAATACTACCTTTTCTCGGATTATGTTGTTGCTCATACTGACCCGAATCATACGCGTACCGATGAAGTGAGGGAGGGACGCGAGAAGCGCGTCTTTACTACGGCACGGAATATTGCCGAGAAGGGCACGGCTCAGGGATTTAATCTCAAGCCGGATACTCACGCGGAATATATTGTTGACCTTGCACGTGCTTTGGCTGAAAACACGAGGGAGCATTTCACTCTGATCGTTCCCAACGATGGTGCGGTCTCCAATTTTGATTCAACGGCTATGGTTGAAATTCCGTGCATTGTGGGCGCCAACGGATTCGAGAAGATTAATCAGGGCAGCATTCCTCAATTCCAAAAGGGTTTGATGGAGCAGCAGGTGTCGGTTGAAAAGCTGGCTGTTTCCGCCTGGATTGACCATTCGTATCAGGAGCTCTGGCAGGCTCTGACACTTTCAAAGACCGTTCCCTCGGCTTCTGTGGCAAAGCAGATTCTCGATGAGCTGATTGAAGCAAATAAGGACTTCTGGCCTGAGTTTCATTAAGAAGCCAAAGCACCGGCGGGTGACTTGCCGATGAAGGTCGCACTGAGGAGAGAAAAATGAGCGAGAGTAAAGAGCTCACTAATCGTAAGCTTGGCGAAGATGTCGTTGGCTTAGTGGGCGGTAGCTCGAATATTGTAAGCATTGCGCATTGTATGACGCGTCTCCGCTTTAAATTGCGTGATGAATCAAAGGCTGACACCAAGGCCATCGAGTCCTTAAAGGGCGTGGTTCAAGTTGTTAACGCCAATGGCCAGTACCAAGTTGTTGTTGGAATCAACGTTGTTGAGGATGCCTACGATGCTGCTTTGAAGGCTTCCGGCGTGGAGGGCCTTGGCGAGGTCGATGAGGACGGAGAGCCAGTCAAACACGGAAATCTCGTGAGTGCGCTCATCGATACGATTTCGGGTGTAATTCAACCCATTCTTGCCGTTCTCTGTGCTGCGGGCATGATCAAGGGTATCTTAAGTATTCTTGTGGCACTCGGCTGGGTTACCGCCAATGACGGTATCTATCAGATACTCTATGCTGCCGGTGATGGATTTTTCTACTTCCTGCCGATTATTTTGGGATATACGGCTGCAAAGAAGTTTGGCTGCAGTGAATTTATCGGCATGACGCTCGGCATCGCACTTACATATCCGACCATGGTGAATATTACCAGTGGCAAGGTGCTCGGCGCCGTTCTGGCAAACACGCCGTTTGCGATGAACTACTACACGACGTTCCTCGGTATCCCGGTCATTATGCCGTCCTCTGGATATACGAGTTCAGTTATCCCCATTATCCTTTCGGTTTGGTTTGCCGCAAAGCTTGAGAAATGGTGCCGCAAGCACTTCTCTGAGTACATCAAGTTCTTCTTTGTTCCTACGTGCGTGCTTGTGGTCATGGTTCCCGCGACCTACCTGATTATCGGGCCTATTGCAACGTTCATCACAAACCTCATGAGCTTGCTGTTCAACTCGCTCTATAGCCTTCCGGTTATCGGCGGCGCACTCGGCGGCGTGGTGCTGACTGCAATTTGGCAGGTTATGGTTATCTTTGGTTTCCACTGGAGCGTTATCGCCCTGATGCTCGTGAACATTGCTTCGCAGGGCTGGGATATTGTGATGGCTCCTTACATGGTCTGCTCCTATGCTCAGTCCTTCGCTGTTTTGGCAATTCTGCTCAAAACTAAGGACGTCAAGCTTAAAGAGCTTGGCTGGCCGGCGTTTATCTCAGGATTCTTCTTTGGCATTACCGAGCCTTGTATTTACGGCATTACGCTTCCGCGCAAAAAGCCGTTTATCATTAGCTGCATTGCTTCGGTGCCAGGCGGTCTGATCATCGGTGCATTGGGAACTAAGATGTTCGAGTTTACTGGCGGCGGTTTCTGCGCGTTCCCGGGCTTCATCGATCCTTCGGGCGCCATGGGTGTGAATTGCCTACTCTTCGTCATTGCGGGTATTGTGGTTTCGAGTATTGTGTCGTTTGTCCTAACATATGCAACGTATAAGGACGAACAGCTCGAGTCTGCCAAGTAGCTTTGTTGCTTCTTGTTTGGAGGGCCGCCCTTGCTGTGCGAGCAGCGGGGCGGCTTCTGGTTTGATGCATGCCGTCGAAAAGGACAATGTAATCATGGGTGTCATATTTAATGAGGACTTGGGAAATGAGTACTTGGCCGAACTTCAAAAGCTCGGTGTGGAAGTGCGGTCCATTGTGGTTAATCAAAATGGCGAGACGGTATTTGCCCGTTCTCTCGCCCCATTTAAGCTTGACTGCGTGCACCCGCTGTATTCGGTAACCAAGTCATTTACTTCGATTGCAATCGGTTATTTGGTGAACGAGGGTAAGATCGACCTTAACGCTCCCTGGATCGATTGGTTCCCAGAGTATAGAAGCCATGTGGTCGATAAGCGCATGCTGGGTGTGACGATCAGAGACCTTTTGACGATGCGTCTTGGTCAGGATGCGGGCATTTCGTACCTCGGCGGCAATGATGATTGGGCGCTCGAAGTTGTTGGGCGCGAGATGGATTGGGACCCTGCCGGACGATTTCATTATGATTCGCTGTGCTCGCACCTTCTTAGCTTGCTGGTTGAGCGGGTGAGTGATCGGAAAGAGTCCGAGTACCTTCGTGCGCGGTTGTTTGAGCCGCTTGGAATTAGGCGATGGTGGTGGGAGGAGGACGCTGGGCATCACAGCACCGGAGGATTTGGCCTTCATCTCTCTACGCCCGACTTGGCTAAATTTGGGCAGTGCCTTCTTGATGGGGGAATGCTGGACGGTAAAGAGATCATCCCGCGGGCGTGGATTGATGCTGCGACAACTAAACAGGTCGAGACACAGCCTTATTATCCACCGGAGGCAACGGAGGACAATAACGGATACGGCTATCAATTTTGGATGTGCTGCGGCGGCGGATACAGATGCGCCGGTCTATTTGGACAGCTGTGCTACGTGCGTCCCGAGGACAATCTTGTCGTGGCGGTATCGAGTTCGACGACGGGGAGCAAGGCTTTGCTCGATCCTCTCTATGGCGTATTGGGCATGTCTCGCTTGTGCGGGAGTAAGCCGATTGAAAGCTTGCCATTCGTTGCCGGTTCGGAGCACGGTGGTCGGCGCAGTGAAAGCGTTTTAAGCGGAAGTCACGAGCTCATTGACAACGATTATGGCATGCAGCGATTCGAGCTCGACTTTAAGAATGGTGACGTCTGCTTTTCGCTCATTAAAAACGGAGAGAGGTATGACGTTTCTGCATCGAAAGGCGTTTGGAAAGAGAATCCCGAGAAAATAAAGCCGCTTGGGGATCTATTCCAGTTTGCAACGCATGAGGGGGAGCACGACACTGCTCCCGATTGGGATTCAAGGACACTCTTTGCATGTTGCGCATGGGTGAGCCCGACCGTGTTTGAGCTAGAGACGAGGGAGCTGGATAACACGAGGCGGTGCAAGGTTCGGCTAGTGGTGAGCGGTTTGTATATAACACTTACGATTAGCGCGGCTGGCATGATTTGCGCTCCGAAATCTGCCGAGCTGAGCGCAGTGTCTCGGATTTAGACGAAGCTGGCTGTACTGAACGGACCAAAAGCCAACACAGAAGCTCAAAACGAGTTCTAGTGCGAACTTTAATAGAAGGGACCCCTTTGGGGTCCCTTCATACTTTACTTCTCATCAGCCCGCTCAACCCGCAACGGGCGAGGGGTGCAGGTGGGGAGGCCGGATGGGCGAAGTTCGTCGCGAGTTCCGCACGAGCCGGAGAGCACTTAATGTGCTCTCCGTGCGAGCAGGACTGTAGAGCAGCGAACTTCGCCCCTCCGGCATCCCCGCCTGCGCTGGGCCCCCGACCCCGTTACTTGATCTTGGTCGTACCCGGCGCCAGGTTGGGGTCGGTCTCGTTGGCCTCGGTCTGGAAGTGCTCCGTATAGACGTTCTTGCCGTCGCGGAACATCTCGTAGTACTGCATCTTGGCGTAATCCTCGCGTGCCTTGGTGGCGGCTGCGGCAGCGGCGTCGTCACCGGTGACGTTGGAGGAAAGCGCCCAACGCAGGCTGGCGTCCTCGTAGCCCACGGAGTTGATGGCGGGCAGCGACTCGCGCAGCGTCATGTGCGCCTTCTGATAGTCGGTCAGCGGTGCGCCGATCAGCTGCATCAGCTGCGTGGACAGGTAGTTGGTGGACAGGTCGTCGACCTCGCTTGTCTGGTCGCAGCCGGCGACGTCGTAGTTGGCCCAGATGATGTAGTCGGTCTGCCACAGACGCTCCTGATGCGTGGCGTCGTCCTCGCCGGTAAACCACTTATCGTTGAACTTGGACGGGAAGAACGGCTGGTGGTCGCCCCAGAACACCACGACTACCTTACGGTCGAGCTTGCTCAGGGCGTTGAGGAAGTAGCGAAGCGCCTGATCGGACTGCTCGATGCACGAGACATACTCGTCGACATCGGAGAGCGTGCCGTCCTCGACGGTCTTGGCGTCCAGGTCGGTCGTGTCGATGTTGAGGTGCATCTGCTTGTCGACCGGCAGCAGGCCCGTGTCGTAGCCCGAGTGGTTCTGCATGGTCACGTCGAAGATGAACTGCGGATTGGCGTTCTGGTCGAGAAGCTCAAGAATCTTGTCGTAGGTAGCCTGGTCGGTCACCATGCCGCGCAGGGTGTCGGCTCCCTGGAAGTCGTTGATGGACAGGAACTGGTCAAAGCCAAAGTCCTTGTAGACGTTCTCGCGGTTCCAGTTGGTCGCGTGGTTGGGGTGCATGGCCGTGGTGGAATAGCCGAGCGATTTGAACTGCTCTGCCAGGTTCCCGGTCGTCTCCATGTTGTAGATGGTGTACGGATACACGCCCGAGCCCAGGTTGGCCATGGAGTTGCCGGTCATAAACTCAAACTCGGTATTGGCCGTGCCGCCGCCGTAGGCGCTCACATAGAGCTTGCCGCGGCTGAGGCAGTTGGACAGGCTCTTAAAGTACTGCGGGCCTTCGTAGCCGGCGCGCATGTTCTGGTAGATGGATAGGTCCGAGAAGGTCTCGTTCATGATGGCGATGACCGTGGGCTTCTCGCTGTCGAACTGCTCCTTTGCGGCGGCGCGCTCGTCGCTCTTGGCCGCGTCGGACTTGTCGTAGGCCTTGGCATACTTTTTGAGCGTGGCCTTGGCATCGTCGACGGAGTAGTCGGCGGGTTTGGGCGGCTTAATGGACTGCGCTGCACTAATAAAGGCGGGCAGGTAGCCCTCGCGCCAGTAGCTCTCGAGCGGGCGCCAGGTGTAGACGGTGATGCCGAGGGTGTTGTAGTAGTCGATGAGCGTGACATGCGCGGTTACGCCGCCCAGGCACAGCACGGCGACGAGCAGGTTGGTGAGCAGCATGCGCTTGGCGTTGGCGGCGCCCTTCTGACGGTGCGGCGCGACCAGGCCGGCGTACTCGCACAGCAGCATGGCGATGGCGGTAAAGCCCATGGATAGCACGCAGAACAGCGAGATCGAGAAGGTGTAGCCGGTGCCGGCGACTGCGGCGGCGGTGGAGATGGCCGAAAGGTCGCCCGGCTGGATGGGCATGGATTTAAACGTGATGACAAAGAACTCGGCAATGCCCAGGACAAAGAGGGCAAAGGCCAGGACCGCGGGAGCTGCGCCGTGGCGCTGGAATAGGAAGAACAAGCCAGTCATGAGTGTGGCGATGATGGCCCACTCGAGCAGGATGCACAGGGGGTAGACCCAGGTAAAGTCGTGGTTGGACGAGACCTCCATGCCCAGCAGCGTAAAGACGCCGGCGAGCAGCAGGCACAAGACGGCGGCGACGAGCGGTTTGCCCACAAAGGCTCCGCGCAGGCGGGCGAGCTTGCCGGTGGGGACGGGGGCATCGGACCCGGCGAACGCAAAGACGCGCGGGGCGATGCGGTCGCGGGCGATGCTGGCCCAGGCGCATCCGGTAAGGATGGCATTGGTCAGGATGAGCATCACAAAGGCGAGCGGCTCGTTTTGGGCGACGAGGCCAATAGCGCCCCAAATAGTCAAAAAGAGCTGGAACAGGCCGAAGGCGACGCTCCAGGCGATGGCGCCCTTGGCAACGGTGCCCGACTGTGCGCGAATGGCCTTGGCCTCGCGCAAGACAAGGTAGACGGTCGCCGCAAGACCGACGAGCGAGATGGCGGCAGCGAACATGCTGAGACTCCTCACAAACTTAAAACCTACGAAAGCGGGGATTTACCCGATTGTTACCAAGATATGCGCTGCAATTGGTGGCTGCGCACAACAACCAGCCATATTAACGCGCACGTGTGGCGGTGTGGCGCAATGTAGTGGCGACCTGCGCGATAATGGACGGGAATTACACGGAAACGTAAAGGCTTCTTAAAGAAATGACGAGGGTAGGGCGATGAGCGAGCGGGTTTGTATGACGAGTGCGGGCGACGTGGGTGCCGGCATGGACGCGGGCGGCTATCCGGTCGAGACGACGGGCAATGCGGTGCTGGACACGTTGGAGCACCGTTCCTCCACGCGTGCCTTCGCGCGTGATGACGACGACCGTCCCGTGGCGGTGACCGACGAGCAGCGAGCAGCGATTTTGCATGCGGCGAGTCGCGCGCCGTCGGCGGGTGCCATGATGATGTATTCCATCGTGAGCATTCGCGAGCAGGCTAGGCTGGACCGTCTGGCCGACCTGTGCGATCACCAGCCCATGATCGCCAAGGCGCCCTGGGCACTTATATTTGTGGTCGATTATGCCAAGTGGATCGATCTGTTTGAGCACGTGGGCTGCTTTGAGCACGATTTTGTCGAACGCACGGGCAAGGCGCCCCGCCGCGCGCCGGGTTTGGGCGACTTTGCCATCGCGGCGCAGGATGCCGTGATCGCTGCGCAAAACGCCGTGGTGGCCGCCGAGGCCCTGGGGCTGGGGAGCTGCTACATCGGTGATATCGTCGAGAATGCCGAGGAAGTGGCCGAGCTGCTGGATCTGCCTCCGTATACCATGCCGCTGTCGATGCTCATCATCGGCACGCCTCGCAAAGAGCGCCCGGCAATCGCGCACCCCGTGGTGAACCTGGTGCACGAGGAACGCTACCGCCGTGCGGACGACGCGACTATGGACGCACAGGTGGCCGAGATGGACGCGATGTTCCGTCCGCATGCCCGCGAGGTGGGGGAGCGCGTCGTGGACATCTATACCCGCAAGCACACGAGTCCCTTTATGGCCGAGATGAGCCGCTCCATGGAGTGGTGGTTCAAAAATTGGCTCGGAAAATGACGAATGTGACAAAGGGACAGCCCCTTTGTCACATTCCATATCGCTGCGGTGGCCTAAAGGCCGTATAAATGTTTATCTAGCTGGGAAAACAGTGCCATTCAAACATGGGCCGATTACCTATAATTCCTTCGAACATTAAAGTTGGGAGGAAACCGGCTTATGGAACAAAAGGCCAAGGAGGCAGCCTCGCACGCTGCGATTCCTGTGAGCATCTCGGCGATGCTCGTCACGCTGGGCGTGGTGTACGGCGATATCGGCACCAGCCCTATGTATGTAACCAAGGCGCTCGTTGCCGGCAACGGCGGCATCGGAAGTGTGACGGAGGAGTTCGTGCTTGGCGCGCTCTCCCTTGTCGTGTGGACGGTCACGCTGCTGACCACCATCAAGTACGTGCTGATCTCGCTGCGCGCCGACAACCACGGCGAGGGCGGCATCTTTGCCCTGTACAGCCTGGTCAAGCGCTGCGGCAAGTGGCTTATCATCCCCGCCATGCTGGGTGGCGCCGCGCTGCTCGCCGACGGCATCCTGACGCCGGCTGTTACCGTTACCACGGCCATCGAGGGCCTGCGCACCATTCCGGCGGTCCATGCCGTGCTGGGCGATGACCAAGGCCGCGTCGTCGCCATTACGCTCGCCATCATCATCGTGCTCTTCTTGGTACAGCGCATCGGTACGGCCAAGATCGGTCACGCCTTTGGCCCCATCATGACGCTGTGGTTCCTGTTCCTGGGCGGCACGGGTCTGTTCTTTGTCTTCCAGCACCCCGCCGTGCTGCTGTGCCTCAACCCGGTGCGCGGCATCGCCTTTTTGCTGAGCCCCAACAACCACGCGGGCATCATGATCCTGGGCAGCTGCTTCCTCGCCACCACCGGTGCCGAGGCGCTCTACTCCGACATGGGCCACGTCGGCCGCGGCAACATCTACGCTACCTGGCCGTTCGTTAAGTGCTGCCTGCTGCTTTCCTATATGGGCCAGGGCGCTTGGCTTATGAACAACGCTGCCAACCCCGAGCTCATGGGCATTGCCGATCTCAACCCGTTCTACCAGATGCTCGCTCCGGGCCTGCGCCCGTTTGCCGTAGGCCTTTCCACCGTCGCGGCCATCATCGCCTCGCAGGCGCTCATCACCGGCGCATTCTCGCTGGTGTCCGAGGCCAGCCGTCTGGATCTCATGCCGCACATGCAGGTCTTCTACCCTGCCGAGACCAAGGGCCAGCTCTACATCCCCATGGTCAACAACGTCATGCTTGTCGGCTGCGTCATCGTGGTGCTGCTGTTCCAGAACTCGGCGCATATGGAAGCCGCCTACGGCCTTGCCATTACGCTGACTATGATGTGCACCACGCTGCTGCTCTTCTTCTACCTGCACGAGGAGCGCAAGCTCAAGGTTGCTCCGTGGATCTTCGCGGCTTTCTTCCTTTTGCTCGAAGGCTTCTTCTTCGTGAGCTCACTCACCAAGTTCTTCCACGGCGGCTACTTCACCATCCTCATGGCCGCGCTCATCATGGGCATCATGGTGTGCTGGTACAACGGTACGGCTGTTGAGCAGCGCCAGTTTACGCTGCTGCCGCTGCGCAGCTACCTGCCGCAGCTCAAGCGCCTGCGCGATGATGATCGCTACGAGCGCCTGAGCGACAACATCGTGTACCTGACCAAGGACACCCATACCGATTACATCGACCGTGATATCGTCTACTCGATCTTGGACAAGCATCCCAAGCGCGCCCGCGCCTGGTGGTTCGTGAACGTCGAGACCATGGACGAGCCGCATACCTTTGCCTATTCGGTCGAGACGTTCGGCACCGACTACGTGTTCCGCGTGCATCTGTACCTGGGCTACAAGATTAACCAGCGCGTCAATGCCTACCTGCGTCAGGTCGTTCAGGACCTGGCTGCCACCGGCGAGCTGCCGGCGCAGACGCATGACTACTCGGTCTACAAGGATCCGGGCAACATCGGTACGTTCAAGTTCGTCCTGATCCGTAAGCTTCTGGCGCCCGAAAGCGATGTGGAGCCGAGCGAGCGTACGGCCATCACGCTCAAGTACATCATTCGTCGCGCCGCCGGCACGCCTGCACGCTGGTACGGCCTGGAGAACTCCAACGTGAGCTTTGAGTACGTGCCGCTGTTCACCAAGTTCAAGGCCGTGAGCAAGATGCAACGCCTGGCTCCCAACGAGCGCCCGTAGGCGCCGACAGGTTGCACGGAGTTGGTTTTCGATGGACAAGATTGGGGCCGGGGAGGCAAACATGGATGCAAAGATGCTTGATGGCCGCGAGGTGGTTGCCGAAGTGGTGCGCGAGGCACGCGCCGATGCCGCCGAAGATCGGTTCTTTACGAATCGGGCCAACATGGACATGGCCGATCGCGTGATTTCGGTCGTGGCGCTGGTGTTTGTCGCGGCGTGCGTGTGCGCACTGCTCGCGCACGCGCTGTTTGTCTAACGACCGCAGGCTGCAAAGGCTATACACTTGGAACCACCACAAGGGGAAACCACCACAAAGGTGCCTGTCCCCTTTGTGGTGGTTTTTGTTTTTGAGAGAGGGGCAGGGCGCTGATGGACGTCCGTACGGACGGCGATATTGCCGATAGCTTTTGGTGGCGGCGCACAACGCTGACGCGCCGCACTCCTCTGTATGACGCCTGCGTATCGGTGGGTCTGTTGGTCGCGGCGACGATTGTGGGCGCGCTGCTCGACCATCCGGGTCTCGCGCCGAGCATCATGATCGTCTATGTGTTCGCCGTGCAGCTGTGCGCATTCTTTACCTGGAGCCGCCTGTATTGCCTGCTGAGTTCGGCTGCCGCCGTGGCGCTCTACAACTTCCTGTTTGTCGACCCGCGCTACTCGCTGTCGTTTATCGACCGCGTCTATCCCGGCATGTTCTTCATTATGTTTGCGGTCTCGCTCGTGTCGAGCTCGATTGCGTTGGCCCTGCGCCGTGCCTTGGCGCAGGCCGCCGCCAGCGACCGCCGCACGCAGATGGTGCTCGAGACCAACCGCATGCTGCAGCGCTGCGCCGATCAGCAGCAGATTGTCCATGCTATGGCAACGCAGCTGGCGCGTCTTTCGGGCTGTCCTGTCGTGTGGTACAGCGCCGACGCCGAGGGCGATGACCTGCTGCCGCGTGCGACATACACGGCCGTGGGCGATGTCGCGCCGGTGCATGAACTGGCGCCGCAGATGCCGCCGCGGCTCTCGGCGTCCGCCTATGTGGGAACGCCGCTCGATGCCACCTACGGCGGCTCGGCGTTCTACGGCATCTACCTGACCGTGCGCTCGGGCGACACCATGGTGCGCGCGGGCGATCCCGCCTCGGTGGTGGGCGTGCTGGCTATCGTTGCCGAGCCCGACGTGCTGACGCACGAGGAGCGGACACTTGCCGATGCCATCGTGAGCGAAGGCGAGCTGGCACTCGATCGCGCTCGCGCCATGGAGGCCCGCGAGGAGGCGGCGGTGCTTGCCAAAAATGAGCAGCTGCGCGCCAATCTGCTGCGCTCCATCTCGCACGATCTGCGCACGCCGCTTACCAGTATTTCGGGTAATGCCGACGTGCTGCTCGACCAGGGCTCGACCGGCACCGCGGTGCTCGATGCCCAGACGCGCCGCGGCCTGCTGCTATCCATTCGCTCGGATGCGCTGTGGCTCAACGCCACCGTCGAGAACCTGCTTGCCATCACCAAGCTCGAGGGCGGCGGCATGCATCTGTCGACAACGCTCGAGCTTATGGACGATATCGTCGAGGAGGCACTGCGCCATGTAAATCCGGCCGTGCGCGAGCACGACCTTAAGGTGGTGGCGTGCGATGAGCCGGCGCTCGTCAACGTCGACGCGCGCCTGATGGTGCAGCTGGTGGTAAACCTGGTGAACAACGCCATCACCTATACGCACGAGGGCTCGCATATCGTGATCTCGATTGACGTCGACGGCGGACGCGTGGCGTGCTCGGTTGCCGATGACGGGCCGGGCATCGCACCCGAGGACCGCGAGCGAATCTTTGAGTCGTTCTACACCGCCAACCACGGTCTTGCCGACAGCCATCGCAGCGTGGGCCTGGGTCTTTCGCTCTGCCGCTCCATTGCGTTGGCGCATGGCGGTAGCATAGAGGTTGCCGCGGCGGACCCGCACGGCTCGGTCTTTACGATTGAGCTTCCCGCCGCCGATGTTTCGTTTGATAAGGAGTAGCGCCGTGCCGAACTCTGCCGTGAAACCGCTCATCTTGGTCGTTGAGGACGATCCCGCCGTCCGCAACCTTATCGTCGCCGCGCTCGAGGCGCACGGCTTGCGCCATATGGCCGTGGAAACCGCCCATGCCGCCATCGCCGCCGCCTCGTCGCAGGCGCCGAGCATTGTGCTGCTCGATCTGGGCCTGCCCGATATGGACGGCGTCAAGGTGGTGGAGTCGGTGCGCACGTGGTCGGGCATGCCGATCATCGTGGTCTCGGCGCGCAGCGAGGACGCGGACAAGATCCGCGCGCTCGATGCTGGTGCCGACGACTACCTGACCAAGCCGTTTTCGGTCGAGGAGCTGCTCGCGCGCATCCGCACGACGCTCAGACGCCTTTCGTATGCGCAAACGGGCGGCGTTGCCTCCGAGGGCTCGTTCGATACCGGTGAGCTGCATATCGATTTTGATGCCGGCATTGCCATGATGGATGGCGAGGAACTGCACCTGACGCCGATCGAGTACAAGCTCCTGTGTCTGCTGGCGCACAACGCCGACAAGGTGTTGACGCACCAGTTTATCCTGCACGAGATTTGGGGCACGGCGACCAAGAGCGATCTGGCGAGCCTGCGCGTCTTTATGGGCACGCTGCGCAAGAAAATCGAGTCCGACCCCGCGCATCCGCGCTATATCCAGACGCATGTGGGCATCGGCTACCGATTGGTCATCCAAGGCTAGATCGCCAACCACCATCCCAATATGAGTTGCGGTGAAATACGGTCTAAATTTGCCTAATTCCAGGCAAAACAGTCCGTATTCCACCGCAACTTTGTTATTTGCCCTTGGGCTTGCTGGCGTAGAACCTCTTCTTTTTGGGCTTGCCGGCGGGGGAGGGTTTGCCGTTGCCGCGCGGTCCTCGGACGCCGGCCTGCGCGTGCGCGGGCGCCGTTGCGCGAGGCTTGCGGGCTCCGGGGTTGCGCAGTTTCTCGACGCGCTCAGCAATTTCCTCGGCGCTAAAGCCGGCTTCGGCCATGGCGTCCTCGATGGGCAGGCGGCGCACGATATAGCAATGGTGCACCTTCTGGTTGCGCGCGAAGTCCTCGGGGATGGTCTGCGCCGTAATGTCCTCCAGCACGACGCCCGCGCGCGCGAGCTTGCGCGTTTCGGGGCGGAAGCCGCGAAGGTTGCAGCTAAAGATGACGTGGCCGCCCTGCGCGAGCAGGCGCGATACGCCGGCCAAAAGCTCAACATGGTCGCGCTGAACATCCCAGGTGCGGCGGCCCATCTTGGACGAGTTCGAAAACGTGGGCGGATCGACAAAGATCAGGTCCCAGCGGTTGCGCGTCTGGCGCTGGTCGCGAATCCAGGCGAGCACGTCGTCGCGCACAAAGTGATGCTGCGGCCCCACAAAGCCGTTCTGGCGCATGTTGCGCTCGGCCCAGTCTAGGTAGGTGTTGGAGAGGTCGACCGTCACGGTTTCCTCGACGCCGCCGTCGGCCGCATAGCAGGTGGCGGTTCCGGTGTAGGCAAACAGGTTGAGGAAGCGGCGCGCCTGCTTGGCGTGCTCACGCACCAGGTTGCGCGTGACGCGGTGATCCAAGAAGATGCCCACGTCCAGGTAGTCGTCAAAGTTAACGGCAAAGGTGAGGCCGCCTTCTTCGATGAGCGGCAGGCGACGGCGCGCAATGTTGGCGCGCTCGCCCGAGCCGCCCTTGCCGGCGTCCTGCTTGCCGTACTGCGAGCCGCCGCGCGAGCGTATGCGGGCCTTGGCGTGCACGTGTTCGGCCGGAACATCCAGGATGCGCGGCGCGATGGCCAAGATGTCGAGCATGCGGGCCTGGGCCAGTGCGGGGTCGATGGTCTTGGGCGCGGCGTATTCGGCGATGACGAGCCAGCGGCCCGGCGTCTGCGGGCAGCCTTCGTACAGGTCGATGGCGGCAGAGTAGTCGGGCAGGTCGGCATCGTAGACGCGGTAGCAGCTCACGCCCTCGCGCTTTGCCCACTTGCGGCGCAGGCGGGCGTTCTTGCGCAGGCGGTTGGCGAACTGCTCGGACTCGGGGATGAGCACGGGCAGCGGCTTGCCGTCGCTCAGGTCGAGCGTGGCGGCAGGCTCGGGCATGGGGGCGTTGGCGGCTTCGCCTTCGGTATCCGCGGCCTGCTCCTCAGCATCCGCGCTGGTCGCAGCTTCGAATGCTGCGGCGGCGTGGTCGAGCGAGGGCCAAACCTCAATAGTCGCCTCTTCGTTGTTGGGCATGACGGCAATGGAGCGCGCGGGCTCGGCATGGAGCGCGCGGGCCATAAGGCCATCGCGGGTGAGCGCGGCGACCGGCGCCGAGGCAAGCTCGGGCGCGCGGCGCAGCTCGCCGACCAGCGTCATGGCGTCGTGCATGAGCGAAAGCGGGGTCTCGGTGGTGTCTGCGACCACGGCGGCGCCGGCGACAGCGCCCGCATGGTCCAGCACGGTGGCGGGCTTGGCGGCGCAAAAATCGACAAAGCGCTTGTAACCGGCGCACTTGGCCATGCGCTCGGCGGTCTTGCGGGCGGCAGGGTCAATGTCCACGGCGACGATGCGCGCCTGGCGCTCGCGCGCCGCCGCCTCGCGCTCGCGTGCCTCGGCGAGCAGCTGCTCCCACAGAGTGGCGTCGTGCAGCTGCCAGCCCTCAAAGCCCCAGCGCTCGCGTGCGGCGCTCGGGGCGCGGTCGGTCAGAATGTTCACGGCCTCCAGCAGCAGGCCGCCGCCGGCGCACGAGGCGTCGATCAGCGTAGGTAGGGCCTCGTTTTCGTAGTCGTCGGCCGTCAGCTCGCGCTCGCACAGCGCGGTCCAGCCGACCTGCGCCAACACCAGGGCGGCGTAGTCGGGGCGTAGCACGTGCGCGCCCTCGCCGGCGCGAGTCGCGGCGGGCGGCAGGCGCTTGAACAGCGGGTCGCCCGAAAGGTCCAGGCTTATGCTCGCACGGCGCTGGCGTAGCGAAAGCAGCAGGTGGACATCGGGGTCGGCAGCATCGACATCGGCGCGACGGCCTGTGGTCTCGGCCAGGCGATCGCACAATGCGTCCTTGGCGCGCAGGGCAGAGAAGCGCGTGTTGCGCAGCTGCTCGGTCACACCACGGGCAGTGATGGCAATGGTGGCGCCGCGGCGGACGATGTTTTCCCAGGCAATGTCGTAAACGGCATCGTACAGCTCGTCGGCATCCTGTGCCTCAAAGCGTCCGAGCACCACAAACACGCGGCTGGCCAGGCGCGACCACAGACAGGCGCGGTAGCCTTCTTCGAGCTCGCCCTCAAACGTAGCGCGGCCCTTCAGGCGGCGGACATGCGAAAGCCCGAGCCACTTGAGCTCGTCGGCGAGTGCGGATTCAAAGCCCTCGGGGCAGCTTGCATAAAATTCCATGGGTGACCTCTCTGGTTGCGTCGCTCCATTATATGATGGATGCTTCGTTTGCCATCGCCCTCGAAAGGAACCCATATGATTGATGCGTGCCCCTTGATTCCCATTTTCATTGCAACGGCCTCAGGACTCGGGGCCTCGCACAGGCTCCCGCCGCCTTACAGAACTGAAAGCTGGGCGTAGGGCAAATCTATGGCACGTGACCTGCGATTGCTCGGCCATAGATGGCGTAATCGAGGCTAAGGGAGTGCATCATGCGCAAGGGAAACGAGAGCTGGTTCTGGCACGCGAACGACATGGTGGTGACGGGCGACATGAACCCCGTGGTCCGCGTCCTGTGGGCCGCGCTCATCGTAGGCATCGGCGTCGCGACGATGGCCACGCTCTGGATCGTCACGAGGTAGCGCGCCACGAACGGATGACGAGGCACGCGGCGCATGCCACGCTGGCGGAACCCTAGCCTCGCTGCTGGACAATCTGTTCGATGAGCTTCGCGACGGAGTCCTCGGCTGCGTTCCCGATCAGGTGATGGGCCGCGGCCTTCGCCTCTGGCATCGCGCCCGCGACTGCGTAGGAGTTCGGCACCTTTTCGAGGAGCGTCACGTCGTTTTCCGAGTCTCCGATAAAAGCGACCTCGTCCAGCGTGACCCCAAGGCTGCCGAGAAGCGCGTCGAGTCCGTTTACCTTGCTCCAGCCAGCCGGAACAACATCGAGGAAGAATGGGACGGGCGAGGGGAAATCAAGTTCTGGGCAGGCTTCCTTGCATCGACTCCGAACGACTTCCGTCGGGGCGGAGCTGACGTTGACGAAGATGCCGGCGGTTATGACGTCACGGTTCGTGGGCACGTCTCCGAGCGCCATGTCTCTTCCGGAGTCCTTAACGACTTCCAGGGCGAATTCGTCGCCAGGCTCGACGGCGCAGAGGAACTGCTCGCAGCGCTTGCCTGTCTCATCGACATCGGCGACTAGCCAGAGTGACGTCCCCGCGTAGGGGCGTACAGCGCTATCGAGCTTGACGAGGGCCTCCGTCGAGAGCGTCTTTTTGAACACGAGTTCGCCGCTGGAGAAGACCTTCTTTCCGTTGGCCATGATGCCGGTCGAGAAACAGCGCGCGTCGCCGTCAAAGGCATCGGCCAGGTCGGCGTAGTCGCGCCCGCTTGCGGGGCCGAACGCGATGCCCGCATCGAGCGCCGAAAGAATCGCGCTGTGCGTGCGCTCCGATACGACCCTTGAGCCAAACGGCAACAGGGTCCCATCCACGTCTGCGAGGATGAGCTTTATCAAGGGGTCCTCCCGTTTCGGTCTGGGCATCGGTGCGCCGGCGTGCGTCGTCCTAGCTGTATTGCTTGTCTCCCATGAGATTCTTCGAGATGATCCTGTTAAACTCTACCGGGTCATCCCAGCAAGAGGTCAGGAAGAGGAACAGCAGCTCGATGACGAAGTTGATCGAGCTGTGCGAGAAGGCGATCTCGGTTCCGGTGATGGCCTGATCTCGCGAGATGGCTCGGATGATATGCGTGGCACGCTTCGCGAGCGGCGTATCCGGGTTGTCTGTGATCATGATGATGGGGGTGTTCGAATCCTCGGCAGAGTCGAATATGTTGACGAGGCGCTTCGAGTATCCGGACGTCGAAATGACGAGCAGAACGTCATTCTCCTTGAGGCTGGTTGCGACGGAGACCATGGCTTCGGTGGTACTGGGGCAAAACGCTCTGACTCCAACCTGCGAGAGCTTGAACGCCGCGTTTACGCCCATGTTAATCGAGTTGCCGACGCCCGCGATCAGGACGAGGTTGGCGTTGTGGAGCAGATTGACGACTGCCGAAAAGTCATCGGAGTCAATGAGCGAGGCGGTTTGGGAGAGCTCCTTGACCTTGTGAGACAGGACGTACTTGATGGAGCCCTCGACGTCGTCCAGAGTAATCCTGCCGTCCGTGGCCTTTTCTTCGCCGGATGCCCTGCTGATGGATATGCCGAGCGCCAGACGCATGTCCGAATAGGTTCGGTAGTCAAGCGTCCTTGCGAATCTCGAAACAGACGCCGGTGACGTACCGGTTTCTGCGGCGAGTTCGCGGACGGTCATCGTTGCGACATCCGACGGGTGGTCGAGCACATACGTTGCGATTGCCTTCTCCGAGGGGGATAGGCTGCTCATGACCGCGCAGATGTGGCTGAGCACATCCCCTGTCTTATCCATGGTTACTCCTTGGTCCTAGCTTGCTTTGTATCTTAGGTCAAGAGAGGTGAAAAATAAGCAAAATGTTTCATCAGCGGTGAAATAGCGTTTCACCGCTGATTTCCTACCGTTCACGGTAAATCGGTACTTCCTCGGCGCAATCTCAGCTTGAGCTGCTATCTTATGAGCCGTGAAACAACGGCACGAAAACGATGAAACAACAGAACATTGTTTCAACGCCTCGCAACTCCGTTTCACGCTAGATGGTGAATCACTTCGAAGCCCAGACAGGCACCCGGCGAGCAAGAAGGGAGAAGCACGATGCACAACGCCAAGACAAACGCAAGCATGACTTCGCTGTTCTTCGCGAACGTACTCTACTGGGTCTGCGCGGGTGTGTACTCGCCGTTTCTCTCCGCTCACTACACGAGCCTCGGCCTCAGCGCGGCCCAGACCGGCATTCTCCTCGCGGCGACCCCGGTGTGTGCGCTCGCCATCCAGCCGCTCTGGTCGACGATCGCCGACAAGCTCGGGCGCCGCCGCGCGGTCATCGTGGCCCTCTGCCTTGCGGCGGCGGTACTCGCTCCGCTGTATTACCTGGCGTCGACGTTCGTCCCGGTCCTTCTCGTAACCTTTGCATTCTCGGCGTTTTTCTCGGGGCTCCTGCCCCTGAGCGACTCCCTCGTCATCGAGCTCGCGGATCGCTCTGGCCTGGACTTTTCTCGCATTCGCATGGGTGGCACTATCGGCTATGCCATCGTCGTCCTGATCGTCGGTCGGCTGCTCGACATGGCTCCTCAAATCCAGTTCACGGTGGTCTCCGCCGCGCTGGTGGTCTTCGCGGCTCACATGTGGCGCCTCCCCGAGGCGGGAATTCGCGCCAATGCCGCGGACGATCCCAAGGTCTCCCACGGAAAGGGCCTCCTCTCGCTGTTCACCAGCAATGAGATCGCCTTCGTCTTGGTCTTCGCCTTCATCAGTTCGGCCGCGATTGGCTTCATCGGGGCGTTCTTGGGCCGCTACGCGGTCGAGCTTGGCGAGGGTCAGAACCTCGTGGGCGTCCTGAGTGCGGTCTCCGCTGCGAGCGAGATCCCCATCCTGCTCGTTTCCTCCAAGCTGGTCAGGCGCTTCGGCGAGATGAACCTCCTGATCTTTTCCTGCTTCATGGCGGCGCTCAGGCTCGTGCTTGTGGGCACCGGCATCGTCCCGGTCATGGTCTGCGGCCAGCTGCTGCAGAGCGTGAGTTACATGACCGTCTACTACTCCTGCGTTACCTACATTGCCAACCACACTTACGAGGATTGTCGCGCTCGAGGTCAGAGCGCCTTCGCGATGGTCCAGAGCGGTCTGTCCGTCGTGGTTGCGAACCTGTTTGGCGGTTGGGCGTGCGATGCGCTCGGCACGCACGCGGGTTTCCTGGCCTTCGCCCTCGCTTCAACGATTGCTGCAGTCGCTGCTCTTGTGGCGTACGTGCTATGGCGTCGAAGCGCGGCGCCGCAGCCTGAGGGCCAGGCGGCCGCATAGGCTCCACCGCGCCTCGCAAGCGCCTGCCTGCCTCGCGCTTCGCTTCGTGTTCAACCAGCTGACGAGCTGAGAACTGTCCGATCCAATGATTATTCAGGTGAAAGGAAGACAAAGATGTCACTCATCAAGGTCAACGAGCTTCTTCAACATGCGACCGAGCACCACTATGGCGTGCCCGCGATTAACGTCATCAATACGGAGACCATCCGTTATGCGATCCAGGCCGCCGAGGATGAGCACATGCCCATCATCATCCAGTACTGGCCTGGCTTCGAGGACCACTGCGCCCTCGACATCATCGCCTTCGCCGCCCGCTATTACGCCGAGCGCGCGAGCGTGCCCGTCGCCGTCCACCAGGATCACTCCGCTGGTTACGAGATCGCCGTCAAGGGCGTCAAGGCCGGCTTCCCATCCGTCATGGTCGACGGCTCCTCACTTCCCTATGAGGAGAACTTCCAGCTCACGAAGGACGTCGTCCAGGTCGCCAAGATCTTCGACGTCGACATCGAGGCCGAGCTCGGCCATGTCGGCAACGGCTCTGACGCCAACGACTTCGTGAACAGCGACCACTACACCGACCCGAACCTCGCCGAGGAGTTTGTCGAGGGCACCGGTTGCGGCTCGCTCGCCATCGCCGTCGGCAATGCCCACGGCCCCTATGTCAAGGTCCCGAACCTCGACATGGAGCGCATCAAGGCCTGCAGGGAGGCCGTCAGCGTCCCCCTCGTCATGCACGGATGCTCCGACATCCCCGACGAGCAGCTCCAGGAGGCCGTGAACCTCGGCATGAGTAAGTTCAACATCGCCACGGAGTACTTCCGTTCCATGTACCGCGCCTTCGAGAAGGACATCAACTCCGGTAAGAACGACGGCAACGGCATAGGCCTCCTGATGGACGCCGCCCCCGACATGCGCGCGTTCGTCGTCAGCAAGATCCAGCTTCTGAACCCCAACCACTATTCGCTCTAGGAGAGACTCGATGAAGAAAGTTCTTGTCGCGTCGCACGGCCACCTCGCAAGCGGAATCAGGAGCTCGATCGGAATCCTGACCGGCATGGCGGACATGGTGGAGGCAGTTGACTGCTGCGTGGACGACTCCGATTTCACCCCTCGCATCCAGGCCTTTATTGACTCGGTGGGCCCTGAGGACGAGGCCATCATCTTCACCGACATCTACGGTGGTTCCGTCTTCCAGAAGGTCGTCCTTATGGAGCCGGAGAAGCGCGGGATCGTCCACGTCACCGGTATGAACCTCGGCCTCGTGATCGAGACGCTCCTCGGCGCCGAGCCGGTCACGGCAGATTCGATCAAGCAGAGCGTCGAGCTGGCGAGGGCGACGATGCAGGTCGTCGAGCCTCCGAGCAAGGCCGCGGACAACGAGGAGTCCGAGGGAGACTTCTTTGATTAGAGAGTACTAACAAGTAGAGAGAGGAAGCAATGATTGTTCAGGTTCGAGTCGATGACCGTCTGATTCACGGACAGGTCGCCCTGGTGTGGACCAAGGAGCTCAACACCACCAGGATCATCGTCGCCAACAAGCACGCCGTGGAGAGCGACGCCCTTCGCATGACGCTTTCCATGGGTACGCCGGCGGGCCAGAAACTCCTCGTCAAGGACGTTCCGGATGCCTGCCGCATCGCGAACGATCCGCGCGCGGACTCCATGCGCATCTTCGCGCTCACCAACTGCGTGCGTGACGTGCTTGAGCTCGTTAAGGGCGCGCCGGGCAAGATTGAGGGCGTGAACGTTGCCAACGTCGGCCGCTTCGACAAGTCCGATCCGGATAGCAAGGTCGCCCTCAACTCCACGATCATGCTCAACCCGGATGAGCTCGAGGCCGCGAAGGAGCTTTGCGAGCAGGGTATTCCGGTTTTCCATCAGCTTATCCCGTCCAATCCCAAGACTCCTCTCAAGAGTCTGATCGAGGCGGCGGGGAAATAAGGGGATTTGGCCAGGCGGCCAAATGAAATGAAAGAAAGGAAGTCAAATGGTTGGGTTGGCAATAATGGCCTGGTTGACCGTGCTGATTTGCTACGGCGGCAACTGGGTTCTCGGTTAGTGCATGATCGAGCGTCCTCTCGTGGTAGGTCTCGTTGCGGGCCTCCTGATGGGCGACGTCAAGACCGGTGTCATCATCGGTGCCTCTCTCGAGGCGATCTTCATGGGCGCGGTTAACATTGGTGGCGCTATCTCCGCCGAGCCTGTTACCGCGACCGCCCTCGCCGTCGCCTTCACCGTTGGCGCTGCTATCGACCAGGGTGCCGCCATCACACTGGCTGTTCCCGTGGGCGTCGTCACCGCATTTCTCTCGATCTTCATGAACAACGTGTTCCTCGCGTTCTTCGCAGCCACCTTTGACAAGATGGCCGCCGAGGGCAACGAGAAGGGCCTCGCGCTTCAGCACTTCGTTCTCTGGTTCGTTAAGTACGCCGCCTTTGGCCTCATCGCCTTCCTCGGCGTTTACCTTGGCGCCGAGCCCGTTGCCGCCATTGTCAACCAGATTCCGGCCAATGTCATGAGCGGCCTCAACGCCGTGGGTGCCCTCCTGCCCGCCGTTGGTATGGCGCTCCTGCTCCAGATGCTGTGGAGCACCGAGCTCAGCATCTACTTCTTCTTGGGCTTTACGCTCTACCAGTACCTCGGCCTCCCGATGATCGCCATCGCAGTTCTCGGTGTCATCATCGCGGTTGCCTCCGCCCTCCGCGACAAGGAGATCTTCGATCTCACCAAGAAGGGAGTGGCCACCCAGGCCGTTTCCGGCGACTCTGTAACCAGCGACGAGGAGGATTTCTTCGCATGAGCAACCTGACCAAGAATGTGAGCCCTGAAGACAAGAAGATGCTCAACAGCATTTTCCTGCGCTCCTTCTCCGTGTTCGCTTCCTGCGCCGGCGGTTCCGTCAAGGCTGGCGCCGACGGCTGGCTGTACTCCGTCCAGCCCGCGCTTAACCGCTACTACGCCGATGACCCCGAGGCTCGTGCCGACGCCATGAAGCGTCACACGACTTGGTACAACATTACCCAGAACGTCGGCACGTTCGCCATGGGCCTCGTCGCCTCCATGGAGAGGGAGAACTCGCAGCACGAAGACTTCGACACCGAGTCCATCGACGGTATCAAGGTCTCCCTGATGGGCCCGATGTCCGGCATCGGCGACGCAATCTTCTGGGGCGTCCTGCGTGTTATCGCCGCCGGCATCGGCATTAACCTCGCCATGAGCGGCTCGCCCCTCGGCGCGATCATGTTCCTGCTGATCTACAACATCCCGTCGATCCTCTGCCGATACTTCATGACCTACCTCGGCTTCAGCATGGGCACCAACTTCATCTCCGAGATGTACGAGGGTGGTCTCATGAAGCTCATCACCAAGGCGACCTCCACGATCGGCCTGGTGATGATCGGCGCCATGACCGCGGCGAACGTCCAATTCAACACGATCCTGTCCATTCCGGTTCAGGACTCCGACCCCGTCATGATCCAGACCTACCTCGACTCGATCTTCAAGGGCATCGTGCCTCTGGGACTTACGCTCGTCGTCCTCTGGCTCCTGCGCAAGAAGAACGTGAACGTCAACATCATCCTGGTCGGCATCATGGTTCTGGCGCTCGTCCTCGGCCTCGTGGGCATCGTGTAAGGCGGTTTCCGGATCATCCGAAGCCTGTTCAAGGCAATTCCTGGCGGCACGCGATCGAGGACATTCGACGCGTGCCGCCCCATTAGAAGGAGAGAATATGCGCTACACGCACCTCAAGAACTCCGACGTTGACGTCTCCCAGCTCGCCGTGGGCACCTGGGCGATCGGCGGCGACTCCTTTGGTGAGAACGATGACGCCGCCAGCATGTCCGCCATCCGCACCATGCTCGATCACGGCGTCAACCTCATTGACACCGCGCCGTGCTATGGCAACGGCGCGTCCGAGAAGGTCGTCGGCAACGCGCTCAGGGGCGTCGACCGAGAGAGCTACCTGCTCTCGACCAAGGTTGGCCTGATCACCAGCGCCGCCGGCTATGACCGCGACTCTTCGTTCAAGAACATCATGAGGGAGGTCGAGAGCTCGCTGCGCAATCTCCGCACCGACTACATCGACTTCTACTTCGTGCACTGGCCCGACGCCAAGACCCCGTTCTCCGAGACGATGTGCGCCCTCCAGCTCCTCAAGGAGCAAGGCAAGATTCGCCACATCGGCGTCTCCAACTTCACGACCGAGATGATCGAGGAGTGCGAGAAGGTCGCTCAGGTCGACGTCCAGCAGCCGCCCTACTCCATGGTCGACCGCTCCTCCGAGGACCTTATCAAGTGGGGCTACGAGCGTGGCATCGACTCCTTCACCTATGGCTCCCTTGGCGCGGGCATCCTGTCGGGCAAGTTCCGCGAGCTGCCGAAGTTCGAGGAGGGCGATGTTCGTGGCGGCTTCTACGACTACTTCCAGGAGCCCAAGTTCTCGCGCGTCCAGGAGCTGCTCAAGGTCATGGACGAGATCGCCGAGGCTCATGACAAGCCCGTGGCACAGGTCGCCGTGAACTGGAGCACCCAGAAGGAGTACGTGGGCACCGCGCTCGTTGGCGTGCGCACGGACGCCCACGCGATTCAGAACTGCGAGACGTTCGAGTGGGAGCTTTCCGCCGATGAGATGGCCAAGCTTGACGCCAAGCTTGACGAGCTGAAGATCGGCTAGCCATGGGCACCGAGGAGAGGAAGTACCCCACTTCCGAGCTTGAAGTGCTTGAGCGTGGATCTAGGGAGGTCGTGGAGCCCAACGGGCTGAAGCTCCTGCTGAAGCCCGTGCCGGGAGACGAGCGCGAGCGCGTGCTCGATCCGCGCGTCTACGCGCGCGCCCATGCGAAGCTCGCCGCCGGCCCGGCGCCGGCGGGGCCGGTGGACGTGATCGCGTGGCGCTCCGCTCCCAACAAGGAGACCCATGTCGTGAGGGGCTCGAACGTCGCCAAGAAGACCGTCGTCATGAACTTTGGCGACAGGGGCATTCCCCTGCACGTCTTCACGCCCGAGGGCCACGGGTGCGGCTCCGCCGCGCTCGTGTTCATCCACGGCGGCGGCTTCATGGTGGGCAACATTGGCCAGTACGAGAACTGCCTGCGCGACATCGCGGAGCGAACGGGCTGCGTCGCGATCTACCCGGAGTACCGCTTGTCTCCCGAGACGATGTTCCCCGGTGGTGTCGAGGACTGCGTGAAGACGCTCGACTGGCTTGTCGAGCATGCGGATGAGCTGGGTGTCGACGCGACGCGGGTCGCCGTGGCTGGCGACTCCGCGGGCGGAAGCCTGACCAACGCCGTCGTCCTCGACGGGTCCCATGCGGACAGGATCAAGCTCGTGGCCGAGCTGTATCCGCTCGTCGACGGCGGCCCTGTTCCGGAGGAATGGTCCTATGACCTCTATGAGATCGTGAACGACCAGAGGGCCGAGGCTCTGAGCAGGGTGGATCGCATCCGCAACGCCAACGACGACCTGCCAGTGATGTATACCAACGGCAATGCGGAGGAGATGCTCGACCCGAGGGTGTCTGCCCTGTTCGCGGAGGACGTGAGCGCGTTCCCCCGCACGGTCATCATCTCTTCCGAGTATGACTACCTGCGCTATCAGGACGAGCTATTCGCGAAGAGGCTGCAGGATGCGGGCGTTGACGTCACCGCGATTCGCTATCGCGGCTGCGACCACGGCTTCTTCGAGATGTACGGCGTGATGCCTCAGGCTGAGGACGTCTGCCGCGTCATCTCCGAGGAGCTTGCGAAGATCTAGGGGCTCGTCGCGGCGGCCTCCTGGACGAGTGGCGGTCCGGCGGGATGCTAGGTGCGTCCCGCCGGACCTTTGCGTTGACGGGCGCGTGCCGCTTGCCGGAGGGCGTGTGTGGGGTTCGCTTCGGCGGTGCCGGATTAACCGGGAGATGCGTTTACCGCCGCTCTTCCAAGTGAGCCCAGCAAACAAATCGCGAGTTGAGCCCCAAGGGCATCGACAAGGGCGTGGGCCTGGCGCGGGCGCTGGCGTATCTAGGTCGCACCGGCAACGCGCGCACCTTTGGCTTTGGCGATTCCGGCAACGACCTGGGCATGCTCGCTGCCGTCGAGACGGCCGTGGCCATGGGCAACGCCATGCCCGAGGTCAAGGCGGTCGCCGACTACGTGACCGACGATGTCGCACACGACGGCACCGTCACCGCCATGCAGCATTTTGGGTTGATTTAACAAATGGCCGGGTCGCCCGCAGTGGGGGCGACCCGGCCATTTGAGCTATTTTGCAATATAGAGCTTGGGATGACTGCGACTGCTCTCGATCGCCGCCGTCATGATGCCCTCGTCGTCTCCATCAACGATGATGCCGTCGAGGTCATCGATCTGCGCGGACTGATAAAAACTGGTCTTGTTGAATTTTCCCTGGTCAACCATCATGTAGCCCTGGTTTGAGTTGGTCAGGTACATATGCTTGATCATGGCCGAGAAGTCGTGCTCGACGGTAAAACCGTGGTCGGGGTGGAATCCGTCGGCACTGACAAACGCCTTGTCGGCATGTAGTTTGCTCATGCAGTCGAGCGTTAGTGCGCCCGCGAGATAGAGGTGGCCCTTGCGCACAGAGCCGCCCAGCAGCACTACCGAAGCGTTGGGGAGATTGAAGCTGGCGTAGTTCGCGATTGCAAGATCGCCGGTGATAATGGTGATCTCACGCTTGTCCATGAGGGCCTTAGCGAAGTAAAAGCCTGTGGTGCCGATATCAATTACCAGAACATCGCCATCATCAACAAGAGTTGCTGCGGTTGCGGCGATGGCCTCCTTGGCCTCGACTTGGACATTGATGCGCTCCTCGGGATACGAGATTGCGTTGGAGCGAGAAAGCGATACCGCTCCGCCGCGTACGCGACGCAGCTTGCCTTCGGATTCCAACGAGATGAGGTCGTGTCGTGCGGTGACTTCCGAAACCGAAAAACGGCGAACGATGTCGGATACCGAGATATTTGGCTTTTCGGCCAGCCAATTCATGATAAATCGCTGACGCTCGGCCGGTGAAAGGTCTGAAGTAGATGCCATATGCCGCTCCTTTTGAACAAAAGGTAAAAAGATGCGCCTTTCGTAATCGAAATATAACGTATCGATATGAAAAGAACAAGGCAAATTCGAATGAATCAAAAGAACGGAATGGCATGTCATAAATGCATGCGTAGCAGATAGTTCGCACGTAAACGGGCTATAAAGAGTCTCATTCTGAAGGTGCCGCCCAAAAAAGTACGTTCACGCCCGATATTCGACCGTTCACGGAAAGTTGACAATTGAGCTTTCGATAGCTTTTGAAATGGTTTATAAAAGAAAACCGAAAAGCTTTTGAAACAAAGAAGAAGGCTTTCGATAGCAATAGTGTTAGATGAGAAAGGACCGAACATGGCGATCAAGGTGTTTGCCGACGGCGCTAACCTCGAGGGCATGCTTGACATGCATGACAATGGCAACGTTCAGGGCTTCACGACCAATCCTTCCCTTATGAAGGCCGGCGGCGTGACCGACTACCGCGCTTTTGCCAAGACGGTTCTTGAGCACATTACTGATGTGTCGGTCTCTTTTGAGGTATTCGCCGACGACGAGGCGGGTATGGAAGCCGAGGCTCGCGAGATCGCAACCTGGGCAGACAACGTCTACGTTAAGATCCCGGCGCTCAACACCAAGGGCGAGTCCACTGCCGCGCTGGTCAAGCGCCTTTCTGCCGACGGCATCAAGGTGAATGTCACCACTATCTTTACGCCCGAGCAGGTCGACGAGTTTGTCGATGCCGTTTCTGCTGAGACCCCCTCTATTCTGTCCATCTTTGCCGGTCGCATTGCCGATACCGGCGTCGATCCGCTGCCCCTCATGGCGGAGTCCGTAAAGAAGGCTGCCGTTAAGCCTGCTGCCGAGGTTCTCTGGGCGTCTACGCGCGAGGTCCTCAATATCTTCCAGGCGGAGTCCGTTGGATGCCAGATCATTACGGTCCCCAATGCCCTTCTTGCCAAACGCAAGAATTTCGGGAAAGATTTGCTTGAGTACTCGCTTGATACGGTCAAGGGCTTTGCCCGCGACATTCAGGCGCTTGGTTTTCACATCCTGCCCGAGGAGTAGGGGACGAGTATGCTGACCGATCTTCTTAAGCCCGAGCTTGTTGCCTGCCACGTCGAGGCCTCCGACTGGGAGGAAGCGATCAGGGCATGCGGTAAGTTGCTCGTAGACGCTGGCAAATGCGACCAGAGCTATGTTGACGCCATGATTTCATCGGTTCACAAATTCGGCCCCTATATGGTCTTGGAAGAGGGCATCGCCATGCCCCACGCTCAGGCAGATGGCAATGTGAGTGAAGCGGGAATCTGTATCGTCACGCTTGACCCTGCCATTGCGTTTGGACACGAGGATTTCGATCCAGTTCACGTGCTCGTGGGTATTTGCGCACCCGACCCCAAGGCTCATCTTGGCTGCTTGGCGGAGCTTTCGCAGATGTTCGAGGACGAGGACTGCGTTGCCAAGCTCAGCGCATGCGATACGCCCGAGCAGGTTTTGGAGACCATGCGTTCATTCTTTTAGGCCTTAATGGCACGGCGATGCGTCGCCGCTTTTGGATAGACGGAAAACCGTCACGTGTAGGAGAGGAAGGTTGCCATGCATATCATCACCGTATGCGGAAACGGCATCGGGTCCAGCCTGATGCTCGCTGGCAAAGTCGAGGAGCTTTGCGAGGAGGAGGGCATCAAGGCCGACGTTGAGTCTATGGACCTGAACGGTGCTTCTTCCGCAAATCCGGATCTGTTCATCACCGTTAAGGAACTCGCCCCCGAGCTCCACGGCAACGTCGTGATCGTTCGCAGCTATGTGAACAAGAAGAAGATCCGCGAAGACGCCCTCGAGGCAATCAAGGCGGCCGCCGCTAACGCCTAAAGCGGCACAAAAAAGGGCGGTTCCCTGTGGAAGAGGGAAACGCGCCCACGTTAGAGAGAAAGGAAGCGCAGATGCAAGCCATCCTTCCCATACTTGAGTTTATCCAATCGATTCTGACCAAGCCAGCGTGGATTATGGGTCTATTTGCCTTTGTGGGCCTTGTCGCGCTTAAGCGTCCTGCCCACAAGGTGATGACGGGCACCCTGAAGCCCATTCTTGGTTACATCATGCTGTCCGCCGGCGCCGCTGTTGTTCAGGAGAACCTTGCTCCGCTGGGTACCTTCATCGAGACCGGTTTCCACATCACCGGCGTCGTGCCCAACAACGAGGTCGTCGTTTCGATGGCTCAGAGCGTCCTCGGCGTTCAGACCATGATGATCCTGATTCTCGGCTATGTCGTGAACATTATCATTGCCCGCTTTACCAAGTTTAAGTACATCTTCCTGACGGGCCATCACAGCATGTTTATGGCCTGCCTGCTGTCTGCCGTTCTGCAGGCATCTGGCTTCCAGGATGTCCAGCTTGTCATCGTGGGCGGCATGTTCCTGGGCCTCGTGAGCGCTATGCTTCCCGCCGTTGGTCAGCGTTTCACCGAGAAGGTTACCGATGGCGATGAAATCGCCATGGGCCACTTCGGTTCACTCGCCTATTACATCTCCGCTGCAGTCGGTACGCTTTTTGCTAAGGACGCCGAGGAGAACAGCACCGAGAAGATCGAGGTTCCCGAGAAGTTCGCCTTCCTGCGCGACACTACCATCTCCACGGCTCTTACCATGGCCTTCTTCTACCTGGTTACCGCTTTCGCCGCTTACATCGCAGATCCTGCGGTCGTTACCAAGACCGCTGGCGGCGACAACGTGATTGTCTATGCCCTGACCTGTGCCCTGTCCTTTGCCGTTGGTGTCACCATCGTCTATAACGGCGTTCGTATGATCCTTGCCGACCTGGTCCCGGCTTTCCAGGGCATCTCCAACAAGCTGATCCCCGGTGCCATCCCCGCCGTCGACTGCGCCGTCTTCTTCCCCTATGCTCCCACCGCCGTCATCCTCGGCTTTGTCGCATCCTTCATCGGTGGCGTGGTCGGTATGTTCATCGTGGGCGCTACCCTGGGCATCTTCATCATCCCGGGCATGGTTCCCCACTTCTTCTGCGGTGCTACCGCAGGCATCTACGGCAATGCTACCGGCGGTCGCAAGGGCGCAGCTCTTGGCGCTTTCGTCAACGGCCTGCTCATCACCTTCGCCCCGGCCCTGCTCCTGCCCGTTCTTGACGTCTTTGGCTTCAAGAACACTACGTTCGGCGACTTCGATTTCTCCGTCATTGGTATTACGCTTGGCCGCGCTGCCGAGGCCTTCGGTACCACCGGTGTCTACGCGATTCTTGCTGTCCTTCTGATCGTCGCCTTCGTCCCCAACTTCATCCACACCAAGGGTGCTGTGATCAATCACGTTGAGGAAGAGTAATCCAGGCATACGTTAAGCCCTAATCGGGCGGAGCTCCGATAACCGGCTCCTACACGGAAGCGGTGACGTCTCAAATGAGGCGTCACCGCTTTTTGTTTTGGAGTGGTTGTGAAAACGCACCGGTGAAGCGCTGTCTCTGCGCCGCGAACGGAATCAACCGCGATGATCAGCAAAAACGTTTTGCCGCTGGGGTGTCGATATAAAAATGGTAAAACTGCAAAACCGTTCGCCGAGAAGATGAAAACCCGCAGCTCACGCCTTGATAAACGTAGGTAAAGTGTTTAGCAGTTTATCGCCCATGTGCAAGCGAAAGGAATCAGGCAGATGGCAATCAAGGTGTTCGCTGACGGTGCAAACCTCGAGGGCATGCTCGACATGTACGAGAACGGCAACGTTCAGGGTTTCACGACCAACCCGTCCCTTATGAAGAAGGGCGGCGTGACGGATTACCGCGCGTTTGCCAAGGAGGTCCTGGCCCACATCACCGATGTGTCCGTCTCGTTTGAGGTCTTTGCCGACGACGTCGAGACCATGGAGGTCGAGGCCCGCGAGATCGCTACCTGGGCCGAGAACGTCTACGTCAAGATTCCGTGCGTGACTACCAAGGGCGAGTCCACCGCCGAGCTGGTGCGCAAGCTTTCGGCCGATGGCATCAAGGTCAACGCCACCACCATCTTTACGCCTACGCAGGTCGACGAGATGGTCGAGGCCGTTGATGCCGAGACGCCGTCCATCATCTCGCTCTTTGCCGGCCGTATCGCTGACACCGGCGTCGATCCCATTCCGTTTATGACGGAGTCGGTGAAGAAGGCCGCCGCCAAGCCCAACTGCGAGGTCCTGTGGGCGTCCACGCGTGAGCTTATCAATATTTACCAGGCGGAAGGATGCGGTTGCCAGATCATCACGGTGCCCAACAGCATCCTGGCCAAGCGTAAGAACATCGGCCGTGACCCGTACGAGGTCTCGCTCGATACCGTGCGCGGTTTTGCCAAGGATATCGCCTCGCTCGGTTTCCATATCCTGCCGTAACGCGAACGCTGGCTACATCGCGGGTTGTTCGCCCCGGCCTTTCCTTTCCCTATCGCTCACGCGCTTCGCGAGGGTCGCGCTAGGCAAAGGAAAGGCCGGGGCTGCCGACACGAACCCGTCGGTAGGTCCTGAGCTGAATCGCTACCTTTATTCCGATGGGGGTCGACAGTGCTACCCCGCCAACTGTCTCGGGCAGTAATGGGGCTGGGCTCGGATGGCAACGCCGCGTGCCACTGGCGGCTTCGTTCGCCGGATGACGATTCGCGTTACGCGGCCGGCGTCACCTCGGACGGCGGCGTGGGCTCCGACGGCATCGCGTGGACAACGCGGTTCCGCATTATGGATCAACCTGTAATCTAATGATCTTCTAATCCATATCTATCAAGTATCGAAAACGATCCGGCCCCGAGTTGGCAGTCATCGCCAAGGCAAAGGACCCTGCCGGCTATGTGTTCGGGGCGACGCGCAAGTCGCCCAAGACCCTTCGATTATCCCTTTGTTCCGCGCATGCAAGATCTCATGCTTGACGTGGTTGAACAGCTCTACCGGGCAAACGAGGTCTTTGCGGCTCGTGCCCATAAGTGTCCCACCAACAGAAATCGAGATATTCGGCCTCAGAGTGCCGTCAAGATTGCCAATATGGCTGAAAAACGTCCCGTACCGCACCTCTGCGGGTGCAGATATGGGACGTTTGTGGAATATCTGATGCCTATTTGTTGAGCTTGCACTTTGAAGAAGTGTTATCGCGGCCCAGCGAGGCCGAATATCTCAAAAATTGCAGGTGATGATTAGCGGAAACGGCGTCTCGCACTTCGGGATATCGCCAAATCGTTTTAGAAGGAGAGGCGCTCGGCGGAATGGGGCCCGCCGAGCGCCTGCAGCGGCTTATTTGCCCTGCACCATGGTGAGGGAGATCTTCTTGCGGTCGCGATCGACCTTTTCGACCCACACCTTGACCGTGTCACCGACGCGCACCACGTCGCTCGGGTGCTTGACGAAGCGGTTGGCCAGCTTGGAGATGTGCACGAGGCCGTCCTGGTGCACGCCCACGTCGACGAAGGTGCCAAAGTCGACGACATTGCGCACCGTGCCCTTGAGCTCCATGCCGGGCTCCAGGTCGTCGATCGAAAGCGCCGAGCGGCTAAAGACTACCTCGGGCGCGTCGTCGCGCGGGTCGCGGCCGGGCTTCTTGAGCTCGTTGACAATGTCGATGAGCGTGAGGGTGCCGCAGTCTAGGTTGCTTGCCAGCGCCGAGATGCTGCCCAGACGGCGCTCGATGTCGGGCACGCCACCGTGGCTGAGCTCGCTGGCTTTAACGCCTGCGCGCTCTAGGACGGCCGTGGCCACCTCGTAGCTTTCGGGGTGGACGCTTGTCGCGTCGAGCGGGTTCTTGCCGCCGCTGATGCGCAGGAAGCCCGCGGCGTTGAGATATGCCTTGGGTCCCAGCTTGGGGACCTTCTTAAGCTGGCGGCGATCGGTAAAGGCGCCATTTTCCTCGCGGTATGCCACGATGTTCTTGGCCACGCTCGGCGTGATGCCCGATACGTATCCCAGCAGGCTCGCGCTCGCGGTGTTTACGTCGACGCCCACGCGGTTGACGACGTCCTCCACCACGTGGCCCAGGGTGCGCGAAAGCTCTGCCTGGTCAAGGTCGTGCTGGTACTGGCCCACGCCGATGGACTGGGGCGGAATCTTGACGAGCTCTGCCAGCGGGTCTTGCAGGCGGCGGCCCAGGCTCATGGCGCCGCGCACGGTGACGTCCAGGTCCGGGTACTCCTGGCTGGCGAGCTCGGAAGCGGAGTACACTGATGCGCCGGCCTCGTTGACGATGGTGTAGCGCAGCCCGGGCGCCTGCTCGGCAATGAATTCCGAGACGACTTCCTCGGTCTCGCGGCTGGCGGTGCCGTTGCCGATGACGATGGTGTTGACGCCGTCCTTCTTGACGAGGCGGGCGAGCTCGCGCTTGGTGCCGGCGACGTCGTGGCGCGGCTTGGTGGGGTAGACCACGCCGTGGTCGAGCAGCTTGCCGGTCTCGTCCATGACGGCGACCTTGCAGCCGGTGCGGTAGCCCGGGTCGAGTGCGAGCACGCGGGCACCGCGGACGGGGCGGGCCGAGAGCAGCCCCTCGAGATTCTTGGCAAAGACATTGATGGCCTCGGTTTGGGCGCGAACGGTGAGTTTGGCGCGGGCCTCGCGCTCCAGCGAGGGGGCCATGAGGCGCTTGTAACCGTCGGCGATGGCGGCATCGAAGATGGGAGCAAACACGCCCTGGCGTCGGGGCCAACGGCTGCCGAGACGCGCCGTGGCGGCAGCGCCGTCGACGTTCACGCGCACGCGGAGCTTGCCCTCGCGCTCACCGCGGTCGATAGCCAGCACGCGGTGGTTAGGGATGCGGCGCAGCGGCTCGTCAAAGTTGTAGTAAGGCTCGTAGGGAGTCTTCTCCGCAGGGTCGCTCGCCTCGACGACGATATCGGCGGTGTTTTGCGTAAAGGCGCGCAGGTCGGCGACGTTCTCGGGATCTTCGGCCACCGTCTCGGCCACGATGTCGGCGGCGCCGGCGAGCGCCTTTTCGGGCGTGTCGAAGCCGGCCTCCTCGTTGACGTAGTCCGCGGCGGCGTCGAGCGCGCTGCCCTTGGCCGAGGCCTGCATGATGATCATGTTGGCGAGCGGCTCCAGGCCGGCCTCGCGGGCCTTCTGCGCGCGGGTCATGCGCTTTTTACGGTAGGGCTTGTAGAGGTCCTCGACACGCTGGAGCTGCGTGGCCTCGCGAATCTGCTGCTCGAGTTCGGGCGTGAGCTTACCCTGGGCGTCGATGAGCAGGATAACGTCCTCTTTGCGCTGCTCAAGATTGCGCAGGTATGACAGGCGCTCGTCGAGGGCGCGCAGGGCGACGTCGTCCATGCCGCCCGTGGCCTCCTTGCGGTAGCGCGAGATAAAGGGGATGGTGTTGCCCTCGTCGATGAGCTTGACGGCCGCTTCGATGTTGGCGGCCTTAAGGTTGAGCTCGCGGGCGAGCTGGGCGATAAGATCCATGGGACTCCTTGCGTTTAAGGTGCGTTTGCAGCACAGGGCTACCAAGGATACCACCCGTCCCAAAAGGCTGTTTTGGGGCCGCGCCACGAAAACGGCCTATCTACTACGTTTTACCCGTAGGGGCTGACCATACCTGGGTTTTCCGAAAATCGACAAGCCGGTTACCAGCGGTTTTTATTTCGCGAAATTCGGCATGGTTGAGGGCGATCGGTTAAACGTAGTAGATAGGCACATTTCGTGGCGAACGAATCAAGCTAAGGTGCAAAAAGTCCCCCGTCCCAGAAAAATCATTGACAACGTAGCAAAATGCCCCGCGGGCAGGAGGCTGCTCGCGGGGCGAAGAAGAGGGGCTTGTTTGTGGCGGATCGAGGGGCTCGGCATGGGGTTTCTGCCGTGGCCGCTCTTAAGGCATTACAACTCGACGAGCTGGCCGGTCTCGGCGGCCTCCTTGATGGCGTTGAGAAGCGTGAGCGTCTTGACGTTGTCGGCGGGGGTCACGACGGGCTCGACCTCGCGGCGGACGACCTTCACAAAGTGCTTGAGCTGCATCTTGTGCGGCAGCGCCGGGTCCACAGCCGGGATCTCCATCTGCAGCGGCTTGTGCCAGTTGGAGGCACCGTCGTAGGAGAACTGGTGCAGGCGGGGTAGCGAAAGGGCGCCCTTGGTACCGCCAATAAAGTAGGCATCGGCGTCGAAGGGGCGATACTGCGGATCCTCGCGAGCGGTTGCCTCCCAGTTCCAGGGGCTGGCGGTGGCGTCGGAGATGGTCATGCTTGCGAGCGCGCCATCGGCAAAACGGACGTTGACCACGGCGGAGTCCTCGGTCTCAAAACCGCGGGCGGCGCTGGACTGCATGCCCTGGACGGCAACGGGCTCGCCCAGCAGGTAGCGGAGCAGGTCGACGTCGTGCACCAGGTTGACCAGGATCGGGCCGGCACCCTTCTTGCGGCGCCACTCGACATCGAAGTACTCGTCATTCTTATAGATCATATAGTGGAAGCTCGACACGGTGAGCTTGCCCAGCTCGCCGGACTCGATGATCTCCTTGGCCTTGTTGACGAAGGGGTTGTGGCGACGGTGCTGACCCACGAGCACGGGCACGCCGGCGGTCTCGGCCTCGGCGGCGAAGGCCTGGGCATCCTCGAGGTCGTTGGAGATCGGCTTTTCGACCAGCGGCACGATGTTGCGCTTGATGGCCTCGCGGGCAACGCCCAGGTGCAGGTTGTTGGGGGTGGCGATAATGACGGCCTCGGGCTTGACCTCGTCCATCATCTGGGCGGGATCGGTATAAAACGGCACGCCGGCGGCCTCGGCCGTGGCGCGGGCGCCCTCAAAGGCGTCAGCGATGGCGACGAGCTCGGCCTCGGGCTCCTCGGTGACAAAGCGGATGTGGTTGCGGCCCATGGCGCCGGCGCCGATAACGGCAATGCGGACGGGGTTGAGCTCAGACATTTCGACTCCTTAATGCTGGTGGCTTGGAATGCGACAAAGGGACTGTCCCTTTGCCGCATCGGTAAAACTAGGCGGATTTCTTCTTGCTGTCGGAGACCATCATGTAGACGGTGAGCACGACGGCGATGGCGGCGATCACAATGGCACCGTAGAAGGACTGCTGGTAGGCGGCGCTGCCGGCCTCGGCGTGATACAGCACGGCGGTGATGGGCTGGCTGATCCAGGTGGAAGCGGCGTAGCCCAAAAACATGATGCCGTAGTTGACGCCGATGTTGCTGGTACCAAAGGCGCCACCGGTGAGCGGCGGGTAGATGACGAGCAGGGCGCCAAAGCTAAAGCCGAGCAGGGCGAGCGCCACAAAGAACATGCTCTGCGTAAAGCTCATCGACATGATGACGAGCGCGACGATGGTGACGACAAGGCTGATGAGCAGCGACTTGTAGGCGCCGAGCTTGTCGATGATCTGGCCAAAGGACAGACGACCGACCAGGTTGGCGCAGGTGTTGACGGAGACGACCACGCCGCCGAGGGCGACAGCTGCGGCGCTCGTGGGGTCGGCGAAGAGCTGGACGGCGGCGATGGAGGCAACCTTGCCCACGAGCAGGGTGCCTGCAGTGGCGGCAAAGGCGAAGGTGACGATGAGGACCCAGAAGCGCGGGGTTTTGACCATCTCGCCCGGGGTGAGGTCACCGAAGGTGCCGGCGTGCGCGCCGCCCTTGGGGGCCTCGAAGCCCTCGGGCAGCCAGCCGGCCTCGGGGGCCTTCAGGAACAGGGCGGAGGCGGCGATCGTCACAAAGAAGATGACGCCGAGTGCCTTGAGGGCGCCAAAGATGCCCAGGCTCGGGATGAGCAGTGAGGCGAGCACCGGGGACAGCACGGCGGGGCCGGCGGTCGAAGCGGCAAGGGTGATGCCGGAGGCGAGACCCTTCTTGTCGATGAACCACTTTTGGCCGGTGGTGAGCGCGGGGTTGTAACCCAGACCGTTGCCGATGGCGGCGACGAGCGAGAACCACAGGTAGAACTGCCACGGCTCGGTGACGGTGCCGGACATGAACCAGCCCACGCCGTAGCACACGGCGGCAGCGATCACGACGTTGCGCGGGCCGATCTTATCGGAGATGCGGCCGGCGAAGATGCCCGTCACAGCCATGATGGTCTGAAAGACCGGGAAAGCCCAGGTAAGGGCGCTGGACCACTCGGGGTAGACGGCGAGCAGGTTCTTGCTCACGACGGAATACAGCGCGATGGAGCTGATGAAGAACATGGTGACGCACGCGGCGGAAAGCACGACGGCGCGACCCTTGTTGGAGTTGGTGGAAGCCATGGGACTCTTTCTAATCGATGCGGGGGGGAGGGGAGGGGCAAACGCCGCTGAGGTGCTTGCCCCGCGCCCCTTTCTACCGGGCTTGTTTACTGGTCAGTCGGCTTTGCGACGCCGGACTCGTCGGACCAAAGCTCGACACCCTTGTTCTTGAGGTAGTTGTCGGCATAAGCGCGACGGCCGCCGGGCTTGGCGGTGAGGTCACCCATCATGTTGGAGAAGCCGCCGTCGACCTTGATGGCGTCGCCGGTGGTAAAGTCCGAGCGCTTGGACGCCAGGAACATGACGGCGTTGGCGATATCGCTGACCTCGCCGATGCGGCGCGTGGCGATCAGGCGGCTGCGGCTCTTCTCGACCTCGGGGTCGGCGTAAAAGCTTGCCGACATGGGGGTCTTGACGAAGCAGGGCTCGACGCAGTTGGAGCGCACGCCGTAAGGGCCCCACTCGGCAGCGAGCATCTTGGACATCATGTTGACGCCCGCCTTGGTGGAGCTGTACACGCCCGAGAACGTCTCGGGGGAGTGACTGGCGACGGTGGAGATGTGAACCAGGCGGCCCTGGCCGGCCTTGATCATCTCGCGACCAAAGCGCTGCGAAGTGATGAAGTAGCCGGTGAGGTTGACGTTGATGACCTCGTTCCAGTCGGAGAGCGGCAGGTCCTCCATGGCTGCGAAGCGCAGGATGCCGGCGGTGTTGACGAGGACGTCGACGCGGCCGAAGTTGGCGATGGTGGCGTCGACGGCGGCCTGAACCTCGGCCTCGTCGGTGGCGTTCATCTTGTAGCCCTCGGCGTGGATGCCAAACTCGGCAGCGAGGTCGGCGGCAGCGGCCTTGACCTTCTTCTCGTCCAGGTCGAGCAGGACGACGTTGGCGCCATTGCGGGCGAACTCGCGGCAAATCTCGACGCCCATGCCGCCGAGCGCGCCGGTCACGGCGCAAACATCGCCCTCGAGCTTAAGCCAATTGCTCATAGGAACTTCCCTTCTTGTGCCTCCCGGTGGGTCGCTCCCATTAACCGACCCACGTGGTTTTCGCTGGTTATCG
Organism: uncultured Collinsella sp.; assembly: GCA_902405995.1. GTDB lineage: Bacteria > Actinomycetota > Coriobacteriia > Coriobacteriales > Coriobacteriaceae > Collinsella. The sequence continues at coordinate 48,329 of CABPCG010000012.1, forward strand.
TATGCTTAGCGTTCGCGCAGGTGAATTGCATATTTGTTAGAATGACGTTAACCGTAGGTTTACACTGTACATTGAGGTTTGTTCTCAATTGAGCGCGTGACCTGCGAAAACGACCCCCTGCGGTGCTGTGGGCCCGCGCGTGCGAAAACGGGAGATTGACGTGTACGATCGACGACTTGACGCTATTTCGGCCGCCGCGGAGCTGGGAAGTTTCTCGCGTGCCGCGGCAAAGCTGCGCGTGTCGACGCCGGCACTCGTCAAGCAGGTTTCGGGCTTCGAGGCCGAGTTCGGCATCACGCTGTTCGAGCGCTCGCATTCGGGCGTCAAGGTGACGCCGGCGGGTGCTCTGCTGGTGGACGACGCGCGCTCGATCATGCGCCAGTCCGAGGACGCACTGCGTCGTGCCCGACGCGCGGCGGGCGATGGCGGCGCCGTGCGCCTGGGTGTGTCGATGATGTGCCCGGGGCGCCATACACTCGCGCTATGGCCGCAGCTGCACGACATGGAACCGCGTTTGCGTTTTGAGATTGTGCCGGTGGGGGACCTTTACGATGAGCACGAGACCGTTATGCGCAGTCTGGGACGCGAGGTCGACGTGGTGCAGTCGAGTTTTTCGACCCCGCGCTGGGGAGACGCCTGCCAAAAGCTTCGCATCGTTACCGTGCCGTTTTATATCGACGTGCCGCGCACAAGCCGACTCGCGCGCAAGACGCGCATCACGGTTGCCGACCTGGAGGGTATGCGCCTGCGCGTGCTTCGTCACGGCAACGACGCCATGGACAGCCTGCGTATCGATCTTTTGGCCGACGGCGGCGTGGACGTGATCGACGTGGACAGCTTTGACTTTGCGCTTTTTAACGAGGCGGAGGAAAAGGGCGACGCGGTGCTCACCTGCGGAGCGTGGTCGGGCGTGCACCCGGCCTTTGTGGGCGTACCGTTTTTGTGCGGCCGCGAGGTGCCGGTCTATTTGCACTACCCGCTCGAGCCCACCCTCCAAGTCCAAAAATTCGTCAACGCCATTGCCCAACTCCTCAAGTAGCTCACACAAAACGAGGCCCTGGCCAAACGGCCAGGGCCTCACTAACCTTTATTCCGTTTTAAACGACGGGCTGATCACGCGTAGGAGGGTGCCCCGTGGACGGCGGTGTATTTCCTCCGCGCGCAGTTTCGCAGCGCAGCGAGAATGTTTGAGCACGGAGGAGTTACCCCGCCGCCCCGGGGAACCCTCCGTCAGTAATCGTTCCTACTCCAGCTCAAACGCACCCGTGTAGAGCTGGTAGTAATACCCGCGCTTGGCGATCAGTTCGTCGTGGTTGCCGCGCTCGATGATGCGGCCGTGGTCCAGGCAGATGATTGCGTCGGAGTTGCGCACGGTGGAGAGGCGGTGCGCGATGACAAACGTCGTGCGGCCCTCCATGAGCTTATCCATGCCCGCCTGAACGATGGCCTCGGTGCGGGTGTCGATGCTCGACGTTGCCTCGTCCAGAATCATTGCCGGCGGATCGGCGACGGCGGCGCGGGCGATCGAAATCAGCTGGCGCTGGCCCTGCGACAGCTGGGCGCCGTTGCCGGTGAGCATGGTGTCGTAGCCGTCGGGCAGGCGGGTGATAAAGTCGTCCGCGCCCGCGAGCTTGGCCGCCGCGATGCACTCCTCGTCGGTGGCATCCAGGTTGCCGTAGCGGATGTTATCCATCACGGTGCCGGTGAACAGGTTCACGTCCTGCAGCACGACGCCCAGGCTTCGGCGCAGGTCGGCCTTGCGGATCTTGTTGACGTTGATGCCGTCGTAGCGGATCTTGCCGTCGGCGATGTCGTAGAAGCGGTTGATGAGGTTGGTGATGGTCGTCTTGCCGGCACCGGTGGCGCCGACAAACGCGACCTTCTGGCCCGGCTTGGCAAACACGGACACGCCGTGCAGCACTTCGTGGTCGGGCGTGTAGCCAAAGTCGACGTTGTCCATGACCAGGTCGCCACGCAGCGGCACGTACTCGATCTCGCCGGTTGCGCGGTGCGGATGTTTCCACGCCCACATGCCGGTGTGGTGGTCAGCCTCCTCGAGCTGCCAGGTATCGGGGTTGACCTGCGCGTTGACGAGCGTCACATAGCCTTCGTCGGCTTCGGGCTTCTCGTCGATGAGCTCAAAGATACGGTCGGCGCCGGCGAGGCCCATGACCACGGCGTTGATCTGCTGCGAGATCTGGCCGATCTGTCCGCAGAACTGCTTGGTCATGTTGAGGAACGGCACCACGACGGCGATCGACAGCGCCATGCCCGAGATGCTCAGGTTGGGCACGCCCAGCGCCAGGAAAATGCCGCCGGCAAGGGCCACCAGCACGTAGAGCAAGTTGCCCAGGTTCATAAGGATGGGCATGAGGATGTTGGCGTACATGTTGGCCTTCTGTGAGACCTCGAAGAGCTTTTCGTTGCGCTCGTCAAAATCGGCCTCGGCGGCAGACTCGTGGCAGAACGCCTTGACGACCTTCTGACCGTTCATGACTTCCTCGATATGGCCCTCGACCACGCCGAGCTCGGTCTGCTGCGCAATGAAGAAACGCGCGGAATTGGAGCCGAGCAGCTTGGTCATAAAGGTCATAAAGGCGACGCCGGCGATGATGACCAGGCACATCCACACGCTGTAGTACAGCATGATAAAGAACACCGTGACGATGATGATGATCGTCATGAGCAGGTTGGGCAGCGACTGACTGATCATCTGGCGCAGCGTATCGATGTCGTTGGTGTAGTGGCTCATGATATCGCCGCGCTGGTGCGTGTCGAAGTAGCGGATCGGCAGGTCCTGCATGCGGTTGAACATCATCTCGCGCAGCTTCTCGAGCGAGCCCTGCGTGACGATAGCCATGGCGCGGTTCCAGAAGAGCGAGGACAGGACGCCGACGCCGTAGATGCAGGCGAGGGTGGTCACGAGCTGCAGAATCTTGGGCTGTGCGGCTTCCCAATCGCCCGACTGCCACGATTCGCTAATAATCTGCAGGGCGCTCTGCAGGAAGGTCGCGCCGATGGAGTTGATGATGGCGCAGAGCACCACGCCGGCGACGACAAGGGGCAAAAGCACGGGATAGAAGTCAAAGAGCGTCTTGATGAGGCGCGACATGGTGCCGCCCTTACGGTTGAGCGCGCGCTCGGCGGTCGTTGCCTTACTCATGTGCCTCGCCTCCTTCCTGGGTCTGAGCTTGCGTTGCGGATGCCTCGGTGTCGGCCTCGACGGCCCCTTCGCCCTCGGCAGACATCTTGTTTTGCGAGGTAAAGGTCTCTCGGTAGATCTCGCTCGTCTTGAGCAGCTCTTCGTGGTTGCCGATCTGTGCGATGCGGCCGCCCTCCATGACAATGATGCGGTCTGCGTCCTGCACGGAGCTGATGCGCTGGGCGATGATGAGCTTGGTCGTGTTGGGCAGATAGCTTGCCAGGCCTGCGCGAATCTTGGCGTCAGTCTTGGTGTCGACGGCGCTGGTGGAGTCGTCCAGGATCAAGATCTTGGGGCGACGCAACAGGGCGCGTGCAATGCACAGGCGCTGCTTCTGACCGCCCGAAACATTGGAGCCGCCCTGTTCGATCCAGGTGTCGTAGCCCTTGGGGAAACCGTCGACAAACTCGTCGGCGCAGGCCAGATGCGCTGCCTCGCGGATTTCCTCGTCGGTGGCGTTCGGGTCGCCCCAACGCAGGTTCTCGGCGATGGTGCCGCTAAACAGCACGTTTTTCTGCAGCACCATGGCGACCTGGTGACGCAGCGCGTCCAGGTCGTAGTCGCGCACGTCCACGCCGCCCACGCGCACGGCGCCTTCGGTGGTGTCGTACAGGCGGGCGATGAGGTTAACGAGCGTGGACTTGGCCGAGCCGGTGCCGCCGATGATGCCGATGGTCTCGCCGCTCGTAATGTGCAGGTCGATATCGTCGAGCGCCTGGCGCTTCGCATGCTTGGAATACTTAAAGCTCACGTGGTCAAAGTCGATGGAACCGTCGGCAACCTCGAGCACGGGCTCGGCGGGATCGGCGATCGTGGGCTCGGCGGCCAGCACCTCGGCAATGCGGTGTGCCGATTCGTCGGCCATGGTCACCATGACAAAGATCATCGACAGCTGCATCAGGCTCATGAGAATCTGGAAACCATAGGTAAAGGTCGAGGAGAGCTGGCCCACGTCGAACAGCGTGCCCTGGCTCGTGATGATGAGCTTGGAGCCCAGGTAGATGATGACGACAAACGCGCCGTTGACGCAGATGTTCATCATGGGGTTGTTAAAGGCGAGCAGCTTCTCGGCGCGGGTGAAGTCCATCTGGACGTCGCGCGCGGCGGTCGCGAACTTCTCCTTCTCAAAGTCTTCGCGCACATAGCTCTTGACCACGCGCATGCCGGTGACGTTTTCCTCAACGGACTCGTTAAGGGCATCATACTTGTGGAACACGCGCGAGAAGATGGGGCGCACCTTAAAGATGATAAAGAACAGTCCAAAGCCCAGCAGCGGAATGATGACCAGGTAGACCATGGCGACGCTGCCGCCCATGATAAACGCCATGGTAAAGGCGAAGATCAATACCAGCGGCGCGCGCACGGCGATACGGATGATCATCATAAAGGCCTGCTGCACGTTGTTGATATCGGTGGTCAGGCGCGTGACGAGCGAGGAGCTCGAGAACTCATCGATGTTGGCAAAGCTGAACGTCTGGATCTTGTAGAACAGGTCGTGACGCAGGTTCTTGGCGAATCCGCAGCTCGCATGGCTGCAGGTGACACCAGCCGCGGCACCAAAAGCAAGCGACGTCAGCGCGATGAGCACCAAAAAGCCTGCGGTGGGAAGCATCTCGGCTACGGTGGCGCCGTCTTTGATAGCGTCGATCAGGTTGGCGGTGATAAATGGAATCAGCATCTCGCAGAGCACCTCGCCAAGCACAAGCAACGGCGTAGCAATGGTGACTTTCATATAGTCGCGGATGCTGCCCATGAGGGTTTTAATCATCCAGTTCCTCCCAGGTTACGCGGATTTTATCGAGCATTTCGGCGAGGTCCTCGCGCTCGTCGTGGGTGAGCGCGCTAAAGGCCCGTTCTCTAAAGCGGATGCGGGCTGCCTGGTCGATGCGGGCGTTTTCCCGGCCGGTTTCGGTCAGGCGAATGGTGAGTTGCCGTCGATCCTTGGGGTTACGGCTGCGCTCGATGAGGCCGTTGAGCTCGAGCTTGGACAGGATCTCGGAAAGCGACCCCGGCTTGAGGTCAAAGTGCATGCCGAGTTCCTGCTGCGACATCTCGCCGCCGGGTTGCTTGGCCAGCAGGCAGATGATGGGTGCCTTGCCGGACACGCCTCCGCCATGAAAATGCATGTAATGGCCGCAGAAGCCTAGGCCGCTCAGGATGCGCTTGGCGAGCTTGTCTTCGCCGTTAACTGCTTCGGGCACGTCTGCCGGTTGCGACGGGTCGCCGCCGGGCTCGTGCGGACGAAGGTTAAGGGGTTCATCGCACATGAATTCGTATCGCTCCTTTCTTTAGTTAGGTAGTGGGATTGTTTTGTGCCTAACTAATCTAGGAGTGCTATACAGGAATGTCAAGGTACCAAAGTAGTTGTTGCGCGGTTTTACCAAACCTATTGGTCCCGCCGTTCTAACGAACGGCGGACCAGCCGACGCTGCGCGGGCCGCATTTGGACAATCTGACGTTCAACTTCAAGGGCGC
>CABPCG010000013.1 GCA_902405995.1 uncultured Collinsella sp.
AAGCCACACGCTAACAGCTTTAAGGAGTCAAAGCTGGTTTAGCCAAAAAAGCGCTTGATCTCGATCTCGGCGTTCTCCAGGCAGTCGGAGCCGTGAATCACATTGGCGTTGACATCGACAGCAAAGTCGCCGCGAATGGTGCCGGGGGCAGCATCAAGCGGGTTGGTGGCGCCCATAAGGGTGCGCATCTTGGAGACAGCGGAGAGACCGGAAACGACCATCTTGACGACCGGACCGCTCGTCATAAAGTCGCAGAGACTGCCAAAGAAGGGCTTGTCGGCCAGATGGGCGTAGTGCTCCTCGACGGTAGCGCGCTCGAGCGTGGTCATCTCCATGCGCTCGATAACAAGGCCGCTGCGCTCAATGCGAGCAACGATCTCGCCGATCTTGCGATCGCGCACGGCGTCGGGCTTAATCATGATGAAGGTCTTCTCGATAGCCATAAGGTAGCCTTTCAAGTAGGTTCGCGCGTGCCCAAGTCCCATTCCGGCACCCGCCTGGACTGCATCGTAACAGAGTTCTAGCTGCAGTTAAACAAAAAGCCGTTTATTGAAGCGTTATTATTTATTAAAGCGCTCCATATGTGTCACTTCTGTTTTGAAGCCCGATTAGAGTACCATCCGACCGCCCATCAACCGCATCGAACAGAGCAGACGGTCGGTTGCCACCCGCGAACGTACCCCCTTCACAACCTGCCCAAAGGTCCTACAGAAGTTCTCGACAAGCCTCTCCCCCATAGCAACAAAATACGGACGCCCACATCAGCAGACGTCCGTAAAGCAAAACCGATTTATCAATACATGGCCAAAACGGCTTCAGCCAAACCCCTACTTTGCCCCGTGACCCATCTCGACGACCTTGGTCAGCGATCCAAACGTGCCTTCGTCGGCCGCGAGCTGCGCCTCGGCGCTTCCCAACTGCACGGCAACGGCAGCAGGGGCGGTACCACCCTCGGTCGTGCGCGCGGCGACAATCGACGGGATGTCGAGCGCCTCGGTAATGTCGCGCTCAAAGAGCGGGCTTGCCTCCTGAAACACCTCAAACGGCAGGTCCTCAAGATTGCAGCCGCGCTTCTCACACATCAGGACCAGGTGCCCCACCACAGCGTGCGCCTCGCGGAATGGCAAGCCGCGCTTAGCCAGGTAGTCGGCAACGTCGGTGGCGGCAAGGTGCCCCACGCCGCACTCGCGCGCCATTGCGTCCTCGTTGACGGTCCAAGTCGAAATCATACCGGCCATAACCGACAGGCACTGCATGAGCGTGTGAGCGGTATCGAGCGCACCCTCCTTGTCCTCCTGCAAGTCCTTGTTATAAGCAAGCGGCAGGCCCTTCATGGTCACGAGCAGCTGCACCAGGTTGCCGTACACGCGACCGCTCTTGCCGCGGATAAGCTCAGCAAAGTCGGGGTTCTTCTTCTGCGGCATGATGGACGAGCCGGTGGAGTAGGAGTCTGAAAGCGTGATAAAGCCAAATTCGGAGCTCGACCACAGCACGATCTCCTCGGAAAGACGCGACAGGTGCATCGCCATGACGGATCCGGCGTAATGCAGATCGAGCAAGAAATCACGGTCGGAAACCGCATCGAGCGAGTTGGGAATCACGCCCGCAAAGCCAAGTTCGGCAGCCGTCATCTGGCGATCGAGCGGATAGCTCGTACCGGCAAGCGCGGCAGCACCCAGCGGGCAGTTGTCGGCGGCATCAAAGGCGGCCTTCAGGCGCGTAAAGTCGCGCGCGAACATCCAGGAATACGCCAGCAGATGATGCGAGAGCAGCACGGGCTGAGCGTGCTGCATATGCGTGTAGCCCGGCAGAATCACCTTGTCGTACTTCTTGGCCGCATCCACCAGCACATGGCGCAGCTCAAGATTGGCCTCCATGAGCTCCTTGGCCAGCGCCTTGACGCCCAGGCGCGTATCGGTCGCCACCTGGTCGTTGCGCGAACGCCCAGTATGCAAGCGCTTGCCAGCCTCGCCGATACGACGCGTCAGCTCGCTTTCGATGGACATATGAATGTCTTCGTCGTTGATGTCGAAGGTGAAGTTGCCGGCATCGATATCCTGTTCGATTCCGGTCAGGCCCTTGGCAATCGCCTGCTCGTCCTCGGCACTGATGATGCCCTGGGCCGCCAGCATTTTGGCATGCGCCTTAGAGCCGGCGATATCCTGCTTATAGAGATGTTTGTCGACCGGCAGCGACGCGCCAAACTCCTGCGTGACCTCGGCCACGCCTGCCTCAAAACGACCGCCCCAAAGAGCCATGGAACCGTCCCCTTTCTCCAAATACCAAAACAAGCGCCCAAAGCAATGCGCCATATCGCTAAAGCGATTTTTCAACCGCTAGTTTTACACATTCCCCACCGTGTGCGGAGCCATGTAGCTAATTTGCAAAGAAGTGACGCGCCATGCACTTGGCGCCCAACGTCTCCCTCCGGATGTTGCCCTGCGAACCATCGCTCCAGGCCTTCAGGCTCATAGGGACGTCCTCGACCCTTGCAGCATCGAACTCGGGCGCGAGAGCAAGTAAAGCATGCGCGATAGCATTGAACATAATGGATACTCCTCATATATATAGGCGCAGAGCCGCCAAATTGATAGAAGGAGCCCCGCCGGACAACCCCGGCGGGGCTCGGACTCAGCCGCAGACGCGGCATCATATATGCGGGCGGAACGTAGGGGCCACCGATGTTAAGAAGTGTCAGCAAGCATAACGAAAGGTAGGGACCCCGTGCGCCCGTTATGTATCACGCGGATGGGCCGCGCGGATACCAAGGGAAGGAGGCGCTAGGCCTGGGCGGCAGCAGAGCTGGGGCCCTGGACCTTTGCCCACGTCTTGAGCGACAGCGTATCGATCTCGATAAAGCCGGCGCTGGCCTTCTCGTCAAACGTGGTGTCGCGGTCGTAGGTAGCCAGACCGTAGTCGTAGAGGCTGAAGGGGCTCTTGCGGCCGACGACATGGCAGTTGCCCTTAAAGAACTTCAGACGGACGGTGCCGGTCACGAACTTCTGGGTGTCGGCCATAAAGGCATCAAGCGCGTTTTTGAGCGGGCTGTACCACTGGCCGTTGTACACGGCGGTGGCCCAATCCTGCTCGAGCTTAATCTTGGTCTTGAGCAGGTCGCCCTCGACGCAGACGTCCTCGAGCGCCTTGTGGGCGGTGATGAGCGTCAGGGCGCCAGGAACCTCGTAGCACTCGCGACTCTTGAGGCCCACCAGACGATCCTCGACCAGGTCGAGACGGCCAAAGCCGTTGTCACCCGAAATCTTGTTGAGGGCGATGACGATCTCGGAGAGTTTCATCTTCTTGCCATCGACGGCGACGGGCTTGCCCGCCTCAAACTCAATCTCGGTGTAGGTCGGGGTGTCCGGCGTGTCCTCGGGGTTCTTGGTCATAACCCAGGCGTCGTCGAGCGGCTCGTTCCAGGGATCCTCCAGGTGACCGCACTCGATGGCGCGACCCCACAGGTTGTCGTCGATGGAATAGGGGTTGTCGTTGGCGCCCTCGGGAACCGGCACGTTGTGGGCGTGAGCATAGGCAACCTCATCGGGACGGCACTTCAGATCCCACTCGCGAACCGGGGCGATAACCTTAAGCTTGGGGTCGAGGGCCTTGACGGCAGCCTCAAAACGAACCTGGTCGTTACCCTTGCCGGTGCAGCCGTGGGCGACGTAGGTCGCGCCAAACTCGTGAGCGACCTCGACAAGCTTCTTGGCGAGCAGCGGGCGAGACAGCGCGGAGAGCAGCGGGTACTTGTTCTCGTACATGGAGTTTGCGGCGATGGCCTTAGTCAGGAACTCATCGGAGAACTCGTCGCGCAGGTCGAGCACCTGGCAATCGAGAACGCCCAGGTCAAGCGCCTTCTGCTTCTTGGCATCCAAGCCGGTCTCCTCCTGGCCCACGTTGCCGCAGACGCAAACGACATCGAGATTCTTCTCGTCCTGGAGCCACTTGACACATACGGATGTATCAAGACCACCGGAATATGCGAGAACGACTTTTTCCTTGCTCATGGCTGTTTCCTTTCGCCCTTGGTAGCTAGTTAGAACATCGGTCAGTTGCAAGTCATTTCGAGGTCAAAAAACCGCGCAATATCAGGTTAAATAGCAAAAATCAGCACATACATGCCCTAGAAACATGCAGCAATGTCGTGCTAAAACCCAACGACCTCAAAATGACTCTGTTGGGGCATTTAGCCCCATGCGGACAGAGACGATTGTTATCGTCGTCGGGAAATTGCGCGCTGGCGTCGGATGGCATTGTCTGCAGTAGTGATAATCTTTACGAACTGCATCTGCCTCTCCTTTCACCTATCGCCGGGCGCAATTCTAATATCGTAAACGGTACCTTTTCCTCGGTAAGCGGTTGTTTTTCCGTCTCCGTTTTCGATGGTCGCTATATTACGCTAAAGTGCCTGCTGTACAAGCGACAAATTCAAATTTCTGAAAAGTTTTTTCATTACTTTGTGAAGCGTGGTGCAAATACGCTCCGTTCCTGCGACAATACGCTCAGTTACTGGTTGATGGTTATAACGTCTGAAACAATTTCGAAACGAAAGGCGCGCTTTTATGCAAACTTACGAATCGGACACCAATATCGGAAGCATTAAGATTCTCGCCGTCGACATGGACAAGACGCTGCTCACCGACAAGCGCGTGTTGCCGCAGGGTCTTGATGAGCGCCTGGACAAGCTCGCCGACGCAGGCATTGTATTCTGCCCCGCCAGCGGACGCCCCGCCCCCAAACTCGAGGAAATGTTCGAGAGCATTAAGAACCGCCTTGCTTTTTGTCCCGACAACGGAGCCTGCGTCATCTATCGCGGCAGCTATATCTATAAGAGCAACATCGATGTGGCGCTGTATCAGCAGGTGCTCGCCCGTGCCTCGGAGGACCCGCGTGCCGTTCCCGTCTTGTGCTGCTACGACGAGTTCTATGTGCTCGCCCGCGACCATCAGTACCACGACGAGATCAGCGTGTACTACAACACGATCAACTACGTCGATAGCTTTGAGGGCCTTGATATCGAGTCCAACAAGATTTCGATCTTCTTCCCCGCCTACGATGCCGAGCCAGCGTTTCGCGAGGACTACAGCCCCGAGTTCTCGGACAAGCTCTACGTCACCAACGCCGGGCGCGAGTGGATCGACTTCATGAACCTGGGCGTCGACAAGGGGTCGGGCGTCGCGCACCTGTGCGACCACCTGGGCATCGATATCGCCGACGCCGCCGCCGTGGGCGACACCTACAACGATATTCCCATGCTCGAGCGCGTCGGGCATAGCTTTATCGTGGACAATGCCGAGGAGCACATGAACGCGCATGCCAAGTGGCGCATTCCGAGCAACAACGACGGGGGCGTACTGACGCTCATCGACGCCATCCTGGCGGCTCGTTAAACTCGCCGCCATGCCCGGGGCCGGCCGTTTGATTTTTGTTCGGTCAGGTCCTGGGCTCGCTCGAAGAGCACATTAAGTGCTCTTCGGCTCGTGCGGAATCTACAAAAATCAAACGGCCGGCCCCGGGCATGGCTACGTTGACTTGCTTGCCGCCCGGATGGCATCTTGGCGCCTAGATACTTTGACTGATATTTATTGAACGAAGGACGCTCCTTGTTGATGAGGGGCGTCCTTCTGGTTTTGTATTACTTTGGAATTGTGGTCGTGCCCTTACTTGGCGTCTGCCCAGGTCACTCCAGTCGAAGCTTCGGCGATCAGCGGTACGCGGAGCTCTACCACGTGCTCCATGACGTCTTGGACCATGGCGGTGAGGCGCTCGACTTCGTTGCCGGGGCACTCAAAGTCCAGTTCGTCGTGTACCTGCAGGATCATGTGGGCGGCAAAGCCCTCTTCTTCCAGACGGCGACTCACGCGGGCCATCGCGATCTTGATGATGTCGGCCGCGGTGCCCTGCATGGGGTGGTTCATGGCCGTGCGCTCGCCAAAGCCGCGAAGCTGCGGATTTTTGGCCTTAAGCTCCGGAATGTGGCGACGGCGGCCGTACATGGTCTCAGCGTAGCCCGTCTGCTTGGCACGTGCCACCACGTTGTCGAGGAACGTACGCACACCCGGGTAGGCCTCGTAGTAGCGGTCGATCATGTCGCGTGCCTCGGCCATCGAGATATGCAACGACTGCGATAGGCCGTAAGCCTGCTGACCATACACGATGCCAAAGTTCACGGCCTTGGCGCGGCTGCGCAGGTCGGGCGTCACCTCGGACACCGGCACGCCAAACACGCGCGCGGCCGTCTCGGCATGGAAGTCCTCGCCCTCGTTGAAGGCGCGCACCAGGTGCTCGTCACCCGAAAGATGCGCGAGCAGGCGCAGCTCGATCTGCGAGTAGTCCACCGCCAAAAAGACGCTGCCCTCGCCCGCCGAGAACGCCGTCTTGACGGTACGCCCCAGCTCCGAGCGCGTCGGAATGTTTTGCAGATTGGGGTCGCTCGAAGACAAACGCCCCGTCGCGGTGATGGTCTGGTTGTACGTGGTGTGCACACGCCCGTCACCACGGCGCAGCGGGCCCAGCGTGTCCAGATAGGTCGACTTAATCTTGGACTTCTCACGCCAGTCCAAAATCAGGCGCACGATCTCGTGGTCGCGGGCAAGGTCGCTCAGCACCTTGGCGTTGGTCGAATAGTAGCCGCGCTTGGTCTTTTTGAGGCCCTTGGTCGGAAGTCCCATAACATCAAACAGCACGTGCGAGAGTTGCATGGGGCTGCCGATGTTAAAGGTCTCGTCGCCGGCCAGGTCGCGAATGCTGCGCTCGACATCGGCAATCTGGGTCGCCAGGCCCTCGGACAGACTGTGCAGGCGGTCGGGGTCCACGAGCATGCCCGCGCGCTCCATCTTGGCAAGCACCGGCACGAGCGGCATCTCGATCCCATCGAACACGTTGGCGGCGTTCTCGCGGGCCATGCGGTCACGCAGCGGTGCAACCAGCGCCAGCGTCAAGGCCGCCGTGCGAGCGGCGGGCGCAGGAGCGTCCTCGCCAGCACCCTCTGCGCCGCGCGCCGCAGGCAGCGCCATCTGCAGATACGTATCGGCCAGATACACCTCGTCAAACTCGGAGCGGTCGGAATCCAACAGGTAGGCGGCAACAACGGTATCGAAGATGCGCGTGGAATCGACTGCCAGCGGATCCATGAGCTCGAGCTCAGAAGAATCGATGGGCGAAAGCTCATGCAGAAGCGCCTTCATATCCGGGCTCGCCACACGGCCTTCCATAAACAGACGCGCGAGCACGCCGGCAATCACGCCGTGGGCGAAGTTGAAGCCCTCAACCTCAGCCGCCGCACCGCTGTCGCCCTCCTCGAGCGCAAACAGGCCCTTGGACGTCGCCAACCACAGCGTGCGCGTCAGCCCAAAGAGCGCGCCCTCTTCCTTGTCATCGTCCACCACGGCGGCGACCCACTCGCCGGCATCAATCACGCGGGAGACCTCAGCCGCAACGGCACCAAGCGCGCCAGCATCGCCGGCGGCTGCGCGCAAAACGGCGGGAATCTCAAACGTGCTGGCAGCTGCCCCGCCCTCGCCGCCGATCAGCGCCAAGAAACGGTTCTGCATGGCGGTGATACCAAGCGTGCCCAGCGCCGCGGAAACCTCATCGGCGGAAAACGCTGGGAAGGACGTCGCCTCAAAATCGAGCTCAACGGGTGCATCGGTGCGGATGGTCGCCACCTTACGGCTCAGCAGCGCGTCGTCGATGTGTGCGCGCAGGTTTTCTCCCATCTTGCCCTTGACCTCGTCAGCATGCGCGATGACCTCGTCAAGGCTGCCGTACTGCGCGATGAGCGCACTCGCCTTTTTGGGGCCGATGCCCGGTACGCCGGGAATGTTGTCCGACGTATCGCCCTTCAGACCGTAAAAATCGGGCACGAGCGCCGGCGTGATGCCGTGATACAGGTCGTCCACGCTCTCGGGCGTCATGATCGCCACGTCGGACAGGCCCTTGCGAGTCGAGACCACGTTGACGTGCTCGGTCACGAGCTGATACATGTCGCGGTCGCCGGTCACCAGCAGCATGTCGCAGCCGGCCTCCTCGCCCAGGCGCGCCATGGTTCCCAGGATATCGTCGCCTTCCCAGCCCTCGGACTGCAAAATGGGCACGTTGAGCGCGGCGAGCAGCTCCTTGATCATGGGGAACTGCGCGTGCAGGTCGGGGTCCATGGGCGGGCGCTGCGCCTTGTACTGCGGCAGCATCTCCATACGCACGCGCGGCTTGCCCTTGTCAAACGCCACGACAACGCCGTCGGGATTAAAGGCATCGATCATCTTGAGGAACATGTTCAGAAAACCAAAGATCGCGTTGGTGGGGCGACCGTCCGGCGCGTTCATGGTCGGCGGCACGGCGTGGAAGGCGCGATGCATGAGCGAGTTGCCGTCGATGACGGCAAAGGTACGGCGCTTTTCAGACATATTGAATACCTCGCTTTGGGCTGGGCACGGTTTGCTCACACCAGTTTACACGCTCCCCGCCCCGCGGCCACCGCACATCAGGCTTCCCTGCCGCCGCGGGCCCGCGCGTGATACGATGGCTCACGGTACATCAACCAGCACGATCGATCCGAAAGGAGCCTGCGTCATGGAGCGTCCCAGCGCATGGAAAAAGTACACGCCACAGCAGATCGAGGAGCTCGAGGAGCTTTGCCGCGGCTATAAGCAGTTTTTGAGTGAGAACAAGACCGAGCGCCTGTGCGTCAAGGCCGGTATCAAGATGGCCGAGGAGGCGGGCTACGTCAATCTGGAGACCGTGATCGCCGAGGGCCGCGCGCTCAAGGCCGGCGACAAGGTGTACGCCGCCAACCACGGCAAGGACCTCATGCTCGTCAACCTGGGCACCGCCCCGCTCGAGCAGGGCTTTAACATCCTGGGCGCCCACGTGGACTCGCCGCGCCTGGACCTCAAGCAGAACCCCGCCTTCGAGGCCGGCGACATGGCTTATCTCGACACGCACTACTATGGCGGCGTCAAGAGCTACCACTGGGTCGCTTCCCCGCTCGCACTCGTGGGCGTCATCTGCAAAAAGGACGGCACCACCGTCGACATCAACATCGGTGACAAGGCCGACGACCCGGTCTTTACCATCTCCGACCTGCTGATCCACCTCTCGAGCGAGCAGATGGCCAAGCCCGCCAAGGACGCCGTCGACGCCGAGATCCTCGACGTGATCGTGGGCGGCCGCCCCGTCAAGTTTGACGAGGACGACAAGGACGCTCCCAAGGAGCCCGTCAAGCAGATGTTCCTGGATATCCTCAAGGAGCAGTACGACGTCGAGGAGGAGGACTTCCTCTCCGCCGAGATCGAGGTCGTGCCCGCCGGCCCCGCCCGTGACATGGGCCTCGACCGCTCCATGATTCTGGGCTATGGCCACGACGACCGTGTCTGCGCCTATCCGTCCATGCTCGCCCAGATCAACGTCGCCAACGTGGAGCGCACGAGCATCACACTCATCGTCGACAAGGAGGAGATCGGTTCCGTAGGTGCCACCGGCATGACGAGCCGCTTCTTCGAGAACACCGTCGCCGAGATCATGACGCTCGCCGGCGAGGATAGCCCGCTGGCCCTGCGCCGCGCGCTCGCCCGCAGCCGCATGCTCTCCTCCGACGTGTCCGCCGGCTTCGACCCGGGCTACGCCGGCAAGTTCGAAACCAAGAACGCAGCCTTTATGGGTCGCGGCCTGTGCTTTAACAAGTACACGGGCAGCCGCGGCAAGGGCGGCTCTAACGACGCCGACGCCGAGTATGTGGCCCTCATCCGCGACATCATGGACGAGGCCGGCGTGGACTTCCAGACCTGCGAGCTCGGTCGCGTCAACGCGGGCGGCGGCGGCACCATCGCATACATCATGGCTAAGTACGGCATGAACGTCATCGACTCTGGCGTTGCCGTCCTGTCCATGCACGCCCTGTGGGAGGTCGCTAACAAGGCCGATATCTACGAGGCCTATCGCGGCTACAAGGCCTTCATCGAGCGCGCGTAACCAACCCTTCATCAGTTGCGGTGAAATACAGACTAACCTGGCCCATAAACGGCCAAAACAGACCGTATTCCACCGCAACTTCCTTTTTGGCAGAGGAGAGTCCATGCTGCAGGTCGTCATTTCGCCCGCCAAGCAGATGCGCGCGGCCCAAGATGCTTTTGAAGTCCTGGGCATCCCACCCTTTGCGCGCGAGACGGCTCGCCTCCACCGCGCACTGCTAGATATCGAGCGGAATGAAGGCAGCGGCGGCCTGCAGGCGCTATGGAACGTGAGTGACAAACTGCTGGGGCCTTGCCTCAACACCCTGCATGAGTTCGGGCCCATCCTGAAAAACGGCGATCTCGACAATCCCGCACTCGCCTGTCACCTCTCCCCTGCCGTCATGTCCTACCACGGCATTCAATACCAGAGCATGGCGCCCGAGGTGATGGATTCCGCGCAGTTCGCATGGCTGCAAAGCCACCTGTGGATCCTCTCTGGCCTCTACGGGTGCGTTCGCCCCTTTCATGCCGTCGAACCATATCGGCTGGAGATGGGCGCGAAGCTCGCCGTTGACGATGCCCGAGACCTCTATGCGTTTTGGAGCGACAAGCTCGCGCGGGCTATCGCCCCGGCAGGCTCAAACACCACGATCGTCAACCTCGCCAGCGTAGAGTACGCCAAAGCCGTTCTGCCCCATCTCGCGGGCGACGCCACGGTCGTCACGTGCCTCTTTGGCGAAGGCATCCGCAACGGCAAGCCCATCCAGCGCTCGACCGCCAGCAAAAAGGCACGTGGTTCCATGGTGCGCTGGATGGCAGAAAACAAGCTCGAGGATGTAAGCGGGCTCACCGCGTTTGACGTTGGTTATCGTCACTTTCCCGAGCTTTCAAATAAGAACACTTTGGTCTTCCTGAACGAACAGACCTTGTAGGACCACCGCTACTTTTGAATGTGCTGCCCAGGCACGGCGTCTATTCCGCCAAGCCGTCGGCTTTGGCAACTTCGTTTGTCGAGCCGTCCTGATAGGTAATCTTGACATGCTCCACCTCGGACACCGCAACACCCGTCGGGGGCTCCAAGCGCCATTCCGTCAGCGCGATATCCATAGTCGTAGGCACGTCGCCCTGATTCTTGAGCTTCACCGTCAGCGTTTTGAGCGCCGCATCATACGTCACGCGTTCGATTTCCTCACCAGGAATAGACCCACCGCTCAGCTGAAGCTGGACAAATCCATCGCGCGAATACCAATAGTCGCCCGGCGCGGCAACGGTATTGCCGCCCGTAACCTTCACTGTCATGATCGGCAGGGCATCGTCGGCCTCGAACTCCCATGCAGCGCCGCCGTGACCGCCAAACGTCCAGATACAAAAGGCAATCACCAGCACGGCAAGCACCGCAAAACCAATCGCGACAAGGCCATGGTGCGCACGGCTTTCCTCGGCCGATACATCCCATTGCGTCTCTCGATATAGATGCTTGTCTTCCATGTTCGCCTCCCCACAGGCACGCTCGTTAGGCCAATCGTACCCATTCGAGCTATACTTGAGCCCATTACATAAACGGGGAGCTTGCAGGACAGGACGGCAGGCTGAGACTGGGCGCGCCCGCCCTGACCCGCAAACCTGATATGGGTAATGCCAACGAAGGGAGCCGTGCCAATGAGCACACAGACCGAGCCCAAGCTCGTCACGCAAATCGACTTCGCCCGCGCCGGGCAGATCACGCCGCAGATGAAGGAAGTCGCCGAGCGCGAGCATCGCGACCCCGAGTACATCCGCGAGCGCGTGGCCGACGGCCGCATCGCCATTCCCGCCAACATCGTGCACATCAAAAAAGGCATGCGCGCCTTTGGTGTCGGCGAGGGCCTGTCTACTAAGGTCAACGTCAACCTGGGCATCTCGGGCGATAAAGCCGATGCCGCCGAGGAATGGAAGAAGGTCAAGATCGCCGAGGACTTTGGCGCCGACGCCATCATGGACCTTTCCAACTCGGGCAAGACGCGCCAGTTCCGCCAGCAGCTCATCGACGAGACGCCGCTCATGGTGGGCACCGTCCCCATGTACGACGCCATCGGCTACATGGAAAAGCCGCTGGTCAAGCTTACCAAGGATGACCTGTTCGAGGTCGTGCGCGCGCACGCCGAGGACGGCGTGGACTTTATGACCATCCACTGCGGCATCAACAAGTCGGTCACCAAGACCTTTAAGGAGACCGGCCGCCTGATGAACATCGTCAGTCGCGGCGGCTCGCTGCTGTTTGGCTGGATGGAGGTCACCGGCAACGAAAACCCCTTCTACGAGTACTTTGACGAGCTGCTCGAGATTTGCCACGAGTACGACGTGACGATTTCGCTCGGCGACTCCTGCCGCCCGGGCTGCCTCTACGACTCCAACGATGCCACCGAGACCGCTGAGATGATCGAGCTGGGCAAGCTGTGCAAGCGCGCTTGGGCCGCCGGCGTCCAGGTCATGGTCGAGGGCCCGGGTCACATGGCGCTCGACGAGATCGCCGCCAACATGAAACTGCAGAAGCGCCTGTGCCACAATGCCCCGTTCTATGTGCTCGGGCCGCTGGTGACCGATATCGGCGTGGGTTACGACCACATCACCGCTGCCATCGGCGGCGCCATCTCCGCCAGCTCCGGTGCCGACTTCCTGTGCTACGTGACGCCGGCCGAGCACCTGTGCCTGCCCAACGCCCAGGACGTGCTCGATGGCCTCATGGCCACTAAGATTGCCGCGCACGCCGCCGATATCGCCAAGAAGGTGCCGCACGCCCGCGACATGGACGACAAGATGGGCCAGGCACGCCGCAAGCTCGACTGGGATGCCATGTGGAAGTGTGCTCTCGACCCGGTCACCGGCAAGAAACGCTACGAAGAATCCCCCGCCGCCACCGAGGGCACCTGCACCATGTGCGGCAAGATGTGCGCCGTCCGCACCGTTAACAAGGTGTTCGAAGGCACGACGATCGACCTCGGCATGGAGGACTAACTCGTCACCGGAGCCACAATCGGTAACATGGTGTTCGTCAATTGTTGACGTGTGAACATTTGCTTACATTTGCGTAAAGATTGCATCGCCCGCCCGGGTTCGACATAGAGTCGGCCCGGGCATCTTTATAATGCTGGCTTAAAGACCCATTTGATTCCGACCGAACAAGGGAGCAAACATGGATCGCAGTAAGGTACCTGCCGTTCTATCCATCGCAGGATCCGATTCCAGCGGTGGCGCCGGCATTCAGGCCGACATCAAGACCATCACGGCGCACCGCCTGTATGCCGAGACGGCCATCACCGCCATCACCGCACAAAACACGCTCGGTGTCACCGCCGTGCAGAATATCTCCCCTGATATCGTCGCTGCGCAGATCGACGCCGTATTTGACGATATCCGCCCCAGCGCCGTCAAGATCGGCATGGTTTCCTCTGCCGAGATTATCGAGGTTATCGCCGACCGCCTGAGCGCCTGGAACGCGACAAACGTGGTCGTCGACCCCGTCATGGTAGCCACCTCGGGCGCACGGCTGATTGCCGAAGATGCCGCCGAGGCGCTCACCCGCCGCCTGTTCCCACTAGCAACCGTCATCACGCCCAATATTCCCGAGGCCATGGCCCTGCTTGACTACGAGGTCGACTCCGAGCGCACACAGCAAAATGCTGCCATGCTCCTCACCCGCCGCTTTGGTTGCGCATCCCTCGTTAAGGGTGGGCATCTTGTCAACGAGGCCAACGATGTATTGGCCGAACCCGCGCCACTCGATGACGAGGGCAACCATCTGGGCGATCCGCTCACCACGTGGTTCCGCCACAAGCGCATCGAGACCGACAACACACACGGCACCGGCTGCACGCTTTCGTCCGCCATCGCCTGCGCGCTGGCCCAGGGCATGGATCTTGCCGATGCCGTCAATGCGGGCAAGGCATACCTGACAGGCGCTCTGGCCGCCGGCCTGAACATGGGCAAAGGCTCCGGCCCTGTCAACCACATGTGGCAGTACTAAATAGCCAGTAACCTGCCAAAAAGAGACAGGCTACCTTGCACCAAAAACCGTCGCAACATTCGATGAAAATCGTGCAAACGCAAAAAATCATTAAATGTTGCGACGGTTTGATTTTAGATAGCGGTCGAGCAAAGGACCAGAGCGCCTATTCGTCGGCGAGTTGAATTCCCAACAAACCCGAGAGTGCCAGCGCCTGCTCGGCATTGACCGTCAAGCCACGCAACTCATGGTAATCGACCGAAACAACGGGCGCTGCAAATGTACAGCGCGACACATCAACGCCGGAAAGCGACGTCTTGAACACATCAACACGCGTCAGGTCACAGCCATCCAGGCGTATCTGACCCAGCTTGGCACCCTGAAACGCAGCCTCTCTCAGACGTGTATCGCATGCTGTCATAGGGCCAATGCGTCCCTCCGAAAGGTTCGCATAGCTCAAATCGCACGATCCAAACGACACGCTCGACAGGCGCGCCTTGAGCAAGTTGAGTCCCGGTGCCGAGCAGTCAACGAAGTCACAGCGGCTGAGCCAGCAGCCTTCCATGTTGCAGCGGATAAAGCGGCAACCGCGAAACACCACGTCGCGAAACGTCGAGCCGCTCCAGTCAACGCTATCGAACTCGCAAGATCGGAACACAACGCCATCGAAGGTCGCGCCGTTCGCCACGTCGTAGGCAAGATCCAAATCCTCAAAAGCGGTATTGGAGACGAGCTCATCGCCCTCGGCAAAGAGGTCGATGAGCTCGTCCATGCCCATATGGCAGCCAATCCGTTCGTTTACCCGGGCAAAACCACCACAAATGAACTGCGTCCCTTTGCGGTGGCTTGGGGTCGCGCTACTCACCGAGCATCTCTTGGAGCTTGGCTGCCACGGCATGTCCCAAGCTCTCGTGGCTTTCGGGCATCATATGCAGATAGTCGATATCGCCCGGCTCGGCAAACTCGGCGGCATTCAAAAAGTCGCAGCCAAACTGCTCGGCCACGTGCGCATAGTACTCGCCAAAATGTTCAGATGCCTCGACGGAACGCTCGTCAAAATCGGTCATATATACATCGGCGATCTGCGGCTTGATCTTGATAGGAGCCATCAGCAGGATGCGCGGGCAAGGCGCAGCGTCGGTCCACGGAAACGCGCGGACGGCGCGAATCAGCGCCATGGCGCCACGGGCGATATCGGAAGCTGTCACGTTAAAGACCGTCTTACAGTCGTTGGTGCCCAGCATGATCACAATGGCGTCCAGCGGCTTATGGGCCTCGAGCAGCATCGGAAGCGCGCGAATGCCGTTGAGGTTAGTGTCCAGATGGCACATGTCGTCGCGTACCGTCGTGCGGCCGTTGAGGCCTTCTTCAATTACATGCCAGCCCTCGCCTAAGTCACGTTGGACCACGCCACACCAGCGCACATCCTGCGCATAGCGCACCGCGGTGCCGTCGCGCATGCCCGCCGGATCGTAACCATAGGTGTTGCTGTCACCAAAGCATAGAACGTTTTTCATCGTAAGCTCCCCACTCAATAAAAAGCCGACGGGAGCAGCCCCCGTCGGCTCGGTATATCGCATCACGCGCACCGTTTACAGGTACTTGCGCCAGTCGTCGTCATCCTCGTCATCCTCGGCAGCGGCCTGAGCCTGCTCGGCGGCACGGGCGGCTGCGGTGCGGGCGGCAACCTGAGCATAGGACTCCTCGTTGCGCACGGGGAAGTTTGCCAGCACGTGCTCGAACTTGGCGAAGTCCTCGTCCCAGCGCGTAGAGGGCACGGCAAAGAAGACCTGCTTGACCTTGAAGTCGCCCGACGCGAGCTCCTTGCGGAAGAGCTCGGCCACGGCCTCGGCATCAAAGCCGTTGTTGTCGCAGCCCCAAGCACCCAGCACGAGCTTCTCGCGACCAAGCTCATCGCAGATGGCGAGCACAAAGCGAATGCGGTCGCGCAGGGCATCCAGCAGAGCATCGTCGCTCACGCGATACTCCTGGCGGGCGCGCCTAACGTTGGGCGCGGCGGCCACGATCACGTCGGCGTATGCATGCACGTGGTTGCGGTTGAAGCGCACCGCAGGCACCACCAGGGCGCGGTTACGATAGAGCTCGCAGTTGATGTTGCGGCGACGGTTCTCGCCGTACCACTTACGCTGCTTATCGAGAACGTTGTACAGATACGAATCGGCGCACAGCGTGGCCTCCTGGCCCAGATAACCCTGAATATATCCACCGCCCGGATTGGTAAACGAGGCAAAGGCGAGCACGGCCATGTCGCAGAACTGCGCATAGCCGCGACCGTTATCGAGGATTGCCTGCGTGGCGGAGGCATCAAGCACAGTGACCTCGGGCAGGACCGGAGCGGGCTCCTCAGCAGGCGCGGACTCAGCTTCGGCGATTTCCTCGGCAGGCTCCTCGACGGGCTCGGGCGCCGCCTCGGTCTCGGGCGCCGCCTCGACCTCGGCAGTCTCCGCGTTCTCGACGTCCTCGGCGACCTGCTCTTCGGCGGCCACAGCACTCTGAACCTTGGCCTTCATCGCCGCGACAAAGCCGGCAGGCATACCGTCAAACTCGCGAACACCGGCAAGCGAACGCTCGATATCCTTGGCGCACGCTTCGGACACAGTTGCCACGTGACGTTCGGCGGCCTTGGCACGGGCCTCGCGCTTGGGATTGGGCTGACCCGCTCGGTTGGACCTGCGGTTACGGTTCCTGTTGTCGACGTCTGCCATACGTGGCCACCTTTCCTGTCGCTGCCGCTATCGGCTTTTCCCATCCATGATACCCCGCCGCGTACAAAAAAGACGGCCCCGAAGGACCGCCTTTCACATCGTTTTACCGCGTCCGGCAGGAAGCATCGCAATGCCGCGCTTTAATCGCGACGGCCGAGGATGTTCAGAATGCGCAGGAACACGTTGATGATGTCCACGAACAGGTTGGATGCCATGAGCACGGCGTTGGGCAGCGTGGGCGGCACCGTCGTTGCCACATAGGTGTCGTAGCCGATGAAGCCGGCGAACACCACGATCACGATCAGGTCGGTGATGGACTGCGAAACGCCCATGAACATCAGCACGATCTCGACCAGAATCGTGGCAAGCAGGATGCCAAAACCAATGCCATACACACGCTGGAAGAACTTGGGGAAGGTCACGCCCAGCGCACCAAAGACAAAGGTGATGGCGGCCGTGGCGATAAAGGCGGTGTTAATGGTAGGCAGGTCGTAGTTGGCAAGACCAAACGACGCCGTCAGGCCAAAGGTGCTCGCAAAGACCACGTAGCCCACGAGTGACAGGCCCACGGACTGTTTGCTGGCAGCAGCCGACATCATGACCATGCCGACGATGGTCAAAATAAATGAGCCAAAGACCAGCGGCAAAGCGGCGCCGCTCATCATCATGCGCGCAAACGACATGGTGCTCGTAAAGTAAGCACCGGCGCCCATGGCGCAAAAGCCCAAAAAGATCAGAGCAGACATGACAAGGTTGTACGCGCGCGGCGACATCTCCTTGGCACGGCTTGCGCCGGTCTCGATGGGGCCATTCTGATAGCCCTGGATATCGTTCATAATTTCGTCCTTTCAAAAAGCACCGCGACGGCGCCGTAGGTGACAAGATCCCTGCCATTGTACCCGAATGCCGTGCGCTCTTACCTGCGGCGCTCGCCCTCGAGTGTTCGGTCGAACGCCCACACCCACCAACGCATCACGTGTGCCTGCGAGCCGTCCGCCCGCTCGCGCGTCTGGTCCTCCAGATACAACTCGGTCGCGTGCCCGCCAAAACGCACCTTATAGGTTGCCGTACGAATGCCGTGAACCGTCAGGCCAAACCCAGTGGTCGAGACAATCTCGTCAATCGTAAAGCAACGACCGTCGACCCAGCAGACGGTGACCGGCACGACCTGTCCGCCCGCGAGGATGCGAGCCACGACGTCCACATACTGCTTGTGCACGCGCCGAGTTTTGCCATCTGTCTGTCGATATTCCATGCCTCCTATTATCGAACGCATGTTTGCATGTTGTAAAGCGAACAGGCTGTGGTTTTGGGGTGTCGGAGCGATCGCATGTGTCCGCATGGCGTGTTAGCAAAAAGAACACCCGCGGTCAACAGGGATAATATTCAATTTTAGTGCCAAAAAATTCACTGCTCCCATCAGAACTCGGTAAAGAAACCCGCAGGAGGTGATACGATTTATCATGTTTCTGTAACGTGCCTGCAAACTTCGAGAAAGCCCATATATGGACGTAACGTTCTCAACCTTCCTCGGCCAACTTGTGTCGAACCCAGTCCTTGCCGTCACCGTGATCCTCGCGCTCGGCGCCATCTTCGTCAATGGATGGACCGACGCACCCAACGCCATCGCGACCTGCGTCACTACGCGTTGCATGCCCGCCCGCGCCGCCATCCTCATGAGTGCCGCATTCAACTTCCTTGGCGTGCTCATCATGACGCACTTTAACGCGAGCGTCGCCAACACCATCTCCCATATTGTCGACTTTGGCGGAAACAGCACCATGGCGCTCGCCTGTCTATGCGCGGCGCTGTTCTCCATCGTCGTCTACGGCGCCACAGCGTCGCGTTTTGGCATCCCCACCTCGCAAAGCCACAGCCTTATCGCCGGCCTGACCGGTGCCGCCATCGCCCTCGGCGGTGCGAGCAGCGTCAACGTCCACGAGTGGATGAAGGTCATCTACGGCCTGGCGCTCTCCATCGGTCTGGGCTTTGTCATGGGCTGGGTCCTGTGCAAGCTCGTCTCGATTCTTTTCGCCGCCGCCAACAGGCGACGTGCCAATGTCTTCTTTAAATACGCTCAGATCGCGAGCGCTGCGGCCATGAGCTTTATGCACGGCGCGCAGGATGGACAGAAGTTCATCGGCGTGCTCTTTTTAGGCGTGGCCTTTGCCAGCGGCCAGACGAGCGTCGGCGATGCCGGCATCCCCATCTGGATTATGCTGCTATGCTCGGCCACCATGGGCATCGGCACCAGCGTGGGCGGCGAGCGCATCATCAAGTCCGTTGGCCAGAGCATGGTCAAGCTCGAAAAGTACCAGGGCTTCTCCGCCGACCTGGCGGGTGCCGCGAACCTGCTGCTTGCCACCCTTACCGGCATCCCCGTGTCCTCCACGCACATCAAGACCTGCGCCATCATGGGCGTCGGTGCCGTCAAACGCCTCTCGGCCATCAACTTCGGCGTCGTCAAGGACATGATGTTCACCTGGTTCTTCACCTTCCCCGCCTGCGGACTCATCAGCTTTGTCATGGCCAAGCTGTTCATGATGTTCATCTAGTCAAACCGAACGTCCATCCGGACCGTAACACCTCGCCCACCCGTCTTCGCCTCGAAAGGACCCACTCATGGCAAAGAAACCCGATTCGTTCTACTTTGACAACTACGTCGCCTGCGCCGACCTCGCCGTCCAGGCCGCCGAGCTGCTTACCAAGATTTTCGAGAACTTCGATCCCGCAAAGATTCACGATATGCTCGACAAGATGCACGCGATCGAGCATGCGGCCGACAAGAAGCACCATGAGCTTGAGGACGCCCTGCTCACCGCCTTTATCACCCCGCTTGAGCGCGAGGATCTGGACCTGATGAGCTGCTCGCTCGACACCGTGCTCGACCGCATCGAGGGCGTCGTGCAGCGCGTCTACTTCACCAACATCCAGAGCATCCATCCCGATGCCATCGTGATCGCCCACAAGGTGACCGACGCCTGCCGCGCCATGAAAGACCTGATGGTCGAGCTGCCTAACTACCGCAAGTCCAAAACGCTGCGCGAGCTCGTCATCCAGATCAACACCATCGAGTCCGAGGCCGACGAGCTCTATATCAACGCCATGCGTAACCTGCACGTTAACGGCAAGGACCCGCTCGAGGTCATCGCCTGGCGTGACGTGTACGCCTTCCTGGAGTACTGCGCCGACTGCTGCGAGAATGTGGCCGATGTCGTGGATTCGATTGTCATGAAGAACAGTTAATTGGGGGTACATGTCCCACCGGTCGCGGGCCCGGCCACTAATAACCTTTTTCACTCCGGCTGCAAGCAGAGTCGTTCAAAAGGTTATTAGTGGTCGGGCCCGCTCCCTTATGTACCGCCATTGGGAACTTTGGCTGATAGATTTAGCGCGACGGGGGTTTGGCTGAAGGGACCTTTGGTATCCGTTCGGACACTTTGGCCCTTGATGAGCGTTTGGCTGATTGCTGCTTTGGGTACTCTTTGGGTTACTTTTGGTTTGTTTGATTTTAAATTTTAGGAGGGCTTGTATGTCTTATTTGGATCTGGCTCGTGGTCGGTATTCGTGTCGTTCTTTTGAGGACCGTCCTGTTGAGCAGTCGGTAGTGGATGCCATTGTTGAGGCGGGGCGGATTGCTCCTTCTGCTTGTAATAATCATCCAGCCCGTGTGATGGTGCTGGATACGCCTGAGCTGTTGGAGAAGGCTGCTGCTTGTCAGCCTCGGTTTGCTCGTGATGGGTCTATCTTTGGAGCTCCGCTTGTCTTCCTTATTTGCAGCGTTACCGATGATGCTTGGGTGCGCCCGTATGACCAGATGAATTCCAGTGAAATCGATACGTCCATCGTGTGCGACCAGATGATGATGGAGGCCACCGAGCAGGGCCTGGGAACGTGCTGGGTATGCCATTTTAAGCCTGAGGTGGCACAGGAGCAGTTCAATCTGCCCAAGTGCGTCTATCCCTATCACATGCTCGTCTGTGGCTATCCCGCCGACCACATCGCCGATCCCGAGCATCGCGAGGCCCGCACTATTCCCCTCTCCAACTTCCTCCTCAAGTAGTTTTAGACATACCTTAAAATCTACCTTTTACCACGCGCCCTTCGCCGAGTTCTGTCCTATCTAATGCAGAGCTCGGCGTTTTGTTTCCCAACCCGTATACAGCCACAAAAAAGGAGCCCGCAGGTGCGAGCTCCTCTTAAGGACACTAGATTGTAGCTCTGATGCTAGTCCAGGTCGTCGGCAGCAAAGTTGTCGATCGGGGCGAAGGGATCGGCCACGGGGACAACCGGGTCAGCGACGGGCAGCGGCTCGGCGGGAACAGTCACTGCAGGAGAAGCGGCAGAACCGACCGGCGTGGAGGCCATGAGGTCGGCCGGGAAGGAGTTCTGGGCATCGTCCATGAAGTGCTGGATGAGCTTGAGATACTCTGCCTTGAACTCCTCACGGGAAGCCTTGAGACGATCGATTTCCTCGAGCTCGGCCTGCTTTTCGGTCAGAGCCTGGCGGATAACCTCGCGGGCCTTAGCGTCAGCCTCGTTGCGGATACGCTCAGCGTTCTCGTTGGCATCGTTGACGATGGTCTCAGCGGTCTGCTGGGCAGCGATCAGGGCAGCGGAAATCTGGCGCTCCTGAGCGGAGAAGTCAGGGGCGGGAGCAGCCACAGGGGCGGCAGGAACGGCCTGGGCGGTGGCATCCTGAGCCCGGGCAAGCTGAGCCTGTGCATCGGCAAGCTGCTGCTCGGTAGCAGTTAGACGACCCTTAAGGTCGACGATCTTAGCGAGCATAGCGTCAACCTCGGAGGACAGCGTCTCCAAGAAAACGTCGACCTCGGCAGGATCGTAGCCACGCTTGGCCTCAGAGAAAGTCTGAGCCTGGATGTCTGCAGGGGTAATAGCCATAACAAGTCTCCTTTTTCATCGCCTCGGCGCTACACGCCCGACGTAAGTTACTAAGTCAGTTCTATACGAGTATACCTATAAGAAGCTGCAGAACCAGCCTCTGCACCAACTGCAACGCAATAATCGCAACGACCGGCGAAAAATCGATACCGCCCATCGGCGGAATGAAACGACGGAACAGGTTGAGCCACGGACCGCACACGCTATCAAGCACCGCAGCAATATCCTGAAGCAAACCACCCTGCTTCATGGGAATCCACGTCATAAAGCAGTAGACGACAATGAGCGTGGAATAGAAGTTGAACAGCGTGTTGACCAGCTGGACGATAGTGTAGATGTTGATGGGAATCTCCTCGTCTTGTCTTTACTTAAGGTAGCCGTCGGTACGAAGCTTCTTGAGATCGGAATCTTTGACCTCGCAACCGGCGGGCAGCACCATGAACACGCGGTCGCCTACCTCCTTGACCGTGGCGCCCAGACCGCAGGCAAAGCCGTAAGAGAAGTCCAAGACGCGCTTGGCAACTTCGGTGCGTACGCCCACAAAAATCAGTGCGACAGGCTGCTTGGTGCGAACGCGGCGCACCACGGTCTCCACGTCGTCATAGCTCTCGGGGCGCAGGACATAGGCCGGCAGTTGCGGCGTGGCGTTGATGATATTGCTCGCATAGGCCGAGGCATCGCTCGGTGCAGGCGCGGGTGCAGCGGCGGCACGGGCGCGGGTGTTCTCGGCGTAGCTCGACGGCGTGTCATAGGCACCAGGACGATAACCGCTCGCAACACTGTCCTGCGAGCGCGAAGGCGGGTTATACGTCGTAGCATGGCGGGAGTCATCGCCGACCAGCTGACCGGAGCGCGTATACACGGCAACCGACTCAGCTTCACCGCGGCGCGTCTGACCAAGCAGGCCGTTGCTCGGCTCGTCTTGGGTGTAGAAGCCCTCGCCCGAAGCACCGCTGTAGCCGTTGCCCTGATAACTATCGTCATAGCCGTCATCGTAGCCGTAGTCGTCGTCCTGGCCATAACCCTGGTCGTAACCCTGCTGGCCGCCCAGGTGCATCTTATTTTTAATCTCGTCAAGGAAGCCCATGGTTGTGTCCTCTCGCGGTTTAGTGCAGGCGCCCCGATAATCAGTGCGCACTTCAGAGCCTTATTTTACTGCAAACTCCGGGCTAAATACTACCCTGCCCAGGCGAACGAGCGTAGAGCCCTCCTCAAGGGCAGGCTCAAAGTCCTCGCTCATGCCGCAGGAAAGCTCAGGCAGGTTCAAATCGGGATGCGCCGCCTCCAGCTCATCCCTCAGCTCACGAAGCCCCGCAAAGGTGCGGCGTGCCACATCCTTATTCCCCCGGGGCGCCATAGTCATAAGCCCCTGTACGCAAATTCCCTCAAGTTCCGCAAGCTCACCCGCGGCGGCGCGAATCTCATCGGGCGAAAAGCCTCCCTTCGACTCCTCACCACTCACATTGACCTCGATGAGCACACGCTGGGGGCCGGCGAGCTCGCCTGCCTCAATCTTGCGGACAGCACGGCTCGAGATCGCCTGCGCCAGATGCAGCGAACCCACCGAGTGAATCAGCTCGGCTGAGCCCAGCACCGCATTGATCTTATTGGTCTGCAGGTTGCCGATCATATCGAAGCGCACCTCGGGCAGCTCCGGATGCTCCGCCAGACCCGTGAGCTTGCGAACCAGCTCCTGCGGGCGGTTCTCGGCAAAATGGCGATACCCCGCCTGGATGGCAGCAACAGTCTCATCGACACCAACGGTCTTGGACACGGCAATGAGGCGCGCGGCGTCGTGGGGGCGGCCCGCGCGATCGAGCGCCGCATAAAAACGTTCCAGAATCTGCTCGCGGCGAGCGCGCATCAAGTCCAAATAGTTATCCATTGCCAATCGCCTCCGCTGACAGCCAAACAAGTAGTCCCATGCTAACGCAAGAGCGCGGTCCCGCATGTGCAAGGCCGCGCTCACTTAGGTATTTACAATCTTTCGACGAACGGGGTCACTTACTCCTCGTCGTCCTCGCCATCGTCCTCGTCCTCAAGATGATCGAGCAGGTAGCGAAGACCCTCGCTGACCTCGTTGGCGGGCACCTTGGCAACGTAACGCGCGTCGACGGCGGGCCTCATGATAACACCCTCGCCCGAAGGCACGCGCATGCTCTCGAGCTCATCCTCGTCCACACGGGCGATATCGCCGGCGTTCATACGCTGACCAGTCAACAGGAAGGTCAGACGGCAAGCGGCATCAATGGAAATGGAAGCGATGCGATCGAGGTAGCGCGAAACCATGATGGCGCGGCGCAGGTCGTCATAGTTGCTGTCGTCGTCCATAAAGTCGCCCGTATCCATACGGTTAAAGGTGCGGAAGAACTTCTCGTAGGCGGCGTGCACTGGCTCGTCCTCGACGGCCAGGTTGCAGATGATGGACATGTCATTGGTGACGAGCGCGGAAAGCGACGAGCCCAACACCTGGTAGACGGCCTCGGCCTCGGCCTCGACCGTACCGACGAGCTCTTTGGGCAGCGAGATGTCGGCTTTGATCATGTGGCGCGTGGCACGGCAGATCTGGCGAACCTTGTCGGTCATGCGCTGCAGGTTAAAGTCGACGTAGATGATCGTCTGAAGCAGGCGGAAGTCGGAGGCGACCGGTGACTGCGTGGCGATCAGGTTGTAGCAGACGGCCTCCAGGTTGGCGCAGCGCGCGTCAATCGAAAGCGTGCGCTTCTTGGTCTTGGTGGCGAGCTTGCGGTCATCGGTCACATAGGCCTTCACGGCATCGTGGAGGGCCAGATCGACGGCCTCATAGATGCTCAGCATCTCGTGACGGGCCTCGACGAGCTGACGGGAAAACAGTTTGCGCATGGTTCACTCCAATCAGTTGGGTGCGGTCATGCCGCCCGCACAGTGAATACGCACCGGACTAGGTCCGATCGGCTTGGGACTAGTCGCACCGATCAGCCAAAGCGGCCGGTGATATAGTCTTCCGTCCGCGAGTCCACCGGGCTGGTGAAGATCGCGTCGGTTTGACCATACTCGATGAGCGTGGCGGGCTCGCCGGCAACTTCCTGCAAGAAGAATGCGGTGTAGTCGCTGATACGAGCTGCCTGCTGCATTGAATGCGTGACGATGATGATCGTCATCTCGGGCGCCAGCTCGGCCATCAGATCCTCGACCTTAGAGACGGACGTGGGGTCGATGGCGGAGCAGGGCTCGTCCATCAGGAGAACATCGGGTTGCACCGCAAGCACGCGCGCGATGCACAGACGCTGCTGCTGACCGCCCGAGAGCGCCAAACCATCCTTGTTGAGCTGATTGGATACCTCTTTCCAGAGGTTGGCGCGCTTGAGCGATTCTTCCACGATGTCATCGAGGTCGCTTTTGCTAGTCACGCCCTGTAGACGAGGGCCAAAGGCGACATTCTCGTAGATGGATTTGGGAAACGGGTTGGGCTGCTGAAAGATCATGCCCACGCGACGACGGAGGTCGACCGGGTCGACGCCCTCGGCATAGATATCATTGCCGTCGAGCGTCATGGTGCCCTCGACGCGCGTACCCTCGATCAAATCATTCATGCGGTTGATGCAGCGCAAAAACGTCGACTTGCCGCAGCCCGAAGGGCCAATGAAGGCGGTGATGGCGTTTTTGGCGATGTTGAGGTCAAGCCCCGTCAGCGCATGAAAGTCACCGTACCAAAAGTTGAAATCCTTGGCCGTAATGGCCGCTTGCTCCAGCGTGGGAGCGGACTGATAAACGGACATGGGACTCCTTAACTAGCGACGCTTGCGCGACAGGAAGCGCGCAAACAGGTTGAAGGCCAGAATGATCACCATCAGCAAGAGCGCGGTGCCGTAGGCTGCGTTCATGTTGATGCCGTCGTTGGCAAGCAGGTACAGGTGAACCGTCATGGGGCGGCCGGAATCGAGCGGCGAAATAGGTAGATTGATGGCTTGGCCCATGGTGTAGAGCACCACCGCGGTCTCGCCAATGGCGCGGCCGATGGCGAGGACGATGCCCGTGGCAATACGGCCAAAGGCAGAAGGAAGCACGATCTTGGAGACAACCTGCCACTTGGTGGCGCCCAGGCCGTACGCGCCCCAACGGATATAGCGCGGGACGGCGCGAATGGCCTCTTCGGTGGTGCGCATGACGATGGGAAGCATCAAGAGCGCGAGCGCCAGAGCGGCCGAGACCATCGAAAGGCCCAGGCCCATGGCCTCGACAAACAAGGCGTAGCCAAACAGGCCCATAACAATGGAGGGCACCGAGGCCAAAGCGTCAGCAGCGTAGCGAATGAGCTCGACGACCTTGCCCTGCTTGGCGTACTCGGCCAGATAGACGGCTGCCAGCACAGCAATCGGCGTGCAGATAAGCATGGCGAGCGCCGTCACATAGACGGTCGAGACGATCGTGGGCCAAATTCCGCCCTCGGCGTTGACGCCCTGGGGCCAACCGAAGATAAAGTCGAGCGAGATATGCGGCAGGCCGTTAATGACCACATAGGCAATGATAGCGACAAGCACCAGCGTGGTGATGTATGCCGCGGCACGGAACACGCCAAGCATGATCTTGTTGGACAGGTCCTTGTTGATGCGGCCCTTCTTGCCATGGGAAAGGGCACGCTTGATGCGCTCGCGCGACGAGGTCGTATCGACCGTCGTGTCAACGGAATCGGACATAGCCTACCCCCTCTTCTTCTTGGAAATCAGACGGACGATGCCCACCAGCGTGGCGGAGATGATAAACAGGACCACGCCCATGCCGAACAGCGCCGAGCGGTGCAGACCCGAGGAATAGCTCATGTCGAGCGCGATCTGGCTCGTGAGCGTCGAGATGGGGCTCGCAATGCTGTCGGGAATAACCGGGGCGTTACCCACGACCATGAGCACGGCCATGGTCTCGCCGATGGCACGGCCCATACCCAGCACGATGGCATCCACGATACCCAGCTTGGCGGCAGGTAGCACGACCTTATAGATGGTCTGCCACTTAGTAGCACCCATGGCATACGATGCCTCGCGAATACCCATGGGAATGGAATTGAGGGCATCGATGGTGAGCGTGGTGATGGTAGGGACGATCATGATGGCAAGCACGAACCACGCCGTCAGCGCACCAAAACCAAGACCACCGGTCAGTTGCGCGATAAACGGACGGATGATGATCATGCCAAAGAAGCCATAGATGATAGAAGGGATGCCGGCCAACAGGTCAACGGCAGGGCTGATGAGCTTGCGCACGCGCTTGCTGGCGATCTCGACCAGATACACGGCCGTGCCCACGCCTAGGGGCACACCCATGGCGAGCGCACCGACGGTCACCAGACCCGAGCCGGCAAGCAGCGACACGATGCCGTAGTGGCCCTCAGAGGGCGCCCACGTAAAGCTAAAGAAGTCCGCCAGACCGATGTCGGTAAAGACGGGCAGCGCCGAGTACGTGGTAAAGACAAAAATCAGGATGACGGTAACAACCGCCAAGAACGCGCAGGCAAAGAAAATCCACTGCAGCGCCTTCTCCTTGATATAGGTGCTGCGCGATACGAGCGCCAGCTCGCGCTTCTTGGGCGCCTGAGCATTCTGCTCAGTCTGGGAGTTTTCCTGTGCTTCCATGCTACTCACTCCCCTTCTCGTCGTTGGTGACGGGAATAAAGCCCGCCTCGCGAATCTGCTTGTCCATCTTTTCGGACGTCACGTAGTCGATGTAATCCTGCGCCTGCTGCGAAGGCGCACCCTTCACAAAGAAGTAAAGGTCGCGCGAGATGGGATAGCCGCCACTCGCGACCGTCTTCTCGGACGCCTCAACATGATTGACCGAGACGGCCTTGACCGAGGTCTTGGCGTTGAGGCTATCGACGAAGCCCAGCGAAATGTAGCCAATGGCACCGCGCGAACGAGATACCACGTCGCGCACCTGGCCCGTGCCCGAAAGAACGGCCGAGCGGCGATCGAACGGGGTGCCGTCCATCACGATGGTGCGAAAGGCCTCACGCGTGCCGGACGCCTCATCTCGGTTGATGACCTGAATCCTCAGGTCCTCGCCACCGACTTCTTTCCAGTTGGTGATCTTGCCGGCGTAAATATCGCGGAGCTGCTCGGTCGAGAGGTTATCGACCGGGTTATCGTCGTTCACGATGACCGCGATACCGTCGTGGGCAATGACGATGGGAGTCAGGCCCAAATCCTGTTCGTCGGCATTGAGTCCACGGGAGGAGCTGGCGATATCGGCCGTGCCAGCGCTGACGGCTTCGATGCCAGCGGAAGAGCCCAAACCGGAAACGAGCACGTCGATGCCGGTCTCCTCCTTAAAGCCCTCTGCCGCAATTTCGGCGATAGGAAGGCAGGTCGTGGAGCCGGCCACGGTAATGGAAGAGGTAGAAGATCCCGAAGAACAGGCGCACAGCGTAAGCGTAAGCACAGCGGCGCTCAGGACCGATACGATCTTTCTCATAGCATCACGCCGATCGCGGCATGGCGCCCACAGGTGCCGTCCTCGTTACGGTAGGAATAAAAGCGGTCGTTCTGACGCACGGTCGAAAGCTGGGTATCCACGATATTATCCGCGTCGACACCGACATCTACCAGCGCCTCGCAAATGGCAGCGGAAAGATCGAGCATGCGAGAGGTACTCGCATCGATGCAAGAGAACTCGGCGGCAAAGCGATCCATGAGCTCCTGGGAAACCTCGTACTCGTCACCCAGGATATGGGGCCCGATATAGGCGGAAACGTCGCTCGCATCGCAGTCGGCAGCATCGCAAAGCGCCTGGCACGCCTTGGCAGAAATACGTGCAATCGTGCCCTTCCAACCGGAGTGCACCACGGCAAATCCGCCGGGGGCCACCAGCACCACGGGAACGCAGTCGGCAAAGCAGAGCAGCACGGGCACGTCATGGGCCGTACAGACGATGGCATCGCAGCCCTCGGCAATCTGCTCGCGAACAGCCTCAAGATCGTCGGCGCCGTTCGAAGTCACCGTAACGATATGGTCACCATGTACCTGATTGGGCACGAGCAGATTATGCTCGCACTCAGTGGCGCCCATAGCTTCGAGCACTCGACGACGATTTTCTTGAACAGCAAAGGGGTCATCGCCTACATGCGAGCCCAGGTTGAGCGAGGAGTACGCATCTTCAGAAACGCCACCGGTGCGCTCGGTAAAGGCAAAGCGGACATCGGATGTCGCGCCCTCCACCAACGTAACTCCATCATGGTCGACACGCGAAACGTTGTCCGCACGTGCTGCCATACTAAAGCCTCCTAATAACACAAGTACCGCGGCGTCGCCGCGCAGTCCGCGTTTATACGGCTGTCATACTTCCTTAAAAGGATACCCGCAGCGGTAGGGACCAAACGTAAAGGGAACGTAAGGAGATTGGAGGCTTTCGTTTACAAACGAGAAACAAAACGGGGCGCATCCAGATGGACACACCCCGTGCAGGTCGTTGAGAAAAACGAACTAGAAGCTACCGCGCTTCAGGAAGTCGGGAAGCTCGAACTGGTCGTTGCCAAAGTTGGGCAGCTCGGTACCACCGACGTTGCGGGTCGGAGCGGCCTGAGCCGGGCTGGCAGCCGGAGCGGTGCGCTGCGGCTCAGCGGAGGCAGCGGCCTTGCTCTGAGACTGCTGAGCAGCAAAGAGCTCATCCTGACGGTTGACGTTGGAGTCGGAGAAGCCCGTAGCGATGACGGTGATACGCACCTGATCGCCCAGGGACTCGTCGACAACGGTACCGAAGATGATGTTGGCCTCGGGGTCGACGGCGTTGGCGACAACGTCGGCGGCGTCGCTGATCTCCTGGATGCCCAGGTCCTTGGAACCAGCGATGGAGAGCAGCACGCGCGTGGCACCATCGATGGAGCTCTCGAGCAGCGGGCTGGAGATGGCCTGCTGAGCAGCGTCGACGGCACGTGTATCCCCAGAAGAGGTACCGATACCCATCATGGCGGTACCGGCCTGCTTCATGATGGTCTTAACATCGGCGAAGTCCAGGTTGATGATACCGGGGACGGTGATGAGGTCGGTGATGCCCTGGGTGCCCTGGGAAAGGACGCCATCGGCAATCGCGAAGGCCTCGAGCATGGTGGTCTTCTTCTCGGCGATGTCGAGCAGCTTATCGTTAGGGATGACGATCATGGTGTCGACGCAATCGGAGAGGGTCTTGATGCCCTCCTCGGCGCTCTTCTTACGCTTGCGGCCCTCGAAGGTGAAGGGCTTGGTCACGACGGCGACGGTCAGTGCGCCGACCTCGTTCATCGCGATATCGGCAACGATGGGAGCAGCGCCGGTACCGGTGCCGCCGCCCTCGCCGCAGGTGATAAACACCATGTCGGCGCCAGCGAGCGCCTCGGCGATGTCGTCGCGGGACTCATCGGCAGCCTTGCGGCCAACCTCGGGATTGGCGCCGGCGCCCAGGCCGCGGGTAAGGTCGGTGCCGATGTGCACCTTGATATCGGCATCAGAGATCGCGAGTGCCTGAGCATCGGTGTTGATGGCAACAAACTCGACGCCGCGGATGCCCTCTTCGATCATTCGATTGACCGCGTTGGTACCGCCGCCGCCGACGCCGACCACCTTAATGACGGCAAGGTAGTTGTTGATCTCTGTCTCGTGCATGTCGGTCCTCCGAACAAAGGTTATAGCCATAGCATGGGTCGACCCCTGCGCACATTAACCTTCAGGTTGAAAGTAAATGCAAAGGTAAACCGTATTATGTTTGCACATTATGAACGTATCAGTCAAATAATTGACCGTGAAAACCAAACAAACCAGATAAACGGCGTGGTATGGCCCCTCAACAAAGCATCAACCAGCGCTACGAGGTCGGAGCATTCCTAAATGTGTAGTTGCCCGGAGAGCGCACATTGATATACGTTACGCCCTCTACCTGCGAAAGCAACTTGGTGACTACGCGTTCCTTCTTGGCGATATCGCCCGAATCGCCCAGCGACACCTCAATGCCGTTATTGAGGTTTGCCGAGATGGCTTCGACCGAAGGCGTGGAAATATCCTTGACTTGTCCCAAGAACTCGCTCGAAAAACCACGCACATAATCCAGGCCGGCCTTAACGGCTTTGGAGTTCACCGCCTGGCCGGAAACCGGAGCGACATCCGCCGAGACATCAGTCAACAACACCGCGCCATAATGCTTGGCGAGCGCCAGCGCGGCATCGATTCCGGTCAAGGTATTTGAGCCCTGCCCTGTCGTGATGACGTTGCCCTGGTCGTCCACTTCGACCGACGTCGACAGCGGGGCGATCCAGGTGTCATCGTCTCCGATAGCCCAGGCAAGGTCGTCGGAGCTGATATACGCAATGGCGATAACTTTACGCTCCGTCGGCGTGATGATAAGCGTATGGGAAAACTGGCGCTGGACATCCACGCCCGAAACCCACGGGTTCTGCTTGAGATCCTCGGTAATCTGGTCGGGATCGACGTTAAAAAGCGACGTTCCCTCGGGCAAGTCAATCAGCTGGATAGCATCGTGCTTCGTCACATGCTCGCTGCCTTGAATCTGAATATCAGTGGCAGTAAACAGTCCAGAGTTGATCACCACGATGGCAACGACGACGAGCACGGCCAAGACGGCCAGAACGCCGCCCACGATTTTGCCTTTGCCTGTAACGACAGAAGCGGCATCTGATGTTTTATTTGCCATCGCTCCAAGTGAAGATAACGGGTTGAAACCTTTTTTACTCGAAGGCTTCTTGGCGGTAGCCGGCACCGATGTAAGCGAGCGCGGTTTCGATGCGCCCAGCGTGAGACCTGGACGCGCCGCTTTAGTTCCCGTCGAGGGCTTGGGAGCTGCCATGGGACGGGCAGGCTTGGCGCCCATAACAGGCTTTGACGTCACCGAGGGACGCGAGGACTTTTTTGCGGCCGGACGATTACCGAGCTGCGAGCCGACGACCGGACGACTGGTCTGTCGAGCATGCCCGACAGACTTAGAGTGCGCGACGGTATTGCGTTGAGGTTTGGCAGGCGCGCCGGAACGCCCTCCGGCGCGGCGGAAGGTGGGTTTCGATGCTCTAGAAGCCGAGGAATTTAACTTCCGGTCTGAGCTCGATGCCATACGCCTCCCTCACCTTTCCGTGCACATGTCTGATAACCGCGGCAACGTCATCGGCCGAGGCAGTTCCGTTATTAACGATAAAATTAGCGTGAACGGGCGAAACTTCCGCGCCGCCAATCGAAAAACCCTTTAATCCACAATCCTCGATAAGCTTGCCCACACTCGCATCGGGCGGGTTGCGAAAGACAGACCCGCAGGATGCGCGACCCATGGGCTGCGTACGCTTGCGCCTTGTAAGGTACCGCTCCATGCGCTCACGAATGTCGGCCTTGGGCGCCGGTTTAAGCTTGAGCACGCACTCGAGGATGATCTCATTGCGGGGAAGGCTACATTCGCGGTAGCCCCAAGAGATCTCGGACCCCGCATAATGCTTGATACCGGATGCCGGGTCAAACGTTACGACATCCTCAACCAGCGAGCCAATCCACTCGGTCCGCGTGCCGGCATTCATAGATATCGCACCGCCGACCGAACCAGGAATGCCAACGGCAAACTCAAGGCCCGAGAGGCTACGCGACAGGGCATCGTTGACCAGGCGCGCAAACATCACGCCCGCACCGACCGTCAGCGTACAACCGTCATCGGCAACAACCGTGCGCTGGAACTCACGTCCGAGCGAAATGACGGCACCGCGATAACCGCCATCGGCAACCAGCAGATTGGAGCCCTTGCCGATGATGACCCACGGCACCTGCTCGCGATCGAGCACCGCCACGGCGCGGCGGAGGGCATGATAGCTATGGCACGTCACAAAGAGGTCGGCCTTGCCGCCGATACGATAGCTCGTATGACGCGCAAGGCGCTCGTCCTCGATCACATCCGTGTCGATCATGCCCGAGAGCGCCATGACGGCGTTAAACAGACCCATTAGACTTAAGCGTCTTTCTTGGCAGTCAGATACTCAATGAACTCGGGACCGACGGTCGTAACGTCGCCGGCACCCATGGTGAGCAGCAGGTCGCCCTCGCCCACCATCTGCTCGAGCTCCTGATTGAGCTCAAGACGGCTGGAGCAGTACACGACCTCCTTGCCAGGATGCTTGGCGCGCACGGTATCGGCGAGCATCTTAGAGGTGACACCCGGAATGGGCATCTCGCCAGCCGAGAACACATCAATCAGCAGCAGTTTATCGGCATTGGCAAATGCATCGGCAAAGTCGTCGCACAGGGCCTGCAGGCGCGAATAGCGGTGCGGCTGGAACACGACGTCGACGTGCTTGTAACCCAGCGACGAAGCGGCAGCAAGCGTCGCCTTGATCTCGGTGGGGTGATGGCCGTAATCATCGACCACGGTGATGCCATCGATATCGCCCACGTGGGTAAAGCGACGGCGGACGCCCTCAAAGCTCGAGAGCGCCTTGGCGGCGGCGTCGATGTCAAGGCCCAGGACATGGGCGACGGTGAGCACCGCCGTGGCGTTGAGCATGTTGTGGCGACCGGGATTGCTCTTGATCTCCACAGCGCGCTCAGTGCCGTCCTCAAAGCGAACGATAAAGTCACTCTGGATGCCCTTGACATCCGGGTGCATGCAGACGATGTCGTTGCTCTCGGCAAAGCCGTAGGAAAGCACGTGACGGCCCGTCGACTTGGCGAGCTCGACCAGATGCGGGTCCTCACCGCAGACGATGACGGTGCCGTCCTCGCCCACCAGGCTCATGAATTTGGCGAAAGTTGCCTCGATCTCCTCGATACCCGAGTAGTGATCGAGGTGGTCGGCCTCGACGTTGGTCACAATGACTACGTTGGGGTTCAGGAACAGGAAGGAGCTGTCGGACTCGTCGGCCTCGGCGACAAAGTAGTCGCCCGAGCCGTTCTTGCCGTTCGTGTCATAGCCCTCGACGATGCCACCGATCAGGAAGCTCGGATCCAGACCCATGCGGTCGAGCATGGTGGCACACATCGAAGACGTGGTGGTCTTGCCATGCGTGCCGGCAACAGCGACGGTGGTGTAGCCGTGACCCAAAGCAGAGAGCATCTTGGCACGGGGCCACACGGGAATACCAAGCTCGCGAGCGCGCACGAGTTCAGGGTTGGACTCCGGAATAGCGGTGGAGACAACAACCACGTCGGGCTTGACCTCGTCGATCGTGGCGGCCTCATGGCCCACATGCACCTTCACACCAGCGCGGGTAAGCTGGCGGATATAACGTGACGTCTTAAGGTCGGAGCCGGTAACGGCATAACCGCGCTCGTGCAGAACGAGGGCGATGCCGCTCATGCCGGCGCCGCCGATACCGATAAAGTGGGCGCTCTTAAACTCGGGCGCGGAGGTTGCAGTCTGGGAATCAGCCATGTGCTCGTGTACTCCTTGCGTAAACACTGCCTGTAACCCGTTAACTGTACCGCACCTACCGCATCAGCGCGAGGGCGACCGACGATATCCCGTCTAACTAACGCAAACCCTCTACCGCATCCGCCAGAAGAGCGGCGGCCCTATCCTGAGCCAGACCACGCGCCGCCTGACGCATGGCGTCGCGTGCCGCCGCGTCATCGACCAGGTGCAGCAGCTCATCGGCAAAGGCAGAACCGTCGATATCGGCATCGGCACAGAGCACGCCGGCCCCGGCGTCGACCAGATAACGGGCATTGGTGGTTTGGTGGTCGGCCGTCGCATGCGGGTACGGCACGAGCACCGAGGGCACGGCGAGCGCAGCGATCTCGGCCACGCTCGATGCGCCCGAACGCGATAGCACCAAATCGGCAGCAGCCAGCATGTCGCCCATGTTGTCGATGTAAGGCTGGACGCGGTAACGCTTCGCCTCCTCGGGCGTCAGCGCCAAAGCGCGCTCGGTCTCCTCAAAGCCGTCGGCACCCGTCGAATGCAACACATAGAGGTTCTTGCGCGAAAGCAGCTCGTTTTTGAGCGAAGCCACGCGCTCGTTGAGGTGCTGGGCGCCAAGTGAACCGCCAAAGACGAGCAGCAGCGTAGCGTCCTCGGGAACGCCAAGTGCCTTGCGGCCGCGAGCGCGATCGCCCTCGATCACTGAGCGACGTACGGGGTTGCCGGTCATGAGCACGTGGTCAGGGTCACCTTCGCGCTCAAAGACCGAACGCGCTGCCGGCACCGAGATGCACACGCGAGCGGCGTGGGAGTTCATCATCTTGTTGGCCAGGCCCGGAACAGAGTTCTGCTCATGCAGCAGATACGGAACGCCTGCGCCCTTGCACCACCCCAGCAACGGAACCTCGACATAGGCACCAAAACCGAT
This sequence comes from uncultured Collinsella sp., assembly GCA_902405995.1. Classification (GTDB taxonomy): domain Bacteria; phylum Actinomycetota; class Coriobacteriia; order Coriobacteriales; family Coriobacteriaceae; genus Collinsella. The sequence goes on from CABPCG010000013.1 coordinate 34,831, forward strand.
GGCGGCATCGGGCTTGCCGACCTTTGAGAAATGACTGGCGAGCGCACGCTTGGCCTTGTTGACACGCCACAGCGAGGTCAGCGCCGTCCAAGGACGGGAGCGGTCGAAGCCCGTAACCGTAATGGGCACAAAATCAAACCCAGCCTCGGGGACCAGACGACCCTCGAGCTTGCGCGACTGGCCCACGAACACAACGTGGTGGCCACGGTCACGCAGCTCTTCGGCCAAGGCGAGCGCGGGGTTGATATGCCCTGCCGTGCCGCCGGCTGCAATAGCAACGGTCATCTTATCGGTCATGGTAGTCCCTTCGTACACGCGGTCCCTGGTCGTCGGTGCGCAAACGCGCCGACGGGTCCGAGTTCAAATCGATTCGATTATATCCGCCGCCCGCATTGCGAGGAGTTGGGCGCTGCGGACGACCTTGCGGCGCCGTTCGCTGACGCGGACGGGCTGCCGGCTCGGTCGCAGAGCCATCCAGAACGGTAAAGCCGTTACGCGAAGACCGCTCGCCGCGCACGTGGGGCACGCCGGCGGTACTCTCATCCATAACGGCAAAGCTCTCGCGGCGACGGTCGTACTCATCGCGACGGGCGCTCTCGTACGAAACGCGTAGGATCAAACCGGCAAGCATAAGCGACACAATAATCGACGAACCGCCATAGCTAATAAACGGCAACGGTTTGCCCGTCATGGGAAACACGTTGAGGATGCCCAGCGCATTGATCAAAAACTGCACCGCGAGAATGACCGCAGAGCCAGACGCCATGAGCGCGCCCCGACGATCGGTCGCCTGCTCGGCAATGCGAAACGCCGAGTAGATCAGCATCGCAAACACCAAGAAGAACAGGACGGTTCCGACAAAACCGACTTCCTCGCCAATGATGGCCAGGATGTAGTCATTGTGCGCCTCGGGCAGATACGAGTACTTCATGGTTGAGTTGCCGATGCCACGGCCGAACAGACCGCCCGAGGCAAAGGCCATGATGGCAAGCGTGGCCTGATAGCCGTCACCATACTCGTCAGCCCAAGGGTTCAAGGCAACCTGAATACGCACCATACGGTACGGCTCTGCGACAAGTGCAATCACGATCACGAGAATGCCGAAGATTAGCACGCCGATGATAAATCTCGGGTCGAGACCCGCAAACAACGCCATGCACATGAGGGTCAACAGGATGATCAGGACAGTACCGAAATCGGGCTGGATAAAGATCAGAAAGAGCGAAATACCCAGGTAGATGCCCATCTTGCGAAGGAATTCGTTGATGTTGCCACCGGGCGAAAAGAAGCGATCAAGCATGATGGCCGAATACGCAATGGCAAATGGCTTTAAAAACTCGGAAGGCTGGAACTGAATACCGGCGATGTTGAGCCAGCGCGTGGCGCCACGGCTGCCGCTGCCCACCAAGAACACCAGAAACAGTAGCCCTATCATGCCGATAAGGAAGATCCTAAGCACATCCTCCCCAAACCAGCTGTCCGGCAAAACGCGCACGATGGCAATCAGCGCCAGAACACCGACCACGGCAAACGCGGCCTGTCGACCCAGGAAAAACGTCGCCGAGCCATTCTCGTGCAGCGCCTCGACCGAAGACGCCGAGTACACCATCAGCAGGCCAAAACACACCAAGATAAACAGACAGGCCATGAATATCAGACGGGGGCGCATGATGCGGGCGGGAACGCCGGCAATATAGCGTTCGCTAAACGACTGCCCGCCGCGACCGGAACGCGGTGTGCTACGCCGCGAGGAAGCACGGTCCGAGTCGGGCCTCCTCATACCTTGTCGGGGGCTCTCCTCTCTCACCGGCAACCCCTATTCCATTTGCGATTTCGCTGCAGCGGCAAGCTGAGCCACGTAGTCCTTAAACACGCGGCCGCGCTCCTCATAGCCCGAGAACTCATCGAACGAAGAGCAGGCAGGAGAAAGTAAGATCACGTCGCCACGGCTCGACAGCGAACGGGCAACGTCCATGGCATCGCGTAGGTCATCCGCTTGGGCGATATCCACATCGCCATCGACATCGGCCTCGTCCATAGCGGCGGTGAAGCGCTCGCGCGCATCGCCAAAGCAGACGACCGAGCGCACGTTATCCATAACGACGCGCGCGAAGTCCGTGAGCGGCGTGCCCTTATCGTGGCCGCCGAGCAGCAAGATCACGTCGTCATCGGGAAATGCCGTCAGTGCCTTCTCGACCGCGTCGGTGTTGGTCGCCTTGGAATCGTTGACGTAGCGCACACCGTCAATCTCGCCGCACGGCTCCACGCGATGCTCGAGCGGCTGGAACGAGGCCAGACCGCGGCGGACACCATCGACATCGGCACCGACGGCCAGAGCAGCCGTGGCGGCACATAAGGCATTGATGACATTGTGATGGCCCGAGACCTTGAGCTCGGACGTGGCGACAAGCTGGGTCTCGACGCCCTTCAAGCGCACGACCATTTTGCCGTCGCGCACAAAGGCGGCGTCTGCACCCTCGGGCTCGTCAAAAGCGACCTTGCAGATGCGGCGACCCGGCGTATAGATGTACTCATCGAACTCGTGAATGCCGGCGTCTTCGACGTCGACAACCACCAGATCGTCATCGACCATATTGTCAAACAGCTTGATCTTGGCAAGCGCATAGTTCTTATGGCTCTTATGCCAGCCCAAGTGGTCGGGAGTGATGTTGAGCAGCACTGCCACGCGAGGGTGGAGCTCGTTGGTCGTAGCAATCTGATAGCTCGAGAGCTCAGCCACAAACCACTCGTTGTGGGCTCGGCCGTCAATCTCGTTGACCGGCGGCTCGCCGATGTTGCCGACAGCTACGCTGGCCTCGCCGGCAGCCTTGAGCAGATAATCAGTCAGCGACGTGGTGGTCGTCTTACCGTTGGTGCCCGTGATGGCAATCCAGTTATCGGGCGACAGGCGATAGGCAAACTCTGGCTCACCCATAATCTGAGCGGCATGTTCGCGCCCGGCCTTAAAGAAGCCCGAGAACTCCGAGATGCCCGGGCACGTCACGCATACGTCATAGGCGCCCTCGACCTGTTCGGTCCCATAGACAAACGACGCACCAGCAGCCTCGAGCGCACGCGTGGCGTCATTGGGCTCAGAGGTGCCGCCGCCATACACGGTAACGGCGCTTACGCGCTCGGGATGTGCCAGCGCCCAGCGGGCGACATCGAGACCGGATTTGCCCTGACCCAAAACGAGCAGGCTAAAGACATCAGCAAGAGGCATGAAAGACCACTATCCCAACTGGAAGAACAGAGCAAGGCCAACGGCACCAAAGGCCGCAGCGATAATCCAAAAACGGATGACGACCTTGGTCTCGGCCCAGCCCTTCTTTTCGAAATGATGATGGATGGGCGCCATAAGGAAGACGCGCTTGTGCGTAAAATGGAAGTAGACAACCTGAATCATGACCGACAGGGTCTCAACGATAAACAGGCCGCCGATGATGAGGGAGACGACCTCGGTGTTGGTCATGATGGACGTGCAGGCAAACGCGGCGCCCAGAGCAAGCGAGCCGGTATCGCCCATAAAGATGCTCGCCGGATAGCAGTTGAACCACAGAAAGCCCAAGCAGGCACCGGCACACGCGGTACAGAAGATGGACAGGTTCACGTCTCCGTGCAAAAACGCCATGGCAGCCATGGCGAGCATGGCGATCATGGAGGTGCCGCCAGCAAGACCGTCAAGGCCATCGGTCAGGTTCACGGCATTAGAAAGACCGGCAATCATCAGCCAGCAAAAGACAATATAGAGCCACGGGAACGAATAGCCGCAGATGGTGGTCGAAAGCACGCCAAGGTCGATCGTCAACCCACCGGGAAAACGAATCTCGGGGGCGACGCCGCACCAGTTGACGGCAAGTACCGTAAAGGTGACACAGATAATGGTTAGGCCGATCATCTTGGCATGAGGCGTCAGACCGAGCGAGCGCCCATGCGTAACGGAGGTCAGGTCGTCGATCAGGCCCAGCACGCCGGTCGCCAGCGTGGCGAGCAGTACGAGTACGAGCTCGGTGGTGAGCTTGCCCATCAGCAGGCAGGTCAGCGAGATCGCGACGAGGATGACAACGCCACCCATGGTGGGCGTTCCCTGCTTAACCAAATGACGCTTGGGGCCGTCGGCACGAACCTGCTGGCCGATACCCTCGACCTTGAGCAGCTTGATCCACCACGGCATGAGCAGCAGCGCAATGGCTGCGGCGATGCCAAGCCCCAAAAAAGCCTGATACGTTGGATACGAGGGATTGCCGAACATGGGCTAGCACACACCTTCCACAAAGCGGTCGAGCTCAACAAAGCGGGAACCCTTGACCAGTACAACATCATGTTTTTCAAGCGCGCCGCCCATGCGGTCGAGCACCTGCTGATAATCGGAGAACACCTGGATGCGGTCCTCGTCCATGCCCATCATGCGTGCGGCATCGGCCATAAGCTGGGCCAGCTCACCACCCACGCACGCCAGCATGTCGAGCTTCTTGGCGGCGGCATAGGCGCCCACGAGCTCATGCATGCGAGGAGCCTCATCGCCCATCTCGCCCATCTCGCCCAGGATCGCCATGCGAGACCCCGTGCACGAAAGCGAGCACAGCAGATCGAGGCCAGCAGCCATGGATTCGGCACTGGCGTTATAGGAGTCATCGATGACGCGTGCACCGCTCTTGGCGCGCTTGATCTCCTGGCGGTGTCCGGTGATCGTGAGACCCCTAAAGGCAGCATCGATCTGCTCGGGCGTCACGCCCAGGCGATAGGCAACCGCGGCGGCCTTAACGGCATTAGGAACGGACTGCACGCCGGGGATGGCAAGCATGGTATCGATCGTCTCACCCTGGCCAAAATCGAGCGTAAAGACCGGACGGCCTTCGTCATCAACGCGAACGTCGCGGGCACGGACCTCATCATCGTCCGAGACGCCGGCCAGCATCACGTCGATACCAGCAGGTTGGGCGAACGTGTCGCGAATGAACGGCGTAAAGTCGTCCTCACCGCCCAAAACCAGCAGCGGCAAATAGTCGCCAGCGGCGCACATGCCCTGAACGATCTCGGCCTTAGCGCGGGCGATGTTCTCGCGGCTGCCCAAAATGCCGATATGAGAGGTGCCGATCTTGCTCACGATGGCAAGGTTGGGATTGGCAGACTGAGACAGGCGCTCGATCTCGTGGAAATGGTTCATGCCCATCTCGAGCACCAGGACCTCGGTATCGGCCGGAGCGGAAAGCACCGTGAGCGGCATGCCGATCAGGTTATTGAAATTGCCCTTGGTGGCCCAGACACGATAGCGCTTGGCGAGCACAGCGGCGAGCACGTCCTTGGTCGTCGTCTTGCCGATGGAACCGGTAATGCCAACGACCAGGCAGCCAAGCTCCAGGCGATACGCATGCGCCAAACGCAGCAGAAACTCCTCGGGATCATCGGTCAGCAAGATGGCACAGCCCTTGTCCTGCGCCAGCGAGACCAGCTCGGCCTCGGGCTCACGCGTCATCACGACGGCGCCGGCACCCGACTGGACGGCACGGGAAGCAAAATCATTGCCGTCGACGTTTTCACCGGGAAAGGCGACGAAAATCGTCCCTTCCTCGACCTGGCGCGAGTCGATAACGCACCCGCGGCATACCCGATCGGCTTCTCCCGTCACGGTTCGGGCCCCTGTTGCGGCCGCGAGGTTGTTGACGGCGATCTCTATCATTGCAGCTCCCCTGTAAACCTAATAATGCTATCGGCGTATTGTATCCCAGCGCCGCGTATGCGTGGTGCAGGGCATGTGAACACCCCTCATATGGGACAACAAACCACGCCCCAAAGATTGTAACCCCCTACTTCGTGTGCGGGATACCCAGCACGTCGAGCGCGTTGGCCATAATGAACTGGAACGGAACCGCAGCGGCATCTGAGCCGCTCGGCGTTCCGTCGAGCGTGATATAGCACAGCACCTTGGGCGATTGTGCCGGTGCAAAGCCCATAAAGGACGACATGTAGTTCTCCTTGAGGTAGCCGCCGTTCTCGTCGGCACGTTCGGCCGTACCGGTCTTACCCGCCACGTCATAGCCGTCAACCGCGCCGCCAACGCCCGTTCCCTCCGACACGACCGTCTGCATGCACGATGTCACCTGGGATGCGGCATCCTCCGAAATCGCGCGCTCGCCTTCGCCCCAGTCCTTCTCGTCACCTTTGCTGGACTTATAGAAGTGCGGGGTCATCATCACGCCGCCGTTGGCGATGCCGCCCACGGCACGTGCGATCTCAATCGGCGAGACAGACAGCGCCTGTCCAAAGCTCATCGAGCCCAGCGTGGCGCCGTCATACTGGTCACGCTCCTTGACGATGCCCAGGCTCTCGCCCGGAAAATCGACACCAGAGCTGTGACCGATGCCCCACTTGTCCACATAGGCGGCAAAGTCGTCGGCACCGATCTTGCGCCCCACTAGGACAAAGCCTACGTTGGACGAACGGCGCATCATCTCGCGCACATCCATGGTCATGGCATAGTCGCGCTTGTCGGCATCGGTGACGGTATCGTCGCCCACCTTGATGCTCGCCGGCACCTCAAACGACGTACTCGACCGCACGACACCCAAGTCGAAGCCGGCGCCCGCCACGAGCGTCTTAAAGACCGAGCCGGGCTCGTAGGCGTCGGTGACCAGGCGCAGGTTCATATCCTCGGTCTTGGCGTTTTCCAGATCGGTCTGGTCGTAAGTCGGGTACGAGCAAGCAGCGAGAATTTCACCGGTCGTGGGGTCGGTGACCAAAGCCGAGCCGTTCTTGGCCTTAGTCTTCTCGACAGCCTCTGCCAGGGCATCCTCGGCCGCACGCTGGATATTGACGTCGAGCGTCGTCACGATATCAACGCCGTCGACCGCAGCCACCTTTTTATAGGCACCGCCCGCGATATAGCTGCCGTCCCTCGCGCGTTCGCGTACGAGAGAACCGTTCGTACCGGTCAGAAGCTTGTTGTATTGCTTTTCGAGACCCGTCAAGCCGTCGTTGTCTACATTCACTACACCCAGCACCTGCGATGCCAGATTGCCGTATGGATATACGCGCTTCATAGCCTGCTCAAAAAGCACGCCGGGCAGGTTCTTCTTCTCCAGCGCCGCAGCATCGTCTTCGTCCACCTGGCGCTTGATATACACCCAGGTTCCATCGGACTCAACGAGCTTGCGGCAGGTCTTTTTATCGATTCCAGTTGCCTTGACCAGCGCCGACACCGTCTTGTCAACATCCTCGACAAGCTGCGGGTTCACGGCGATGTTGCGACATTCGACCGACGACGCCAGCACGTTACCGTTGCGGTCGTAGATGGTACCGCGTTTGGCATAGAGGGTCTGCGCAAGCAGTCGGCGCGCATCGGCACGCTCGCGCAGTTTATCGGCTTCGACAATTTGATAGTCGGCAAGGCGAAAGACGCCCAAGCCCAAGCCAAGCCCAATGAAGCCCATGACGGCTTTGCGGCGAGGCAGAGGCGTGCCTGTGAGCCATTCGGTCGACGAACTCTTGCGCGACCTGGTGTTATGCACTTGGGGGCCGCCCGAGCCACAAAGTCGCGACGCCGGGTCGTTGCCACGGGACTGCCCGGCGTTGTAAGATTGCCGACCCGTTCCTTGATAACCAGAACGCCCCCGCGACGAGGGACGTCCAGAACCGCGGCCCCCATCGGAACCGCGGCGATAGTCATTTGTCATACTCAGCTACCGTCTTGCTACTGAGCGGTCGCGGTCGCGTTGGCGCCCGCGGCTGCATCCTGCGAAAAGTCAAGTGTAACGCTCTCGCTGGGCTCCACCATGCCGTAAGCGCCCGCAAGGTCGCGAATGCGCGTGTCGGCGCCATAGACCGAATGCATGACCTCCAGGTCGGAGCTCTCATCGGTCGCCTTTTCGAGCGTGTTGGTAAGCTCGGCGTTGCTGTTGAGCACCTGGGCCGTAACGCCGGCGAGCGCCACGCGGGCGACGCCGATCGTCATGAAGATGGCCGCAATGATGCAAAACGTTTTAAGAACGCTCATGAAAACCGGGCTTACCGCCTGGTTTGCCTGACGGCCCGCGCCCGTGTAGACATCAAAGCGCGGCGTGCGCTGCTCACGGGGAGCAACGGGGGCCTGCGGCGTCTCACGATAGGCGGGCATGGCGTTCATATCATAGGCGAGTGCTGCGCTTGAAGTGTTGTAGCCCATGATATGCCGCCTCCCATCCCGAGTACGTTGGTAGTGTGTTTAAGCTTCGTTTATGGTGCGAGCGGGAGGTCCAATATCGCGCGGTCGTGCCTACAGACGCTGCGCCACGCGGATTTTGGCTGATCTCGCCCGAGGGTTGCGCTCAACCTCATCAGGCTGGGCAACCAAGGGTTTGCGGGTGATGACCTTGAGTATCGGCACGTTGCCGCACACGCACACCGGAATCTCCGGCGGACACGTGCACCCCTGGCTCATCTCCTTAAAGTGGTTCTTTACGATACGGTCCTCGAGCGAGTGATACGAGATGACGCAGATGCGTCCGCCCGGGTTGAGCCACCTTGTGGCGGCGTCTAGCCCTCGCTCGAGCACATCGAGTTCGTGATTGACCTCGATGCGAATGGCCTGGAAACTTTTCTTGGCTGGGTGTCCGCCATGCCGACGAGCGGCAGCGGGGATACCAGCCTTGATGATCTCGACAAACTGACCGGTGGTTTCGATCGGCTCATGCTCGCGGCGGCGCACGATCTCACGCGCGATCTGCGAGGCGAACTTCTCTTCGCCGTAGACGCGTAGAATCCGGGCGAGGTCGTGTTCGTTATAGGTGTTGATGACCTCAGCTGCGTTTAAGGTGTTGTTACCCGGATCCATCCGCATGTCCAATGGGGCGTCCTCGTTGTACGAAAAGCCCCTGCCAGGGATATCGAGTTGCGGCGACGAAACGCCCAAGTCGAACAGGAAGCCATCGACCCCGGGCACCTCGGCCGAGCAAAGCAGCTCGTCCAAGTCGCCGAAGTTGCCCTTCAGCAGCTGGTGCGGTACGCCGGGAACCTCGCGGTCCAGACGGGCGCCAGCGGCCTCGAGGGCCATGTCGTCCTGATCGACGCCGAGCAAAAGGCCGGTCTCCCCCACCTGCGCGGCCATCTTTACCGAATGGCCGGCACCGCCAAGGGTGCAGTCGCAGACGACGGAGCCGCTCTTTAGCTGCAGCGACTCAAGCACTTCGCCGAGCATGACAGGTTCATGCCGATATTCTTGTGTCAAGATCCCACGCTCCATCCGTTACTCGTGCCTTGCCCTTACGAGAAGAAGAGGTCCAGCAGGGCCTCGTCATCATCGTCCTCATCGGCCGTAGCGCGGTCCCAAACCTCAAGGTGGTCGTAGTTGCCCACAACCGTGACCTCGCGGTCGAGGTTCGCCTGCTTGCGGAGAGACTCAGAAAGACCGATACGACCCGCGCTGTCCACATCCATCGACGTGGTGCGCTTGTTGATCGCCCTCATGAGCTTCTGGTCGTTGATGTCACGCGGGTTAAAACCCTCGTGGCCCTCACGACCCGCGAAGAGTCCTTCGACCCACTTATCGAAGGCCTCGGCAGAGAACACGTACAGAGCATCGACATCCAGGGCTTTAAACACGCGAACGTGCTCTCCAAGCTCCTCACGAAGGGGTGCAGGCAGGGACAGACGACCTTTTGCATCGAGATTGCGCTCGTATGCACCCGTCATTCCCATGTGCGCCCTCCCCTCGGTTACTCAGATGGCACGTACGCGGGGAACCACCCCGCCTGTCGACGTCATCAATAATATGGGGAACCGCCCCATTTTTCAACACCTTTCCCCACCCCTTCCCCCCCCCCGCCCCATCACTCCACACCCAATATGCTGTAAAACACCCCCGAGCATATGTTCGAAAACACAATATGTTGTGTTTGCAGCAAAGGCGGGATGCCACCTGTAGAACCACGCCCGCGAACCTCAACCTTCAAGTTGACCTTGAGGCGATTTTTACGTCCCTTTACACGCCGTTCACATCGCCCCAAACTCCCCCACCCACGGCGCACACGGCCCACCACCGCGTCGGTGTCTTGCGAAAAATGGGACGGGCTCCAGATTGCCCATGCGCGCAAAAGTGCGTCGCGACAATCTGGGGCCCGTCCCCCTTAATATTTATAAATATGCAGGTCAGCGAGGTTGCTAGCGATGCGCCAGCGGATGCGCCGCCAGATAGACCTCGGTCAGTTGCGTGCGGTCGACATGCGTGTAGACCTGCGTGGTCGAAATGTCGGCATGGCCCAAAATCTCCTGCAGCACACGCAGGTCGGCACCGCCCGCGAGCATGTGGGTGGCAAAGGAGTGGCGCAAGGTATGGGGATGGAGCCCCACCAGCCCCACCTGACGCCCATACCGCTCGCATATCGCATGCACGGCCTGGCGCGACAGGCGACGTCCGTTCTTATTTAAAAAGACCGCCAAGGTCTCCGTCCCGTGAGCATGGGCGGCCAGGAGAGTGCGCCCGTCACCTATATAGTGTGTCAGGGCACGCGCCGCGCTTCCCACCAACGGGGCCAGACGCTCCTTGGAGCCCTTACCGCGCACCAGGACAAACCCGTCATCGATATGGATATCGCCCACATCGAGCCCAACCAGCTCACTCACGCGCAAGCCGCAACCGTAAAGCACTTCCAAGATAGCATGATCGCGCAGTCCCATCTCGCCCTCGGGAAAGTCTTGATCGAGCAGTGCCGAGACATCCTCCACCGAAAGGTATTCTGGCAGGCGATCTGCCTTTTTGGGCAGGCGCAACGCCGCCGTCGGGTTTTGGGCCACGGCCCCATCGCGCACCAAAAAGGCATGCAGGCCCTTCACGGCAGCAAGCGCGCGCTCCACCGAGGCGTCGGAATAGCCTCCGTCGCGGCGATCGGCAACAAAGCCCTCCACGACCTGACGGCTCACATCTTCAAAAGACGCAATGTCAGCCCGCTCCAGATAGGCGCAGTACGTCGTCAGGTCACGACGGTAGGCCGCAATCGTATTGCGCGCCAAACCCCGTTCGACCGCAAGGTAATCGAGATACTCCCCCGCCACCACAGTGAGCGACGAGGGAGCAGCTTCGGTATGTTCTTGGTTCGCCGACACCCTTAGTCCGTAGCGAGGTTCTTGGGCGTCACCTGCACGCGATCGACGCCCTCATGCTGGCCAATCGAGGCGCGCACGAACTCGCGGAACAGCGGCTGCGGGTTGGTCGGACGGCTCTTGAACTCGGGATGAGCTTGGGTGGCCACATACCACGGATGTACATCGCGCGGCAGCTCGACCATCTCGACCAGACGCTCGTCGGGCGAAAGGCCCGAGATTACCAGACCGGCGTCCTCGAGCTGGTCACGGAAGGCGTTGTTGAACTCAAAACGGTGACGGTGACGCTCGTAGACGAGCTCCTCGCCATAGGCCTCGCGCGCGAGGGAATCGGCAGCAAGCTTGCACGGATAGGCACCCAGACGCATGGTGCCGCCCTTCTCGGTCACGTCCTCCTGCGAGCTCATCAGGTCGATGACACTATACGGGCCATCCGGATCGAACTCGGAAGAGCTGGCGCCGGCAAGGCCGACGACGTTGCGGGCAAATTCGCACACGGCCACCTGCATACCCAGGCAAATGCCCAGATACGGAATCTTGTGCTCGCGGGCGAACTCGGCCGCGAGGATCTTGCCCTCCAGGGCGCGCTTGCCAAAGCCGCCGGGAACCAGGATACCCGAGGCGTCGCCCAGAACCTCGGAGACATTCTGCTCGTCGAGGCTCTCGCCATCGACCAGCTGCACGTCCACGTGGCGATCGTAGAACACGCCCGCGTGGTGCAGGGCCTCGATAACCGACAGGTAGGCATCGGGCAGCTGCGTATACTTGCCCACGACGGCGATCTTCACCTTGTCGGCGTGCTGGTTGGCATGGTTCTGCTTGCGCAGGAACTCGTTCCACTCACTCATGTCGCGCTCACGCGGATCGAGACCCAGACGCTCGCAAATGCGCAGGTCAAAGTCCTGCTCGGCGAGTAGCTGCGGAACATCGTAGATACTCGCGCAGTCCTCGTTGGTAAAGACACAGTCGGTGTCGACGTCGCAGAAGCTTGCGATCTTGCCGCGGATGGCGTCGTCGATATGGTGATCGGAACGCAGAACGATAATATCGGGCTGGATACCAAAGCTGCGGAGCTCCTTGACGGAGTGTTGCGTCGGCTTGGTCTTGACCTCGTGGGCGGCGGCGATATAGGGAACGAGCGACACGTGGATGTAGCAGACGTTCTCGGGGCCGGCCTCCTTGCGGTACTGGCGAATGGCCTCGACAAACGGCTGCGACTCAATGTCGCCGATGGTGCCGCCCAACTCAGTGATGACCACATCGGAGCCGGTCTGCTCCTCAATACGACGGAACTTATCCTTAATGGCGTTCGTGACGTGCGGAATCACCTGCACGGTGCCGCCCAAAAAGTCACCGCGACGCTCGCGGGCGATCAGGCTCTTATAGATGGCACCAGTCGTAAAGTTGGAATCACGGGTCAGGTTCTCGTCAATAAAGCGCTCGTAGTGGCCCAGGTCCAGATCGGACTCGTAGCCGTCCTCGGTCACAAAGACCTCGCCATGCTGGAACGGGCTCATGGTGCCGGGGTCGACGTTCAGATACGGGTCGGCCTTTTGCATCGTTACCTTGTAGCCGCGCGACTTGAGCAGACGGCCCAGCGAGGCCGCGGTAATACCCTTGCCCAGAGACGAAACCACGCCGCCGGTCACGAACACATGCTTGGTCATATTGAGTTACCTGCGCTTCCCGTAGAAGTTGTCCATACACATCTTACGGGTCTTCATTGTAATACTCGCGACGCGCGCCGCACGCAATTTTTCTTACGTGCAATCGCATTTCTCCATCTCGAAACAAAACGCAGCCCGGTTGCCCAGGCGGCGTCGTTTCCACTATGAATGCATGCTGTTATCGATCGGCGAGTTCGTCCTTGATTAAGTCCTGCACGAGCATACCGGCACGGACGCCCTCTAGATACCACTCGCCACGCTCCGTGAGACAAATACCATTTGCGAGCTGGCCGCCGTCGTCGCTGTAGCGCGAGACGACCTCAATGATGTCTTCGGATTCCAAGCGCTCAATTGCCGCGCGGGCGCGATACGGAGACACCCCCACACGCTCGGCAAGCGTCTTGCGCGAAAAGCCATAAAATCCGCCGTTGTCTTCGGATTGCTGAGCGATCTCCATCAGCACCTGCACCTCGACACGCTTCATATCGTTGACACTCGCACGACCCTTGCCAGCCATGGCAGCCTCCTCAAACCGAGCACGGGCATCACTTGCACCGTGCGCGACCGGCACATCCCATGATGGCCGGCAACATCCATCATGGGGCATCCCCGCAAAAGGATGAAACAATTAGGGTTATAGTATACCGTCCAAATCACTTATAGGCAGGTAAACGGGCTATTTTTAGGTTAAACGGTAGCTTTGTTGATAAAAGGGGCGCACCGAATGCATACCCGATGCGCCCCTTTCAGACCAATTTATCCAGGCTTAGCGATGGAAGAAACCGCGGCGCTCAAACTTGGGCTCGCAGCACACGTTGATACCCAGTTTGCGCAGTACCGTCTCGTCCGTCGGCGAGATAATCACGCTAAAGAAGGCATCGCAACCGCGCAGCTGCTCCAGGCCCGAAAGGACGCGAGCGGCCGTCTCACTCGTGGCCGAGGTGATCGACAGCGCCATAAGCGTCTCGTCGGTGTGGAGGCGCGGGTTTTTGCTGCCCAGGAAATGCGTCTTGAGCTTGCTGATGGGCTCGATCGCCTCATCGCTAATGACCTCGAGCTCAAGGTCGACGCCCGAAACATGCTTGAGGGCGTTCATAATGAGCGAACTTGCGGCGCCCAGGCGCGTGGAGGTCTTACCGGTCACCACGGAGCCATCGGGCATGACCATGGCACCCACGGGACCACCCGTCAGCTGCTCCCTGGTGAGGGCCGCCGAGCGCGCCGGTGAGTAGTTCTTATCGATGCCGGCTTTCTTCATAATAATCTTGAGACGGTCGACTTGCTCATCGCCCACGCCGGTACGGCGCACATTTTCGACCGCGGTAAAGTAGCGGCGGACGATCTCCATCTTGGAAGCGTCGCGGCAGGCATCGTCATCGGTGATGGCAAAGCCGACCATATTGACGCCCATGTCCGTAGGGCTCTGGTAGGGGCTCTTGCCCAGGATCTTTTCCATCAGGGCACGGACTACCGGGAAGGCCTCGACGTCGCGGTTGTAGTTGACCGTGGTCTTGTTGTAGGCCTCAAGGTGGAACGAATCGATGATATTGGCATCGTCTAGGTCAGCCGTGGCGGCCTCGTAGGCAATATTGACCGGATGCGTAAGGGGCAGATTCCAAACCGGGAAGGTCTCGAATTTGGCATAGCCGGCGGCGGTACCGTGCTTATGCTCGTGATACAGCTGCGAGAGGCAAGTGGCGAGCTTGCCCGAGCCGGGGCCGGGTGCCGTCACGACAACGAGTGGACGGGTGGTCTCGACAAACTCGTTCTTGCCGTAGCCATCGTCGGACACGATCAGATCGACATCGTGCGGATACCCCTCGATGGGATAGTGCAGCTTGGCGGGAATACCGAGCGCGTTCAGGCGGTTGCGGAACACATCGGCAGCAGGCTGGCCGGCGTACTGGGTGATGACCACGGCCGCGACGGCAAAGCCGTTGCCGCGGAACAGGTCAACCAGGCGCAGCACATCCTCGTCATAGGTAATGCCAAGGTCACCACGAGCCTTGTTTTTCTCGATGTGGTTCGCGTTGATCGCGATGATAACCTCAACATCGTCGGCGATGCTCTTGAGCATGCGGAACTTGCTGTCCGGTTCAAAACCCGGCAGCACGCGGCTCGCATGATAGTCATCGAACAGCTTACCGCCAAACTCCAAATAGAGCTTGCCACCAAACTGCGAGATGCGCTCCTTAATGCGAGCAGCCTGCAGCTCGATATACTTCGCGTTGTCGAAACCCTGGCGCATGTATGGCTCCCGTCCCGTTTCCATTTAATGTTCTAGGCGATTATAACGGAGCCTGCCCCTCGCAAGGGCCTGGCCACCAACAGGCACCAACCAAACACGCCACCACGCAACCGCAAGGAACCCGGGTGGTCTATTTGGGACGGCACCACCTTGCACCAACAATAGAAACGTCGCAGGAAGAGGCAAAGTCAGCGAAAGCCCACCAGAGCGAGCAAGGTGACGTGAAAGAGGAGGGCATAGGCCTTTTGGCCATGCCCGACGATTGAACGTCAGATTGCCGCTCTGGCGGGCTTGCAGCGTCGAGTGGTTCCGGCGTTTGGTAAAACGCCGGAACACAAAAGCGCCCCCTCCCGCGCACGGAACGGGAGGGGGCCAAAGGTAGGAGTCTACCGGTGGGGTTACCCCACCGGACAGACGATGACCAGGTGATCCGTTATAGGATCGTCATGGTTTCCGTGGGGTACCCAAGGGGTACTTAGAGCATCACGCAAGCGACGGTCAGGATGATGGCGCAGACGACGGAGAGAGCGACGATGAGCTTAAGAGCAAACTTGAGCCAGGTCGTCCACTCGATCTTGGCCAGGGCAAGACCGCCCATGATGGCGCCGGAGGTCGGGGTGAACAGGTTCACGACGCCGATGGCGGCGGAGAAGATCATGACCATGACCTCGGGCGAGAAGCCGAGCTTAACAGCCAGCGGTCCCATGATGGGCATGGAGACAGTAGCCATACCGGAGGTCGAGGGGATCAGGAAGGACAGGCCGAAGTAGACCAGGAAGCTCATGGGAGCGAAGATCACGCCGGACAGGCCAGCCAGAGCATTGGCGGCAGCGTCGAGGACGTAGACGTCGAGGCCGGTGCTAGCCATGAGGACGGAGATACCACGGGCGAGGGCGATGACGAGGACAACGGACATCATGTCGGCAGCGCCGGTGATGAAGGTGTTGACGATCTGCTTCTCGGACAGGCCGCCGATAATACCGATCAGGACAGCCATGAGGAAGAACCAGGTGGAAGCCTCGTCGAAGTACCACTGACCAATGGGCAGGCCGGTGATCAGGGCAGACCAGCCCTGAACGATGGCGTTACCGTCGGCGTCATAGACAGCGCCAGCATCGAAGAAGTTGGCGACGCCCTCGTTAAGGTCGGCCAGCGGGATGAAGCCGACGATCATGACGACGAAGGTGAAGGCAAAGGCGATCAGAACACCCTTCTGACGACCGGTGAGCTTGACCTCCTTGTGAACCTCGGAAGCAGCCTTGCCGTGAGCCTCTTCGGCGTCCTTGAGCTCCTGCATCGAAAGGATGGTGGAACCCTTGTCAGCCTTGACCTTCTTGGCATAGCTCATAACGAAGAGGATGGACATAACAGTGGTAACAATCCACAGGACGGCACCGAGGCCGATGATGATGGACTGGTTGACCTCAATGCCAACGCCGGTCAGAGCGTCGACGGCAGCGCCGACGGCAAACGGGTTAACCGTGGAGCCGAGGCAGCCGCAGCCAGCGCCGAGCAGGACGGTTGCAGCGCCGACCATGGGGTCGAAGCCAGCAGCCATCATGGTAGCGGCGAGCAGGGCGTAGAAGGGAACGGTCTCCTCGCACATACCATAGGTGGTACCACCGAGGGAGAAGATGAGCATCAGCACGGGAATGAGCATGATCTCATTGCCCTTAAGCTTCTGCACCAGAACGGCAATGCCGTTGTCCAGGGCGCCGGTCTCGGTCATCATGCCGAGGAAGCCGCCGAGGATCATAACGAAGAGGCAGACGGGCAGAGCGTCAGCGAAGCCCTTGACCGGGGCGGTGCAGAAATCGCTCAAGCGGGCAGCGGTAACCGCGCCACCGGACGTACCGGAGACGATAACGGTAACAACCGCGACGATTGCCAGCAGAGCAAGAAGAATGGTGAACGATGAAGGCATACCGCGCTTTTTCTTAGCGGTCTCAGTCATAGTTCTCATCCCCCCTTCATAAATCATTTACTGATCTCGCCCGAAGCGGCTCTTCCGTGCCGTGCATGTCGTTCGGTGCGAGATTTTTACCAGACAAAAGTGCTCGGGGTGCGCAGCAATGCACCCCGAGCGAGATGCTAGATGCTCTTACTTGAGCGTAGCGTACATGACAGCCTTGATGGTGTGCATGCGGTTCTCGGCCTCGTCGAAGACCTTGGAAGCGGGGCTCTCGAAGACCTCGTCGGTGACCTCCTGCTCGGTGATGCCGAACTGCTCGCACTTCTCGGCGCCAATCGTGGTGTTGGTGTCGTGGAAGCTGGGCAGGCAGTGCAGGAAGATGGCACCCGGGTTGGCCATAGCCATGACCTCGGAGGTAACGCGATACGGGGTGAGCTGAGCGATGCGCTCGGCCCAGACCTCGTCGGGCTCGCCCATGGAGACCCAAACGTCGGTGTAGAGAACGTCGGCACCGGTGACGCCGTCCTTGACGTCGGTGGTCAGCTTGATGGTGCAGCCGTTGGCCTCGGCGATGGGCTTGCAGGCCTCGATGACGTCGTCAGCGGGCATGCACTCCTCGGGGCCGCAGGCCACGAAGTTCATGCCGAGCTTGGAGCAGACAACCATGAGGGAGCGAGCGACGTTGTTCTTGCAGTCGCCCATGAAGACGAGGGTCTTGCCCTTGATGTCGTAGTTGAAGTTCTCCTGGACGGTCAGGATGTCGGCGAGCATCTGGGTGGGGTGCCACTCAGTGGTCAGGCCGTTCCACACGGGCACGCCGGACTTAGCGGCGAGCTCCTCGACGTCGTCCTGGGCAAAGCCGCGGAACTCGATGCCGTCATACATGCGGCCGAGAACGCGAGCGGTGTCCTCGATGGACTCCTTCTTGCCCATCTGGGACGAACCGGGATCGAGGTAGGTAACGCCCATGCCCAGGTCCATGCCGCCGACCTCGAAGGCGCAGCGGGTACGAGTGGAGGTCTTCTGGAAGAGCAGGACGATGTTCTTGCCCTCGAGATAGCGGTGCGGAACGCCAGCACGCTTCATGTCCTTGAAGTTCTTGGAGAGCTTGAGCAGGTACTCAATCTCCTCGGTGGTGAGGTCGAGGAGCTTGAGGAAGCTACGGCCGGAGAGGTTAACACCCATGGTTCGTTTCCTTTCGAAAAAGTGAATTACTAAAAAGTGGTGCCCGTTTGACGGGCGAAACCGGTGCGGTTGTAGGGGGACCGCACCGGAACCGTTAAAACCTTAGAGGTCCTCGCGCCAGAAGGGCATGCTCATGCAGCGCGGGCCGCCACGGCCGCGGGAGAGCTCGGCGGAGGGCACGACGAGAAGGTCCAGGCCCTCCTTGT
>CABPCG010000014.1 GCA_902405995.1 uncultured Collinsella sp.
GCAAGGCGGGGCCGAGGCCGCCTCGATCAATTTGCGAAAGAATCTTGACGGTACCATCAAGGGAGCGCAGGTCACGCTCACGTCGCGCTACGCCGCAGGCAAGCAGCTCGCCGCCACGACCGATGACGAAGGCACCGCCATCTTTGAGATTGCCTCGCTTTCGGAAGGCTACGTAGACGAGGCAAAGCTCCTTGACGCGTACGACTTTAACGGCGGCATCTCCATTAGCATGGCGGGCTACCGCGATGTCGAGATTCCCCTTGCGCGTATCCAGGGCGGCACCGCCATAACCGCGCCCACGCGTCCGCTTTCCGACGGCGAGCCGTACTTCCGCCAGCTCACATTCGACGAATGGGACATCCAGTACGCTGAAGCCACGTTCATGGCATTGCCGAAGGACGACACGGCAAACGAGCAGCCCGATACGCACGCATTTACCGTGCAGGCTCATCTGCCGCAGGGCGGGCAGGCAACATTGCATATCAATAAAGTGATGCCCGCTGCGGGCAGCTCAACCGAAACCGTCACGCAGATTGGTCAGATCAAGGCCAGCGCATCGAGCGCGGATAATCTGGCGACGTTCACACTCGAAGACAAGTTCCTCGATGCAGCGTCGAGCCTTCTGGAAGAAGGATGCAAGCTGCGCTTTGTCCTCGACTACCAGGACAAAACCTACACGCTCTCCTCCCCCATGGCCGTTGTTACCGCGCCGGCGGCAAAGGCGGAATCCGGATCGACCACTATCGTCCCCACCACTATGGACCAAGAGATCACTCCGTTTGATTTCACCGCATCGTTTCCCGGCATCGGTGGTAATAAGTTCACGTGCTGGATGCCCTCGTTCCCCATTCTGTTCGATTTCTCGTTTGCCGGGTACGTACTGTTTGGCGGAGGATACAAACCAGCCAGCTATATGAACGATTCGGGCAACCCTGATCCGGAATACTGGAAGAAATCGCCGCGTGAGTCGGGCGCCAAGCAGGCAAACCGCTACCTCGACGAGATGGAGGGGAAGTGGAATCAGTACAAGAGTATGAGTGCCGGTTCGGGCACCGATCCAAGAAACACCAAGCTCCTTCGCCACCATTGCACGCCGCTGTTCACGATGGATATCGCCACACAGCTGTACGGCTCGCTCGCCTACGATTGGGTGGGCAAAACCTGGGGTAACAACAACGACCCTGCATACGGCAATATTAAGGCCCTCTTCCAGGTAAGAACTGACCTCAATTGGACCGAGCAGTTTACCCTAGGACCGGTGCCATTTTTCCTAAACGTCAACCCTTGGGTGCTGGCGAAGCTGGCGCTCGCTGTGGGTGCCCACACGCACGGCAGCGGCGCGGCGTTTTTCAAGAACATTTCGCTCGACTATTCCAACACGTCGGGCTCGTTCACCATCCAGATCGGACTTGCCGTCACCTTTGGAGCCGGCGTTGCAGGCGTCGCTTCGTCTGCCGTGCGCGGTGCCGCATCCCTCACGCTGTTCATTGGGTACGAGAAGGCAGATGGACACCAGCTTCCGCGGCTGCGCGTGGGTGCAGACGTCGATGTCGATGTGATACTCCAGTTCGTAATGTTCAAGTGGACCACCAAGGCTTGGTCGGGGTCGTGGCCCACACTCATCGATTCGTGGAATATGTCGGTGAACAATGACGACCGGTATGTGCCCCAACGCTCTGAGCTGGCATTGGGTGGAGATACGCCTTACACGCTGGATGCCTGCTTCGGCACGCCCGGCAACACCGAGGCAGGTGGTGTGCCGCAGTTTATCGCGTCGGCCACCATCGTCACCAATTCCGAGCTGCTCGCACGCGCCGAGGTTGCAGCCGCCGCGATAAACATCGCGCCTACCGTACGTGATTGGGATCAAGCGGTCACGCGCATTGAGCTCGAGGCGAACGCGGAGAGCGACGACACGGGACAGGTTGAGCATTTCGTCCACGCACTGATGGAAAACGACGAAAACGCCGCGCCGATGTATGAGTACACCTACATCGGTCAGTCAACGAACGCCGTTGCGGACCCGAACGCCAATTCTGCCGGCGTGTCGGAGGACGAGCGTGGCGGCATAAAACCCTCGAGCGACAGCGTGCTGTTTTCCGGCGTGCTCAGCGAAGCCCACATGAAGCTAACGATGATTGCCGGCGTAGAATGCCTGTTCCGTATCGCCTCGGTGCGCTACGGCGACAATGGCCGCTCGCGCCTGGTGGTGCACACAAAGGCAAACGGCACGTGGTCCGCTCCCACGCCCGTGGACTTTCCCCTTGGGTTTGGCGAGGGCGACGTGGAGCCCGACGGCATATTCGATTACGACTTCGACGTGGTGGAATATACGGACGGAAGAGGAAACCAGGACGCCTACGTGCTGCTGGTCTCGGGCGAGCGCCCCGCCGGCGACAACACCCTTTTCGATACGGCAAGCACAGCCGGCATACTGTCCGTTGTGCGCCTGCGCATAAGTAATGACGAGATCCGCGTGGTGTCGCATACGTCATGGCGCAGCATCTCGCGCGGCCGCCTGCAGGAGGATGGCTACCATTGCCTGCAGTGCCCGCGCATCACGGCAGGCAAGACGCTGGTCGACGGACGCCTGTCGGGTGCCTACCTCCACCGCCGCGGAACCACCGCAGAGAAGGCGCTCGGCAGCGAAGCCGAGGTTGCGCTGGAATGCTTTACCCTGTGGTCGGATGATTTGGGCGACAGCCTGACGTTCCGCCAAGTTCTTCGCTTTCCGCAGGCACCGTCGAGTATCGAGCTGAGCGAGCCCGAGAATATCAACGGCAAAATGGTGGTGCCCGTTGCGTACGAGACCGCAGACGGTTGCGGCTGCGCATCGTACGCCGTGATCGGCCAGTCCATTGCGGGCTGGGGCGTTATGCCACCAGACGCCACGGTGCCCCATGCGGTGCCGTGGCCACAACATTCGGGCTTTTTGGCCACCGTCAACGAGCAGCTGCAGCATATTACTTGGACGCGAGGCGCATCGGCATTTGCAACGCAGCCCGTGGGTGCCGCAGGCTGTGGCCCGGCATCGTTTAGCGTAAGCAACAACGGCAGGTGCGCGCTCTATGTAGAGAACACCGATGGCAAGGTGGGGCAAACCTACGACGAAGAAGGCAACCCGGTAGCAGTGATGGGCAAGCACTTCCGCATCTTCGCCAGCACCTTGGCAGGCGATCTGTTCACGGAGCCGTTCGTGATGTGCGAGCTGGACCATCCCGTCGATCAGATAACGACATTTTTGACGTCGGGAGGCATGCTCTCCGCGCTCGCCACGCACATTGTGAGCGCGGAGAAGAGCGAGGCAGAGCTGCACGGCATCGAAGTGCCTCTGGTGGCGTGTGCCACTCCGACGGGCGCGGTCGCTACCTCGGGCGCGGTGGTGCCCGGAGCAGCAGGCGAATCCTTCATGGTCACGGTGCGAAACGACGGCAACACTTTGCTGACTGCCGGCACAATCGATCTGTACCGAGAGGGCTCCAGCCAGCCGTTCTCCAGCGCATCCATCGGATTCGGAGCGAACGCACGCATGGCTTCGATCTACGATCCAGAGCTTGCCGAAGACGCTTCGGCCAACGACATGACACACGTAAAGTACGCGCTCGAGACGCTGGGCGCACGTTTTGCAACGCACCCGCTGGTAGCCGACAACGGCAACGCCGTGCTGGCACCGGGTTGCACGGCACAGTTCCGCATGAGCTTCGCCATCCCCGAGAGTTGGGGCGACGAAGTGGGCAAACGCGTCACGCTGTATGCGAAGGCACGTAATCTGGTGGCACTCGATCCCGTAACGCTCGAGGAGATCCGACCGGGCGCAAACTCGGCGCTGAGTGCCGTACTGCACGAGCTTCATGTACCCGACGCGGCATGCGAGCGCTCAGAAGTTCAGGTCGGCGTATGCGACAGCGCGGATACGACAGGACTTCACGACGCCCCGATGACAGCAGACGGCGATGGTGGCTCGAGCGGCGGCGGTACTGACGAGGGCGGCGGCTCCGGCGGAAGCAGCTCCGGCAGTGGCAAGGACAACGGCAATAACAAGCGCTCCGGAAAAGCGGGTGCGCTTGCGGGCACGGGCGATGTCAACGCTCCCCTTACGGCAGCCGCTGCAGCACTCGCCGCGGCAGGCGCCGGCCTCGTCGCCTACAGTGCCCGCCGCACGGCGCTCGAAACCGACACCGCCAATGAGGTCAATTCGGATAAGCCTCGCTAGCTCCTAGTTACTTTTGTGAGAGGCGCCGACTCGGCTCATCGAACATCAAAATGGGCTGGTTCTGGATACCCAGAGCCAGCCCATTGCGCATTAAATGTCGTCTGAGGAGTCGAGTTCTGCCTCGAGCTTGGCACGGCGTCTTTTCGCCGTGAAAAACGTTGAGCACAGGACAGCAAACGTGGCCGCGAAAATCGTCGCACCGCAGAACACGCCCGTGGCCAGGTTCGCCAACCAAAAGACGCTTTCGAGCGGTACGATCTGCGCCTCAGCGATACAGCGCATTGCGGCAATAACAAGCGCGAACGCGGCGCCGCTAAGACCGCTGACAAGCAGGAAATATCCAACAGGAAGATGCTCGGTTTGCCCAAAACGATTGGTATCGACATAGCCCTTCCGCGTTTGCAGTCCTGCGCAAATCAACATCACGAGAACGAGCCACAAATACATGGCTGCCTCGAATGGCGTTGCAAAGCCATGCGGCATTTCACTGGCGTCGCTGTGAACCCACGCAACCTGTCGAGCTATAAACTGGTAGAAAAAGATCATCAACATGCCAAACGAAAGCAGCACGAAACCAATCTTGTAGATCTTCGCGTTCTCAGCCTCCAGGCGTTCATCCTTTGGGCCGGCATATTCACGCCACTTTTGCACGATTTTCAGATCTTCATATTTCATAGTGAACTCCTAAAGAGCATTAGGGTCGGCGTCAGTTTCGTCTTCCCAAAACAAGTCGTTCAACGTAACGCGCAGCGCCTTACAGATTGCCACGCACAAATTGAGCGTGGGGTTGTAGCCGCCCGCCTCGATAAGGCCGATGGTTTGGCGCGCAACGCCCACGGCTTGGGCTAAGTCAGCTTGCGAAAGGCCAGCCGCCGCGCGTGCCGCCTTCATGCGTAGGTTCTTTTTGCCCGGCATGGAGTTCCTTTCGTAAATGTGGACAGATATCCGTTGCAACATGACAGAAATATATTGCATCCTTCACAAGATATCAACTATATCTGTCATTATGGAAACCATGTTCGCCATCGCCATGTGGACATAACAATCTCGATTCGCTATTCAAACTTACTCGGACAGAACCGACTCGGTTTTGTCCGAGTAAACGTGTTTGACAGTCGATCGCTGTGCCCGCTCGTGCAATCAGCATCATTCGATTTCGTTTAGTAAAACTAGGTCCCTATTAAATAAAATTCGTTTGTATCCAAATTTGTTTAACAATGCCGCGTTACCACTAAACACTATACCCGTTAATCCGAACGATTGTTCGATGGATTTCGTGTTGGGTGGAATCGTCTGTGGGCTGGGCTATGCTACCTTGACTATCTATATGACTAAAACGCAGCAAAGGAGCACCGAGAGAGCGAGTATGGCAAAAAACACCGCAAACTATGGTAACGACAGTATCCGCCAGCTCAAGGACGAGGAGCGCGTACGCCTGCGCCCCGCCGTCATCTTTGGCTCGGACGGGCTCGACGGCTGCGCGCATGCTGCCTTCGAGATCCTGTCCAACGCCGTTGACGAGGCACGCCAGGGCTACGGCAAACTTATCACCCTTACCGCCTTTCGCGATGGCTCCATTCAGGTAGAGGATAACGGCCGTGGCTGCCCGCTCGACTGGAACCCTTCCGAGAAGCGCTTTAACTGGGAGCTCGTCTTCTGCGAGCTCTACGCCGGCGGCAAGTACAACAACAACCAGGGCGGCGACTACGACTTCTCGCTCGGCACCAACGGCTTGGGCTCGTGCGCGACCCAGTACGCATCCGAGTACATGGACGTCACGGTTTGGCGCGACGGCAACAAGTACTCCCTGCACTTTAAGAAGGGCAAGGTCGTCGGCGCCAAGAAGAAGGCACTCGAGATTGAGCCCAGCAACGAGGACCGCACCGGCACCACTATCAAGTGGCGTCCCGATCTTGAGGTCTTTACCTCGATTAGCATTTCCCACGATTGGTATCGCGAGACCATGCGCCGTCAGGCCGTGGTCAACGCCAACGTGACCTTCCGCCTGCGCATTGAGGGCGACGATGGCGAGTTTTCCGAAGAGGATTTTTGCTATCCCAAGGGCATCGAGGACTACGTGCTCGAGAAGGTCGGTACCGACTACCTCACCGAGCCCTTCTTTATCGAGGCCGACCGTCGCGGTCGCGACCGCGAGGACCTGCCCGACTACAACGTCAAGATTACCGCGTGCATGTGCTTCTCGCGCACCTTCATGATGCAGGAGTACTACCACAACTCGTCATGGCTCGAGAACGGCGGCTCGCCCGAGAAGGCTGCCCGCAGTGCTCTGACCAGCGCCATCGATGCCTACATCAAGCAACAGGGCAAGTACAACAAAAACGAGAGCGGCATTAAGTGGCAAGACGTCCAGGACTGCCTGGTGCTGGTGACCAACTGCTTCTCCACCCAGACGTCCTACGAAAACCAGACCAAGAAGGCCATCAACAACCGCTTTATCCAGCAGGCCATGACGGCCTTCTTTAAGGAGCGCCTCTCGACTTACCTGATCGAGAACAAAGACGCTGCCAACAAAATCATGGAGCAGGTGCTCATCAACAAGCGTTCGCGCGAGAACGCCGAGAAGACGCGCCAGAGCATCAAAACCAACCTGCAGCAGAAGACCGACATGGCCAACCGCGTGCAGAAGTTCATCGACTGCCGCTCCAAGGACAAGAGCCGCCGCGAGATCTACATCGTAGAGGGCGACTCGGCAGCAGGCGCCATTCGCACCTCGCGCGATGCCGAGTTCCAGGGTGTTATGCCCGTCCGCGGTAAGATCCTCAACTGCCTAAAGGAAGACTATCCGCGCATCTTTAAGTCCGACATCATCATGGACCTCATGCGCGTGCTGGGCTGCGGCGTGGAGATCAAGGACAAGCGCATCAAGAACCTTGGTGCCTTTGACCTGGACAACCTCAACTGGAACAAGGTCATCATCTGTACGGACGCCGACGTCGACGGCTACCACATCCGCACGCTCGTACTCACCATGCTCTACCGCCTGGTGCCCACACTTATCGACGAGGGCTACGTGTATATCGCCGAGTCGCCGCTCTACGAGATCAACTGCAAAGAGAAGACCTACTTTGCCTACACCGAGCTCGAGAAGAACGGCATCCTCAAGGAGATCGGCGACCAGAAGTGCTCCATCAACCGCTCCAAGGGTCTTGGTGAGAACGATCCGGACATGATGTGGCTCACCACCATGAACCCCGAGACGCGCCGTCTGATCAAGGTGGAGCCCGAGGACGTCACCAAGATGGAGACCATGTTCAACCTGTTGCTGGGCAACGACGAGGCGGGCCGCAAGCGCCATATCTCGGAGCACGGCAAGGAATACCTGGACCAGCTGGACCTGCAATAGCAGCAAATCGATAACGACGGCCCATAAGAAGTTCAAGAGGATATCGTGGCAAAGAAGAAGACGAAGAACCAGCCAAAGAAAAAGCAGGTCAACGCCGAGAACGTCATCGGCCTGCACTCCGAGGTCACCGACCAGCCGATCACGCAGACGCTCGAGGTCAACTACATGCCCTACGCCATGAGCGTCAACGTCTCGCGTGCGTTCCCCGAGATCGACGGCTTTAAGCCCTCGCACCGCAAGCTGCTCTACACCATGTACAAGATGGGCCTGCTCAAGGGCGAGCGCCAGAAGAGCGCTAACATCGTGGGCCAGACCATGAAGCTCAACCCGCATGGCGATGCCGCGATCTACGAGACGATGGTGCGTCTGGCTACCGGCAACGAGGCGCTGCTCGCCCCCTTCGTGGAGTCGAAGGGCAACTTTGGCAAGTACTATTCGGGCGACCTGAGCTACGCCGCCTCGCGTTATACCGAAGCCAAGCTCTCCCCCATCAGCGCCGAGATCTTCAAGGACATCGACAAGGACCCGGTCGACTTCGTCGACAGCTACGACGGCGCCATGAAGGAGCCGCGCCTGCTGCCCACCACGTTCCCCAACATCCTTGTCTCGGCCAACAAGGGCATCGGCGTCGCCATGGCGTCCGACATCTGCGGTTTCAACCTCAACGAGGTCTGCACCGCCACGATGCATTACCTGCAGGATCCCGACTGCGATCTGCTCGAGTACATGCCCATGCCCGACTTCTCGACCGGCGGCGAGATTATCTACCGCCGCGAGGAGATGGAAAAGATTGTCGAGACCGGCCTTGGCAGCTTCCAGATCCGCTCCCGCTGGCGCTGGATTCCCGAAGAGCGCATCATCGAGGTGTACGAGATCCCCTACACCACCAAGACCGATGTCATCATCGAGCGGATCGTCAAGCTTTCCAAAGAGGGCAAGGTCAAGGAGATCGCCGACATCCGTGACGAGACCGACCTATCGGGCCTGCGCGTCGCCATCGACCTTAAGCGCGGTGTCGACCCCGACAAGCTTATGGCGAAGCTTTATCGCTCGACCACGCTGCAGGATTCATTCTCGTGCAACTTCAACGTGCTGGTCGACGGCTATCCCCGCGTTATGGGCGTGCGCCAGATCTTGCACGAGTGGGTCAAGTGGCGTATTGAGTCCACGCGTCGCCGCATTAACTTTGACCTGGGAAAAAAGTCCGAGCGTCTGCACCTGCTGCACGGCCTCGAGGCGATTCTGCTCGATATCGACAAGGCCATCGCCATCATCCGCGGTACCAAGCTCGAGGCCGAGGTCGTGCCCAACCTTATGCGCGGCTTCGACATCGACGAGACCCAGGCCGAGTTTGTTGCCGAGCTCAAGCTCCGCAACATCAACGAGGAATACATCCTCAACCGCACCAAGGACATTGCAAAGCTCGAGGGCGAGATCGCCGAGCTTGAGGAGATCCTTTCGAGCGAGGAAAACATCAAGAAGGTTATCAGCGACGAGCTGGCCGCGGTCAACAAGAAGTACGTGATGCCGCGCCGCACGGGCAGGATTGAGCCCCACGAGGTCGTCGAGATGAGCCTGGAGCCCGAGGTCGAGGAGTACCCGGTGACCATCATGCTCTCGCGCGATGGCTACCTCAAGAAGATGACGGACCGCGTGCTCAAGAAGGCGACCACGCTCAAGTACAAGGACGGCGACAAACCCTTTATCGAGTTCCCGTCCTCCAACACGCACGAGCTGTTGGTCTTTACCAATAAGAGCCAGGTATACAAGTGCAAGGTCGCGGCGTTTGAGGATACCAAGTCGGCCCAGCTGGGCTCGTACCTGCCGACCGATCTCGAGATGGAACCCGATGAGAGCGTGATCTGGGTTATCGACCCCGAGGACTACAAGGCCGACGTTCTCTTCGTCTTTGAGAACGGCCGCGTGGTCCGCGTCGCGCTTTCTGGATACGTCACCAAGACCAACCGCAAGCGCCTCAAGAACGCCATCTACAGTGGCAGCAAGCTGCTGTATGCCCAGGTGCTCAAGGAAGATCGCGACATCGCGCTGGTCTCGAGCGACTATCGTTTGATGAACTTCAACACGTCGCTGCTCAAGACCAAGACGACCACCAACACGCAGGGCGTCCAGGCCTTTACCGCCAAGAAGGGCCGCTCGGTCACCACCGTCGGCACAACCGAGGAGATCCTTGGCGCCGGCGTCTCCGCCGAGAAGTTCACCGCGCAGAGCCTCCCCTCTGCCGGTGCCCTCATGAAAGAAAACGACATGCCGAGTCTGTTTGACTAAAACAACGGTGGCCAAACTGTCATGGGCTTACAAAGCAGCGGGGCCCGGAGCGCAGCAGCATCGCGCTCCGGGCCCCATGCATTACACCAGCATCATCCCTATAGACAAAATGCCGCATAAAGTGGAACAGACATAAGCCCATCATTCATTCCAAAGGGCTTAGTCGATAGCCTGATAAGGCGTACGCCCGGATGGGTCTTTTTAAGTGAGGACAGGCTTCGAGATCTTGTGTTCTCTCCCGCCTTGACTTCAATCGCAGACAAGCATCCCTGCTTCTCTACTACAAAGTCGATTTCCGCACGATTATCTCGCGCCCAATAATGCAGCGGATAGCCCATGGCTGAAAGCTGTTGGGCGACGTAGTTTTCGGTAAGTGCACCCATGAATGTGCCGCCGATGCCGGCAAGAATATCGGCGCGTTGAGCACCGGCCTTGGAGACGAGCAGCCCTGTATCCGCCTGATAGATTTTAAAAGCAGAAGGGTTAACGAAGGCCTCTAAAGGGCTTTCGATCTGCCCGACTAGGCTGCAGCGCGCCACCGTACCCGACAATACAAGCCAGTCGAGAGCATCTCCAAAGAGAGACGCATTGCCCCCCGCTCGCACTACCTTGTATTGAAATTTGCGATTCTCTTTGGCAAGCTGCAGTGGAATGGAATCGAAGCACGCACGCGTCTTTGCGCTCAAGCGTTCATCAGCATATTTATTGGTGTCGGCGGAATATCCGTCGAGAATAATCCGATGCTTTTCGGCCACATCAATGATTGACTGATCATCGATATACGTTTGGACCGCCTCGGGCATTCCGCCAACAACAAGATACTGTCGATAGAGCCTAAGCGCCTTTTCATGAAGGCTTGGCGCAAGAGGACCCATTAACTCGAATGACGAGCGTATCTCATCGACCAGCTGATCGTGCCCCATTGCCCAGAGAAACTCCTCGAAATCGAGTGGAGTCATCTCGATCAAGTCGATCTTTCCGACGGGGAACGAATACGACTGATGGTTAATGGCAACCCCAAGAAGCGACCCAGCAGCCGCAACGTAATACTCGGGAGCATCTTCGCAAAAGTATTTAAGGGAAGTGAGCGCTTCCTCGCATGCCTGGATCTCGTCAATGAACAGTAAGGTTTTGCCAGGCACGATACGCTGTCCCGTACGAGCCTCGATCGCGCGCACAATCGAATGAGGGTCAAGACCGCCCGAAAAATCCGCTCGCGCCGACCGGTCGTTCTCAAGATTAACGTAGACAACCGATTCGAAAAGATCCTGAGCGTACGTTCTGAGCATATAGGTCTTGCCACACTGGCGCACGCCTTTGACCAGCAAAGGTTTTCTATCAGCCCTGTCTCGCCATTCCCTAAGGAGCTCGTCTGCCTTGCGACGCATACGTAACCTTCCCTCATGAACTTCTGTTTGACAATATTTTAACGCGGATTAATTTGTTTTCAGTTATTTTTCTGCGTTTAAAAATTGTTCTATACGGCACTTGAGGGAATACACCCCTATCTCTTGGTAAGGGCAGCACGCATTTCCACCAACACCGATTGCCATGCGTTCTTCTTGCCCTTAGGCGAGCTTGCGAGCGAGCTCTCGCACCTTTTCCAGCTTGGGCGACGATACCATGCTGTCGCGCTCGGTCATGCTGCTAATGGTGACAATGCCCTGGTCCTCCCACTTGCAGTATGCGCAGGCCGACTTGTACATAGCGATAGCCGCATCATAGACGCCCTCGCTGTGGCTATCGAGCAAAAGGGCCGTCTTGGTGAACGGGAAACCCGTGGCACCGAAGGCGTACAGGCGGTCGATGGCGGTCTTTTCCTGCGCAGTGATATCAAACCAGTAGATAGGCGAAGCGAAGACAACCATATCGGCGCCTTTCAGCGACTCGATCACGTCAGCCATGTCATCCTTCTGCACACAGGTGCCCTCATGGGTAAAGCAGTACTGACATCCCAGGCAACCAGCGATCTTCTTGCTGGCAACGCGGACGACCTCGACCGTATTGCCGCCCTCACGCGCGGTCTCGGCAAAGGCCTCGACCATGGTGTCGGTATTGGCGCCCTTACGCGGGCTACCGCTCAATACAACGATTTTCATAAGAATCTCCCTTCTTCATGCCGCAGGCGCACGATGATTCGGGACAGGTTTTCGTTAGCACCCTCGTAGCGGTTCTCCGCCCCCCAAGCGATGTGTCCGCTACGAAACAATTGTCTTGTAATAAGCGCCGAAGTCTGCCAGCGAGTCCATGATGGGCATCATCTGGCGGCCGAGCTCGGTAAGGCCATACTCAACGCGGGGAGGATTCTCGCCATAGTCATGGCGAAAGACCAGCCCATCATCCTCCATCTGCCGCAGGCTGTCGGTAAGCACCTTCTGAGAGATCCCCTCCAGGTTGCGGCGCAACTCGTTGAAACGCCAAGGGCGTACGCGTAAGTTACGAATAATGAGCAGTTTCCACTTGCCGCCAATGAGCGCTACCGCCGTTGCGACCGGACACTCCGGAAGCTCCTCTTTCGCCATCATGGGAGACCCAACCTCCTTGACCATACCGGTTTCACAAAAAAGCACGCAGTTACAAATATGTGCGTACTCGTATTTGCATGCGCTTTCGCGTTGAATATATCTCACGCAGGAGATGCCTGCAAGGTAAATCAACCCCAAGAGAGGAACCATTATGGCTAATTATGCAAAGACCCACATCGGCAATGAGAGCCGCGTTGAGCTGCACGAGGTGCTCGGGCTTACCGGGGCAGAGGTGAGTATCAACAGTCTTCCCGCCGGCGCTGGCGTTCCGTTCGTCCATGCACACAAGGAAAACGAGGAGATCTATGGCGTGCTCGAGGGCGCAGGCTCGGTCACGATCGACGGTGAGGATATCGAGCTTGCGGCCGGCGACTGGCTGCGCATTTCCCCCGCTGCGCATCGTCAGTTCCGCGCCGCGTCCGACTCGGGGATCACATACGTCTGCATTCAGGTCAAGCAGGGATCCCTCGACGCCTTCACGGCCGACGACGCTATCATGTTCTAATTCGCGATTAATCCGCAAGGGGCCGATACCGCCCGCATACCTCCTTCGGAATAGGCACTGAGCAGCTCCTGGGCGTGGGCGAACTCGGGCCCTCGCCTCCAACCAAGTAGGCGGTTGACCGCGAGATTTCCCTGGACGTTGTGGACGAAGAGCAGATAGGCGTCCTCGCGCGAAAGCCCAGTCTCCTCCATGATCGAGGGAACCATCTGCTCGGCGCCGCGCTCGACGACGCACTGTGCCACCCGGGCGTACGCGTCGTCATCCGAGTAGAGCAGATAATAGTCATCGTTTGCCGGCGGACGCTGGCAGAGGGCATCCGCCTCCGATCCCTCGAGCGGGGGCACCGCCGCCAAGGCCTCGTCAATAAGTGCGTCGAGCAGCGCGAACTTGTCCTCGTAGTGCAGATAAAACGTGCCGCGGTTGATATCGGCGCGGCGGCAGATATCCGCTACCGTCATCTTCGCGAAGCCGACCTCGGCCAGCAGCGCGAAAAACGCCTCCCGTATGACCGAGAGCGTATAGCGTCGGCGACGATCGATCTTCCCCACTTCCATGGCCCCTCCAATTGCAGCGCTCAACAATATCCAGCAGCCGCTCGTTTATCGACAGCAGCTCGAAGCTGTTCATTGCTCTGATGCAAATCAACATTGATACTTTTTATAGACACCTGTTCATTGTAGTTGAAAGAGAGTATCAAGTGACTCTATACGAACAGCTCGTTATCGAACTCACCAACCGATCGTTTTCCCATCAGGCCGCCTACCGCGCCGGCGGCACACCATATGAGCTGAGCGACCGCGAACCAGAGCCCTACAACCAGCAAATCGAAACGTTTGCCTGCATGATCGAAGAAGCCGATTGCGTGCTGGTAGGCGGGGCTTCCGGACTCTCCGCGGCAGGCGGCGGCGACTTCTACTACGAGGACAACGCGACCTATCGCAGACATTTCGGCAAATTCGCCGAGCGTTACGGTTTCAAGGGCGCTTTCGAGGGGTCGTTCTACCGCTGGCCCACCGCCGAGGCGCGCTGGGGATACCTCGCCACCTTCCTCGACACCACGCTCAACGCCCCGCTGCGCAAGCCCTACAGGGACCTCGACGCCATTCTCGCCGAGAAGGACTTTTTCGTGCTCACCACCAACCAAGACACGCAGTTTGTGAAGATCTACCCCTGGGAGAAGGTGGCCGAGATTCAAGGCGACCACCGCTTCTTCCAGTGCTCCCGTTGCTGTACCGACGAGGTATGGGACGCCATCGAGCCGGTCTCTCGTATGGTAGAGGCCATGGGAGACGGCCTAGAGGTTCCGACAGAGCTCGTGCCACGCTGCCCGCACTGCGGGGCAGAGGCGTTCCCCTGGGTTCGCGGCTACGGTAACTTCCTGCAGGGCAAGCTCTACGAGGAGCAGTACCGCAAGGTGTCCGACTGGCTCGACGCGCACGCGCGGCAGAGGATCCTTTTCCTCGAGCTGGGTGTGGGCCGCATGACGCCCGCGTTTATCCAGGAGCCGTTCTGGGCCCTCACGGCGCAGTTACCGCAGGCCAGCTACATCGCCGTAAACAACAAGACACAGTTTCTCCCCCGCGCGATCGAGGATCGGGGACTCGCCGTTCGCGCCGACATCGCCGACGTGCTCGCCGACGTGCGCAAGACGCTAGGGAGATAGCGCATGGAGACGGCGAAAGCAGCTAGCATAGGCAGGGCGCTAGCCGAAGCGGATCTTGCCATCATCGGCGCCAGCAACGGGCTAGACATGGCGGAGGGGCTCAACCTTTTCTGCGCCGATGCTCATTTCCAAGAGGCGTACGGGGACCTCGCCCAGACCGACGGCATCGGCTGCATACTGCAGGGGCTTGCCTCCCCGGATGCCAGCGTGCGACGCCGATGGGCCGAGCGGTTTCATCAAAAGGAATATCTCGAATATGAGCCCAGCCCGCTCATGAACGAGCTGCGGCGTCTTACAGAGCACGCTGACACCTTCGTGATCACGTGCAATATCGACGGGCACTTCGTACGCGCAGGGTTCAACGAGAACCGCGTGCTCGAGACGGAGGGGGGTATACGCACGTCGATCGATGAGCGGCGTCTCGCCCATCCAGACGCCCTCGCCACGGCCCAGCTCGAGGAGCTCGAGCGCCTTGTGCAAGCCCATCGCAACGGCAGGGTCGCCATCCTCGAACTTGGCGTGGGACTGCGCAACGGCATCATAAAGCACATGCTCGCCCAGATCGCGAACGTCTGCGAGCACGCCACCTACATCGTGTTCAACTACAGCCAGGCTATGGCGCCCGATGCATCGTGCGAGACGATTCTCGTTGACGGCGATATGACCCCGGCTTTCGAGGAGATTACCCAATGCCGTCTCTAGAGAGGGAAGCGTATAGGCTTCGAAGCCTTATCGACGATGCCGACGCCATCATCGTCGGCATCGGATCGGGCATGTCGAGCGCCGCCGGGTTCAACCATTACAACCGCGCAGGCATGGCGCGCGCCGGAATGGAGGACTGGCAGCGAGCATTTGGCTTTAAGAGCCTTTTCGACGGCTTCTACCACCTCTACCCCAGCCTCGAGCAGCAATGGGCCTACTACGCGCGATACATCGATTTCATGCTGCGCGAGCCGACCTCGCAACCCTATCTCAACCTACGGTCCCTCATCGGCCATAAGGATTACTTCATCCTGAGCACCAATGTGGACACCCAAGTCGAGAAGACGTTTCCCACCGAGAGGATCTGCAACTATCAGGGAAGCTTCGCGCACCTTCAGTGCAAGCAGCCATGCTGCGACGAGCTCTTCGATGCGAGCCCCTACGTCGAGCGCATGCTCGCGGGCATGGCGGGGTTCGAGGTCCGCAGCGAGGATGTCCCCCGATGCCCGCACTGCGGCTGGCAGCTTGTGCCGTGGGTGCGCGACGACACGTTTCTGCAGGGTGCGGTATGGCGCGAGAGCCTCGGACGATACGAGCGCTTCGTGCGCGAGCACAGCGATCGCCGCGTGCTGTTGCTGGAGCTCGGCGTGGGCGAGATGACCCCCGGCATCATCACGCTCCCGTTCTGGAGCATGACCGCGAAGCTGCCGGATGCGCACCTTTTGAGCGTAAACATCTCGGGCGACTCGGCTCCGTTGCAGCTTGGAAGCAAGGCAGAGGCGATCCAAGCCGATTTGGGCGCCCTGCTCTCGGTGGCGCGGGCAGGTGGCGAGTAACGCGGAGCGGTAGACGCGCAATGAGGTTTTAGCCGCAGCCTCCGAACGAGAGGGCTCGGAGGCTGGTATTCCTGAATCGCAGGTCACGATGGGTTATCGGAATCGCGAAGAGCGGATACCGCCAGTAAGCCCCCTTCGGAATAGGCGTTGAGCAGCTCCTGGGCATGGGCGAACTCGGGGCCTCGTCTCCAGCCGAGCAGGCGGTTGACGGCCAGATTGCCCTGGACGTTGTGGACGAAGAGCAGGAAGGCGTCTTCGCGTGAAAGCCCTGTTTTCTCCATGACCCAGGGAACCATCTGCTCCGCTCCGCGTTCTATGACGCGCTGGGCTACGCGAGCGTATGCGTCGCTGTCCGAATAAAGCAGGCGATAATCGTCGTCTGCCGGCGGACGCTGGCAAAGCGTTGCCGATTCAACCCCCTCAAGCGGGGGAGCCGCTGCCAATGCCTCGTCGATAAGCGCATCGAGCAGCGCGTACTTATCCTCGCAATGCAGATAGAACGTTCCCCGGTTGATCTCGGCGCGGCGGCAGATGTCCGCCACCGTCATCTTCGCGAAGCCGACCTCGGCCAGCAGCGCGAAGAACGCCTCCTGTATGACCGAGAGGGTGTAGCGCCGCCGGCGGTCGATCTTGGTTTCTCCCATCGCCTCTCCAATCTGAGTCGTTTGACAATGTCCAGTAGCTGTTCGTTTATCGACAGGTGCACGCGTTTGTTCATTGCCCCTGCGAAAATCAACAAGGATACTGTTTATAGACAGCTGTTTTTTATAGCTGAAAGGGAGCACGGATGACCCTGTGCGAGAAGCTCGGCATCGGGCTTGTCAGCCGATCGTTTTCCCATCGGGCCGTCTATCGAAACGGCGGCACGTCATACGATTTGAGCGATTGCGAGCCTGCTGCTTGCAAGCAAGATATCGAGGCTTTTGCCCGCAAGGTGGGGAAGGCTGATTGCGTGTTTACGGGAGAGGCAGGTAGGCAGGCGTTATGAGCATCTGCATCAAAAATCAGATTCAGAATATGAATATCGTCATCGGCTGCACGGTGGGGTGTCCATATTGCTATGCCCGTAACAATGTGAAACGTTGGCATATGATTGACGACTTCGCTGATCCTGCGTTCTTCCCGAGCAAGCTCAAGATGATGGAAAAGAAACGCCCGCAGAACTTTCTCCTTACCGGCATGAGCGATCTCTCCGGGTGGAAGCTGGAATGGCGAGACGAGGTATTTGCAAAGATCCATGAGAACCCACAGCATCAGTTCCTGTTCCTGACCAAGAGACCCGATTTGCTGGATTTAGATACCGACCTGGAAAACGCATGGTTCGGCGTTACGGTGACGAGGAAAGCGGAGCTGTGGCGTATCGACGCCCTTCGGAAAAACGTCAAAGCAAATCACTTCTTCGTTACTTTTGAGCCGCTATTCGACGATCCCGGTACGGTCGACCTTTCCGGAATCAACTGGATCGTCGTCGGTACCATGACCGGGGCGCAGAGCAGGAAGGTTCATACGGAACCGGAGTGGGCATGGTCTTTGACGGACCAGGCGCACGCGCTTGGCATTCCAATGTTTATGAAGGAAGACCTCGTCTCTGTCATAGGGGACGAAAACATGATTCAAGAATTGCCGGAAGAATTCGAAAGAGTGCTGGAGGTGCAGAGAACATGGCGGAAGTGATCGATGGAATCCTCATCAATGAGGTGGAAGCAAAGAACATCATGACCAAGTCCAGCCTGCCGGTAGGCGGCTACTCGGTCAATCCCTATGTAGGCTGCACGCATGCCTGCAAGTATTGCTATGCCTCCTTTATGAAGCGCTTTACCGGACACAAGGAGGAATGGGGCACCTTTCTTGATGTGAAGCATTGGCCGGAAATCAAGAATCCGAAGAAATACGCTGGACAGCGGGTGGTTATCGGTTCTGTGACGGATGGCTACAATCCACAGGAGGAGCGATTCGGGAATACCAGGAAACTCCTGGAGCAGCTGATTGGCAGCGATGCAGATATTCTGATCTGCACAAAGTCCGATCTTGTGGTACGGGATATCGATCTGCTGAAGAAGCTTGGACGAGTGACCGTTTCATGGTCGATCAACACGCTGGATGAGAACTTCAAGAACGATATGGACTCCGCGTCGAGCATCGAGCGTCGTATCGCCGCTATGAAGCAGGTTTATGACGAAGGTATCCGTACGGTCTGCTTCGTGTCCCCGGTATTTCCCGGCATCACGGATTTTGAGATGATTTTTGAGCGAGTAAAGGATCGGTGCGATTTGTTTTGGCTCGAAAATCTCAATCTTCGGGGTGGTTTCAAAAAAGCGATCCTGGATTATATCGCCGAGAAACATCCCGATCTCGTACTGCTTTACGATGAGATCTATAACAAGCGCAACCGTAGCTATTTTGAAGCGCTTGAAGTAAAAGCCGAGGAAATGGCCAAGAAGTACGATTGCCCCTTTGTGGACAACGAAATGCCTTATGGCAGAGTCCCCCAGGGGCATCCGGTGATCGTGGACTACTTCTATCACGAGGAAGTCCGAGGTTCAGATAATAGCGGAAAAAGAAATCGTTAAACGGAAACCGACGACGATTCGCTCGAGCGATTAGCGTCCACGCGTGGCTTCTGCCGATTGGCGCAACGGGCGACGGATTAAGGGATCGCTCGGGCGGATGATCCCGCTGCAGTACAGGCGGTCGCTCAATTTAGCGGCATGAGCGTTTTCGCACGGAAAACCAGTATCCCCTGTGCCGAGTTTAATCGTAGCGAATACAATGGGCACTGAGCATCAATCGAAAGTAGTCGATAGAGATGGATATGCAACTGGCAACCGAGCGGCTGATACTGCGCCCATGGGCCGAAACGGACGCAGAGGACCTGTACAGATACGCGAAGGACGACAGGGTGGGGCCGATTGCCGGCTGGCCACCTCACTCGAGCGTTGACAACAGCGCCGAAATCATCCGTACCGTGTTTTCCGCGCCGGAGACGTACGCCGTTTGTCTGAAGGAAGACAACAGGGCCATCGGAAGCATAGGGTTGATGATCGGCGCGCGGTCCGACAAGGAAATCCCGGACACCGAGGGGGGAAATCGGCTACTGGATCGGTGTCCCGTTCTGGGGCAAGGGGCTGATACCGGAGGCGACTCAAGAGCTCATTCGCCATGGTTTCGAGGACTTGAAACTGGACAAAAATCTGGTGCGGGTATTTCGACGGGAACGAGAAATCGAAACGCGTTCAGGAAAATGCGGCTTTGTTTGGCATCACACCCGCAAGGACGTCTGCTGCGAGCTAATGGGCGACATCCGTACAGAACAGATCACTTGCCTGACGAGAAGTGATTGGCTGAGTCAGTCTAAAGCTTGATATGCAACATGGGTTCTGCGAGTAGCTCGCAAACCCCAGGTCGCAAGTCTTCGTCAGCGGTGAGCAAAGTGAGTGGTCTCAGGTGGCTTGCCTATGGGCTGGCGCGCAGGCTGGGACTTCGCCATTGGAGCAATCGTTTCGTGTACTTGCCTTTTCGCACAGCCCATGATTTAAAAATAATTGGTTTTCCGCAAGCAAGGCTTCCAAGTGCCAGGGACGTTTTCCCCGGCTTTTTCTTATCCAGTTGAGCGCACTTGCCGTCCAGGTCGTCAGATAACGAAGGCAAGCAGCATAGTCATTGGGATCGTTCTTAAATGACTAGTCGTTAAAGAACGTCCCCGACCACTAACTATCGCAAGTGACGAAATCGGGCAGGTGGATGCACGAGATAAAGTTGAAGTCGTCTTTCCTCGTGTAATCGATCTCGCCATCGGCGCGGTCTTGCCACCAGAAGCCCTCGAGCGGCGGCACGACGAAGTCGAAATAGCCTTCGATTTCCCGCAGGCCCTTCTTCGACATCTTTATGGTATAGGCAACGCCGTAGAGCAGCGGCAACGCGTTCTGCTACGCGCCGCCTTCGGCATTGGGATCGCCCTTGCCCCGCACGGCAACGTAGCTCATAGACGGAACGATCAGAATGCTCGGCTTGTCAGGCGGTTTGCCCGCGATGTTGTAGTGCACCGTAGACGCTGATGGAAATGGCTGCGCGCAAGCACGAGTGCGCCGCCGCACCTCATGGCCTGTTTCTCGGGTATTTGGGGCGCGCGGCGTTCAAAAATGTGAAGCGGTTCCGCATGGCTCGAGACTGAGCCGAGGTGCCCTACTTCTCGCCCTCCAGCAGCACCACGATGCGGTCGATGTCGACGGCAAAGCGAGGCCTTCCCTCGTGCTCGTAGCGGTCGAGGTATGCCTGGCACTCGGAGACAATGCGCTTGGTGTTGACGTCGATGATGCGTTGGAGCGTCTCGTAGTAGGCCGAGCCCTCGGTCCTGAAGCGGCGCTGGTAGGCCTGGTTATGGGGAACATCTTGATGTAGTGGATGCCGTGGCGGCAGTTGGGGCGCGTCGTGGGGCGGGGTGGCAACGCAAAGTACTGGTCTTTGGGCACGTTAGGGGCGATGTTGGAACGCAGCGGCACGGCGAAGTCCCTGCGCTTCCCGCGGAAACGCAGCCTCACCACTACGATGCAGGGACGATTGTGCTTAAGCATGAGCTCGCGGTCGCCCTCGGCGTGGTCAAAGAAGTCCTGGGGGATGGATACAATCTTCATCGGTTACGCCCCCTTCATACGAAGCGGGGCCCGCATCGCTGCGGGCCCCTACAGGTGGGCGATATTCTACGCCTTGCGGCACCCCGTCGCCCACGGAGATTAAACGTACACGTAAGCCGTACTCTGAAAGCCGCGGCTTCCGGCAAGTAGTTTATACCACGAAAGGTCGCTTTCAACGCGCATAGCTCGCAAAATAGCACTCGCTGGGCCGTCACCCCTGGCCGTTACCCTCCAATCTTCATTGAAGTCAGCAGGTCAATTCATATAGTCATGGGGGTTTATCCTAAAGGGAATCAAATTAATACCCCCATAACTAAGGAATTTTCTATTCCCACTCAATGACTAGAGCCCTGGTGTAATTGGCTGGATCACCGTTCCGGGAACCGGTATCGACCTACCTGTCCGCCGAGCTCTTTCTTCAGCTCCAGCCTAGTATCTGATTCGCGCCGTTATAAGCGAAAACCGAAGAGATGCGTCTTAGCCAAGAAAAGAAGGTTAGCCTCATCTTACTGCATGATTCGTGTGTTATAGTTAGATTGCTCTAACTGTTTGGGGGCGACAGCCATGCACGAACGCGAGGGTTTCTGGGACAAGAACGCCGGTCGGTATGACCGTTTCATGCGAAACGACCGGGCGGCGTATGAGAAGATGTATGGGCTGATCCGGCCGGTGGTGAAAGCAAAGACCGTGCTGGAGGTTGCCACCGGCACGGGGCTTATCGCAAAGAGCGTCGTGGATGCGGCGGCGCGCATCGAGGCTACGGACGCCTCTGCAAAGATGATCCTTGAAGCAAAGCGGGACAATCAATCCGCAAAGCTGTACTTTTCCGTGCAGGATATGTTCCGCCTGCCCTATGCGCAGAAGTCCTTCGAAGTGATGATCGTTTCCAACGCACTTCACATAGTACCGCATCCGGAAAAGGCCCTGCAAGAAATCAGGCGGGTGCTGAAGGACGACGGCGTGCTCATCGCGCCAACCTTCACCCACGCGGGGAACTCGGTTTCCGGCAAGGCAAAAGCCTTTTTCATGAGCATGGCGGGATTTCCCCTCCACAGCAGATGGACGAGCGAGGAATACCTGCGTTTCCTGCGTCAAAACGGCTGGGCGGTGCGGAAAAGCGCGGTGCTGAAGGCCTCGTTCCCGTTGACCTATGCGGAATGCACGAAATCGGAGGGGCCAGATGTCGTTCTTTGAAAACACCCGCAAGCCCGTGGGCCTCGGCGGAAAACTTATGGTTGCCATGATGAACCTGGGCCACAGCCCTGTGGCGCGGTGGGGACTTCGATTTCTACGACTTGCGCCAA
This sequence comes from uncultured Collinsella sp., assembly GCA_902405995.1. Taxonomy (GTDB): domain Bacteria; phylum Actinomycetota; class Coriobacteriia; order Coriobacteriales; family Coriobacteriaceae; genus Collinsella. Next base: position 22,030 of record CABPCG010000014.1, read on the forward strand.
ATGCCAAGGTGCTGGATTGCGGCTGCGGCGGCGGGGCGAACATAAAACGGCTGCTGAAAAAATGCCCGCATGGCGTCGTCAAGGGCGTCGACTATTCGCCCGTCAGCGTAGAGAAGACTAGAAAGCTCAACCGAGTTGCAATTCAGGAGGGGCGTTGCGCCGTTCTGCAAGGCAGTGTGGCGGATATGGTGTTTGAGGATAGCTACTTCGATGCCGCCACGGCCTTTGAGACCGTCTATTTTTGGCCTGATTTGCCCCGATGCTTCCGTGAGGTCTGGCGGGTGCTGAAGCCGGGCGGGACAATTCTCATCTGCAACGAGAGCAATGGCGATACGGACAAGGACGAGAGGTGGACGCAGATCATCGGCGGCATGACCATCTACAAGGACATTGAATTAAAGGCATGTCTGGAGCAGGCGGGTTTTCACGAGGTGCAGATACGCAAAAAGAAAAAGTGGCTCTGCGTCACGGCGCGGAAGTAGGGGCATCAAGAACGGGCATTTTTGCATCCATCCTGCACATGGCGATAGGCATGACGGTCATAGCGGCTGCGCTGGCGGCAATTATGACAGTTTTTATTCACTGAGGAAGAAACCTATGAAATGTAAAATTGAGAAAAACACCGTGCAGGAGACGCTGATCCTCCCGCTGTATTCCCGGAAGCTGTGTACGGAGTTGTACCCGAACCTTTACAGGGATGAAACAGCGGTTCGTCTGCTCGACCAGATCGACTACGACTTTTCAGAGGCAGAGAAAAACTCCCGCAGCCTGATGCAGCGCTTTGGTGCGCTGGAGGTGGCCACACGGCAGAGTGATCTTGCTTTCGAGGTGCGGGATTACCTGAAAGGCCGCCCCAATGCGGCGGTGGTCAATCTGGGCTGCGGGCTGGACAACACCGGCAGAACCTGCGACAACGGTAGATGCAAGATCTACAATCTGGACTTCCCGGATGTGATTGCCTTGCGGCAGCAGCTACTGCCCGCCGGGGATCGAGAACAAAATATCCCCTGCGACCTGAAAGACACCGCATGGTTTAGCAAAATCGATGCCTCCCGCGGGGCGGTGTTCTTTGCCTCCGGGGTGTTCTATTACTTTCTGACCCAGCAGGTCCGGGAACTGGTGCGGGGGATGGCGGACGCTTTCACCGGCAGTGTGCTGGTCTTTGATGCTGCCAATCGGACGGCGGTAAAGATGATCGCAAAAACATGGCTTAAGACTGCAAAAATCAAGGATGTGGGGGCATATTTTGCGGTTTCGGATGCCGCCAAGGAAATCGGCACGTGGGACAGCCGTCTGCAGGTCACAAGTCGCGGCTATATGCTGGGCTACAACGATTTGAGAGACCCTTCTGTCAGCGGCTTTTTCCGGTTTCTCGCAAGGGTCGGTGACAACGGGATGAAAATGCAAATCGTGAAAATTAGATTTTAAAAGGCAAAAATGAAGCCCATTCACTTTGACGTTGAAGAAGACGGCTTTTACGGCACATATTGGGCGTGCAAGAACACGCATACAGCAGCGGGCACGGATTCAATTGAAACCGTGCCCGCTATCTGATACTATATTATTATATAGAACGTCTGTTCTATTCCCACTCAATCGTCGCGGGCGGCTTGGACGTGATGTCGTAGCACACGCGGTTGGCGCCGGGGACCTCGGCAACGATACGGCCGGAGATGCGGGCCAGCACGTCGTAGGGCAGCTTGGCCCAGTCGGCGGTCATGGCGTCGCTGGACTCGACGGCGCGCAGGATGATCGGGCGCTGATAGGTGCGCTCGTCGCCCATAACGCCGACGGACTTAATGTCGGGCAGGACCGCGAAATACTGCCAGCAGCTGTGCTCGGAGTTGCGCTCGCCGGTCTGCTCAAACAGACGCTGGTTGTAGGCGTCGAGCTCCTCGCGCACGATAGCGTCGGCATTCTTGAGGATCTCGAGCTTCTCCTTATCGACCGCGCCGATGATGCGGATGGCCAGACCCGGACCCGGGAAAGGCTGGCGGAACACGATGTGACCCGGCAGGCCCAGCGCCAGACCAAGCGCGCGGACCTCGTCCTTAAAGAAGTGGTCAAGCGGCTCAATGAGGTCGAAGTGCACGCCCTCGGGGAACGGGATCAGGTTGTGGTGGCTCTTGATGGTGGCCGTCTTGCCACCCGTCTTGCGAGCGCCGGACTCGATGATGTCGGGGTAGATGGTGCCCTGAGCCAGGTACTTGACTGGCTTGCCATCGGTCTCGAGCTGCTGCGCCACGGCGAAGAACTCTTTCCAGAACTGCGTACCGATGATGCGGCGCTTCTCCTCGGGCTCGGTCACGCCGGCCAGAAGCTCGGCATAACGGTCCTCGGCGTGGACGTGGATAAAGTCGACATCGAACTGCTTGGTGAAGACCTCCTCCACCTGCTCGGGCTCGCCCTTGCGCAGCAGGCCGTGGTTGATGAACACACAGGTCATCTGCTTGCCCACGGCGCGAGCGCCCAGCGCAGCCACGACGGAGGAGTCGACGCCACCGGACAGGGCCAGAATCACGCGGTCGTCGCCGACCTTCTCGCGGAACTCGGCCGTCATGGTCTCGACCAGGTTGTCCATGCTCCAGTTGGGCTCCAGGCCGCAGATCTCAAACAGGAAGTTGCTCAGCAGCTGCTGACCGTACTCGGAGTGCTTGACCTCGGGGTGAAACTGCGTGGTGAAAATCTTGCGCTCGACGCATTCCATGGCGGCAACCGGGCACACGTCGGTGCTGGCGGTAACGGTAAAGCCCTCGGGCACCTCGGACACGGCGTCGCGGTGGCTCATCCACACGGTCTGCTCCATAGGCGTGGAGTTAAAGAGCTTGGCGCCAGCCGTGCGCGTGATGGTGGCGCGGCCGTACTCGCCCACCTCGGAGTGGCCGACCTTGCCGCCGAGCGTCACGGCCGTGATCTGATGGCCGTAGCAAAAGCCCAGGACGGGAAGGCCCAGGTCAAAGATAGCGGGATCGATGGACGGAGCGTCCTCAGCGTACACGGAGGCCGGGCCGCCAGAAAGGATGAGCGCAGAGGCGTTCATCTCGCGAATCTCATCGGCCGAGATGTCGCAGGGAACGATCTCGGAATACACGTTGAGGTCGCGGACGCGACGGGCAATGAGCTGACCGTACTGCGCACCAAAGTCGAGTACGAGGACCTTTGCGGAAGCCTTTTGATCCATGGTTTCCCCCTCTTGTTGGCGGGGAGCCGATGCTCACCCGCGTGAATGAACGAAATAGCTTTCATAGTGTACACGTTATATGGGGTTTCTCGTCCCTCGCAACCATCAGCGCACGGCAAACGCACGACCTGGACCCCTATTTGACGGCAATTGAAGTGTTACCGAACGTTACAGATGATGTAATACGTTTGAACATTGGACGCCCTGTGCCACAATACTGCCGAACGACTCCGCCCTCGCGGCGGCAAATACGATAGGAATACCAGCATGAAGCGCATCCTTCTCATCGCCACGGGCGGCACCATCGCATCGACCGAGGACGGCAACGGCCTCTCCCCCGCCCTGACCGGTGAGGAACTCGCCCAGAGCGTTCCCGAGATCTCGGGCCTCTGCGAGCTCGACGTCGTGCAGCCCATGAACATCGACAGCACCAATATGCGCCCGAGCGACTGGATGCGTATCCGCGACGTCATCGTCGAAGGCTATGCCGATCACGACGGCTTCGTAGTCCTTCACGGCACCGACACCATGAGCTACACCGCGGCAGCGCTTTCCTATCTGATTCAGGACAGTCCCAAGCCCATCGTACTCACCGGCTCGCAAAAGCCCATGGGCAACCCCTTTACCGATGCCAAGCTCAACCTGTACCAGAGCCTGCTCTATGCGCTCGACGAGCATTCACACGACGTCTCGATCGTGTTTGGCGGCGTCGCCATTGCCGGCACGCGCGCCCGCAAGCAGCGCACCATGAGCTTTAACGCGTTCATTAGTGTCAACTATCCGCCCATTGCCTACATCCGCAACGACCGCATTGTGCGCAACGGGCTTCACGGCACTCACCAGAATGAGAATCCGGTTCGTTTCTACGACAGTATCGACCCGCGCGTGTTTGTCCTTAAGCTGACACCCGGCGTGAACCCGGGTATCCTGGACGCCCTTGCCGATAGCTACGACGCCATGATTCTGGAGACCTTTGGCATTGGCGGTATCCCCGAGTTTGGTGAGTCGGGCGAGTCATTCCAGGAGGCGATTTTCCGCTGGGTCGATTCGGGCCGTACTGTCGTTATGACCACGCAGGTCCCCGAAGAGGGCCTCGATTTGGGCGTTTATGAGGTCGGCCGTGCTTACGCGGATCATCCGGGCATTCTGCGCGGCGACGACATGACCACCGAGACGCTCGTGGCCAAGACCATGTGGGCACTCGGCCAGTCACGTGATGCGGCCGAGATTCAGCGCCTGTTCTACAGCCAAGTCAACCACGACCGCATCCCGATGGCGTAGCTAAAACAAAATCCGCCTCTTTGGGCCTTGTAGGACACGTGATACCCCTCGGAACGTGCAAAAAGCGGAGTTTTCAGCATCCGCCCCTTCCGGGAACGTTAAAACCGCTGGCTGTAAATTGCCTTTCGACTCGAAAGACTCGTTCCGCTCGCTTGTTATTCCTCATATTATTGAATTTTGTGGATAATCCAAAACATTACGCGTCGTATTTGTGGCCCCGGCTGCCGTCAAATTATTGAGGGATGCTGAATACTCGCGTTTTTGCACGCCGCCGTCGGGGGGACCCGTTCAGCAAACGGCAAATCTAGCAAAAAAAGGCTACTCGATACCCTCGAGAAGCTCTGACACCGTCATGCCGAGTGCGGGCGCGATCTTAAATAGAACCTTGAGCGTGAAATTTGCCGTTCCATCTTCGATTCTGTCGAGATAGGGGCGGCTGATTCCTGCTGCCACACAAAAATCGACCTTGGAGATACCAAGGTCCCTGCGCGTCTGCTCGACTCGCTTGCCAAGAATCTGTTTCGCACGTTCGTCCATGCAGCCGAGTTTGAAATGGAGCCGAACATAAACGTAAACTATAGTTTACGTTTTGCCGAATACACAGGAGTTTTCTATGTCGGCTTGCTCGATTTGCATGCGTCAGAAATCACGTTGCGCAGACGGTGTGCAGCCCAAGCTCGTCGTCGTTGAGGCTGAATGCCTTTCCCCAGACGAACGAACGGCCTTTGCGTTGTTATCGAGCCGTGTTGCGACCGCACTACTCCCCGACCCAGCGCAAGGCGAGCTCGCCGCTCAATGTCAGGCGTTCGGCTGCACCCTTGACCAGGCCGTAGTAATAGCAACCAGCCAGCGTGGGCTGCCACTTCTCTTGGAAGCCGGTACCGCGCTCACCCTTCGCGGCGCCGGATACGAAAACGAGGCCGCCGCCGATATGGTCTTTAAGCCACGATCGAGCGGCGGCCTCGCAGCAGCCATTGAATATGCGTGCAGGCTCGTTGCCTAAAAGGACAGGCTAGAAACCAAAGCCAAAGCCCGTTCCGGTAATCGCCGAGTACATAAAGTAAACGTTGATAACGTTGAGGAACACACCCGTGATGCAACCGTTGCGCAGATAGCGCTCGCACACGATGCGCGCCATGGCGGCGGAGTCCTCATTGTTCTTGGCCTGGCGTCCCGCCGTAAAGTACGTCGCCACGCTCAGCAGCAGGTTGAGCACCGGCAGTGCCAGCAGCTCGTAGCTCTTGCCCCAGCGCGTCACCTCGCCGGCTGCGTTAAACTTCGTTGCTACCTCGGAACCAATGTTGGGGATAACAAACGCTGCGACCACCAGCGGAAGCACCGCGAGCACCAGCAGCGCGATGCCCATGTAGCCAGCTTTTTTGCCATATTTAAACATGCGCGTCGTCCTTACACGTTAAAGCGGAAGTGCACGACGTCGCCATCGGCCATGACATAGTCCTTGCCCTCGATGCGCAGCTTGCCGGCGGCCTTGGCGCCCTGCTCACCGCCGAGCTCGATGTAGTCGTCATAGCCAATAACCTCGGCCTTAATAAAGCCGCGCTCAAAGTCGGTGTGGATGACGCCGGCGGCCTGCGGGGCGGTCGCGCCCTGACGTACCGTCCAAGCCTTGACCTCCATCTCGCCAGCCGTAAAGAACGACTGCAGGCCGAGCAGCTTATAGGCCGCCTGCGCGAGCACGTCCAGGCCGGGCTGCTCCAGGCCCAAGCTCTCCAGGTAGTCGGCCGCGTCCTCGGGATCGAGCTCGGAAAGCTCGGCCTCGATCTTGGCACAGATGGGCAGCGGCTTGACGCCGTCGATGGGCGCCAGGTCCTCGTTGAGCATGTCCTCGTCTACGTTGGCCACGTACAGGATGGGCTTCATGGTGAGCAGGAACAGGCCCTTAGCGGCAGCACGTTCCTCGTCGGTCATCTCCATGGACGCGGCGCGCTTGCCCTCGTTGAGCCAGGCAAGCAGGCGCTTAGCGACCTCGAACTTGGGCATGAGCTCCTTGTCGCGCTTGGCCTCTTTCTCGAGCTTGGGCAGCTGCTTCTCGAGCGTGCCCATGTCGGCCAGGATAAGCTCGGTCATGATGGTGTCGGCGTCACCGGCGGGATCGACGAACTCGCCCGTGCGGCCCACCTCGCGCATAACGTTGGGGTCCTTAAAGTAGCGCACGACCTCGCAGATGGCGTCGGTCTCGCGAATGTTGGCCAGGAACTGGTTACCCAGACCCTCGCCCTCGTTAGCCCCCTTCACCAGACCTGCGATGTCGACGAACTCGACCGTCGCTGGCACAATGCGACCCGGGTTAACGATGTCGGCGAGCTTTTGCAAGCGGCTATCGGGCACATCGACGATACCCACGTTGGGGTCGATCGTGGCAAACGGGTAGTTGGCGGCAAGGCCGGTCTTTTTGGTAAGCGCGGTGAACAGCGTCGACTTGCCCACGTTGGGCAGGCCCACGATACCGATGGAAAGGGACACGACAGCTCCTTTTGGTACAAGCATTTCAAACTGCATAAGTATAGCGCCGCCGCAGCATCTGGGCGAACCCGGACGCCACGGCGGCACGAATGAAGCAGAGATAGGGGTCGCTGACTAGTCCGCGAGCTTCTCCACTTGGTCAAGCATCTTATCGAGCTTTGCCTTTGCCTCGGCCTTGACCTTCTGGGCTTCTTCGTGAGCCTTCGCCTTCTGGGCGGCCTTTTCCTCGGCCTCGGGATCGACGACGACCAGGTTGGACGCGTCGTGCTCGACCAGCTTGAGCGCATGCTCGGGACACACCTTGACGCAGGCGCCGCAGCCCAAGCAATACGTGGACTCCAGCGCAAAGCGGCCGCTTCCCACCAAATCGCAGGCGAACGTGGGGCACGCGTTAACGCACTCGCCGCACGACGTGCACTTGTCAAAATCGCACTCCGGCGTGCTTACTTGCATGTTCTTGGCAAGCTCGGGGTGGTTTTGCAGCGTCGAGAGCACCAGCTGTCGCCCGTGCGTAAGCGAACGGCGACGCTTGGTCGTCGTGGTACCGCACATGGTGTTGAGCGTACGCTCCAACTGGGTAATCTGATGGCGATGGGCTTTGAGCTTCTGCGTCACCGAGGCCAGTGCCGCCGTTGCCGGATTGAGCTTTGTCACGGTAAGGCCCGTGGTGCGGGCGATCTTTTCCATGTACTCCTTGCGCTCGTACTCGCGGCGCTTATGGCACTTGAGGCTTTTGGGATCGACCTCCAGACCCATGCCCGTGCCCGCCCACTCCTCGGCGGTAGCAATGGCCTCGCCCAGGATGTCCTCGCCACCGGTGTTACGGCACTTATCGCACACGCCCAGCGGCAGGTACACGCTCACGTTGGGATAATCGGCCAGCACCGAGAACCAGGTCTCGGCCGTAATATCGCCCACACAGGCGACGACGACTTCATTTTCGCGCGGCATGCGCTTGAGGGCGCGCGTGCAGGTGACGTAGGCGGTCTCATGGCTCGTAGCAGCAGAGACAATGTCGTCGTAAACGTTTTTGGGCGCAAGGCGCGGAGAGATGATCGCCTCCGTCGGGCAAGCAGCGGCGCACAGGCCGCACTTGCGACAGGAGTCGAGGATCTCGATGGCGTCTTCCTCGACCTCGATGGCGTTGACCGGGCACACGTCCATGCACGCGGTGCAGCCGCTCTTCTCGTTTTTGCAGGCCAGGCACGGAATCGTGTTGCCGCGCGGACGCTCCTTATAGTCGGCAGGATTCCACTGCGGCGCTGACGGATCGAGTGCATCGGTCACGCCGCCAAGCGGGTTTTTAAGAAAGTCGAAACCCTTGCTGATCTCGATAATGTCATCAAATAGATCGTGTTCCTGCGCCATGCGCGGCCCCTCCCTGAGCAGTGCAAACAAGCAAGAGATAATGATACGCTATCGGCCCACGCCTCGGGCAAATTACACGCGGAGCATCTTTGCGGCAATTAGCCCCGGTCTATCGCCGCCTCGATTGCACAAGGTAGATCAAGCGCCAAACTATGCCTCGCGCATGAGCTCGACGAGCTTTTGTTTGGTCACCTTGGCCTGCTCGTTGGCCATATTGCGTTCGTTTCTAAAGGCCGCATCCGCAACACTCATCAGGTCGGCATCGGAAATCTCGCCAAGGCCCAGCTCCTTGAGCGTCGTCGGCAGACCGACGCGCTGGCAAAACTCGAGCACCTGTTCAAGCTCGGGCGCACGCTCCAGGCGCAGCTGGACCACCAGACCAAACGCTACGGCCTCGCCGTGCATAGCCTTGCACTCGGGCAAAATCGTCAGGCCGTTGGCGATGGCATGCGCCAACGCCAAGCCACCGCTCTCAAAGCCAACGCCCGAAAGCAGGATGTTGCACTCGATCAGGCGCTCAACCGCCGGCGATGTACGCCCCTTTTTGAGATCGCGCTTGGCAGCGACGCCGCATTCCATAAGCGTGTCGTAACAGGCACGTGCCGCGACCAGCGCCAAGTGCCCCGACGCGCCACCGTGCTCGTTGGCGCCGTGCGCCGCGGCGCACGAACGCGCCTCGAAATACGTTGTCAGCGCATCGCCCATACCGGCGACCGTCATACGCAGTGGGGCCGCCGCGACCACGTTGGTATCAACCACGACCAGGTCCGGATTCTTCTCGAGCATCAGGTAGCGGTCGAACGACCCATCCTCGTGATACAGCACCGAAATCGCGCTGCACGGACCGTCCATCGAAGCCGCCGTGGGGCATACGCACAACGGCAGCTCGGCATAAAACGCAACGGCCTTAGCGATATCGAGCATCTTGCCACCACCGATACCGACTACCATGTCGCAATACTCAGCCCGGGCTTCCTTGGCCATTTCGACAACGGCATCTTCCGTACAGGGACCGTTGTAAATTTTAAAGAACGGCTCGCTTAGATCTTCATCCAGAAATCCATCGACGATCTGCCTGCACAGCCGATCCTCGGTGCCCTGGTCAAACAATACGTAGGCAGCGCAGCCCAACCATGACAAATACCTGCCCTGACGCGAAAGTTCGCCCGGCCCCTGAACATACCGGCCGGGACCGCCATAAACCATAGGAAGCGCCATACGCGAATCCGCCCTTCATCAAACAAAGATTGATGCAAAGTAACCTGTCCCCCCTGCACCAACTCGTGCATTGGAACAGGTTACTTTGCACCATAGCAAAAAGGGGCAAAGCCATCTTCCGGCTTTGCCCCTTCTTTAGCGTGATTTACTCATCCATGAGGTAGTAGTGACCCAGTGCGTCGGCACCCAGGATGGCGTTTGCGACCATCTCGGGCGTCACCTCAAACGGCATGTTGCACATGGTGTCATCGGGCGCGCAGGCGGCCTCGGCAACAATCATGGCCTGCTCGCGCGTAAGCTCGGCAACGCCAAGTTCCTTCATCGTGACCGGCAGGCCCAGCTCAATGCAGAAGCCCAAGACTTCCTCGAGTTTCTCAGTCGGAGCATCCTCGAGTACCAGCTGGACGATGGTGCCAAAGGCGACTTTCTCGCCGTGATACATGCCGTGGCACTCGGGCAGCATCGTCAGGCCATTGTGGATGGCATGAGCAGCAGCAAGGCCCGAGCTCTCAAAGCCAATGCCCGAAAGCAGCGTATTGGCCTCGATGATATGCTCGACGGCAGGCGTGAGCGCACCCTTCTCCAGCGCGACCTTGGCCTTGACGCCATCGGCCATAAGCGTCTCGTAGCAGAGCTTGGCGAGCGCCAGGCCGGCCATTCCGCCCTTACCGCCGGCGCAAGTGCCACCGTCGGCATCGTGCGTCGCCTGAGCCTCAAAGTAGGTTGCGAGCGCATCGCCCATACCGGAAACCGTCAGACGCACCGGGCTCGCCGCGATAACCGTCGTATCCATCAGGACAATGTTGGGGTTTGCCTTAAGGAACAGGTACTTATCGAACTGGCCGTCATCGGTGTAGAGCACCGAAAGCGCCGAGCACGGTGCATCGGTCGAGGCGATGGTGGGGCAAATGATAACCGGGGACTCCAGGTAGTAGGCAACGGCCTTAGCGGTATCGAGGATCTTGCCGCCACCGACGCCGACGATGATGTCGCAACCGTTGTCGCGAGCGAGCGCAACCAGGCGATCGACCTCGCCCTTGGAGCACTCGCCGTTAAAGTCCTCAAACAGCAGCTCGGCCTTAGCCTCGGCAAAGCCGCCCTCGATCTTGGCACCGACGCGCTTCTTGCCCGAAGGCGTCACGATGACGAGGGCCTTAGCGCCGAGCGGCTCGACATAGGAGCCGAGCTTGGCGAGCTCGTCCGGACCCTGGATGTACTTGCTGGGGCTATTGAAAATTGCAGCCATAACTATCCCATTCTCTAAAAGAAAAAAGAAAGGGGCTCCGTACAGATACGTGCGGAGCCCCTCGTTACGATAACAAGAGTCGATTAGAAATCGATGTCGGTGTCGTAGTAGCAGGCCTTGAGGATCTTCTCGAAGTCGGCAGCCTTGGTCTCACGCGGGTTCTCGGGCGTGCAGGCGTCGGTCTCGGCGTTCGCAGCGATCTCGGGCAGCTTGGCGAGGAACTCCTCCTCGGAAACCATCTGCGGGTTCTCGGCGTCGACCTTCACGCCACCATTCGCGTAATCCTTGATGGACTGCGGAATGTTGAGCTGGTCGTTGAGATCGCGAATCTTCTGGACGAGCGCAGCGATGAGCTCCTCGTTGGTCTCGCCGGGAAGGTGCAGGATCTCCTTGGCCACGTAAGCGTAACGCTCAGCAGCACGCGGGTCCTTGGAGTTCCACTGGATTACCTTGCCCAGGTACATGGCGTTAGCGGCACCGTGGATGATGTGGCCGTTCTCGAAGGCAGCACCGGTCTTGTGAGCCATGGAGTGAACGATGCCGAGCAGGCCCGAGGAGAAGGCGATACCGGCGATGCACTGAGCCTCGTGCATGTGCTGACGGGCCTCATGGTCGCCAGCATAGGACTTGGGCAGCCACTCGACGATCTCGCGGATGCCGTGCAGGGCGTTGGCGTCGGTGAACATAGAGGCGCAGGTGGAAACGTAGGCCTCCATGCAGTGGGTCAGAGCATCCATGCCGGTGTGAGCGCACAGCTTGGCGGGCATGGTGTAGGTGAGCTCGGGGTCGACGATGGCGACATCAGGGGTGATGTTGAAGTCGGCCAGCGGGTACTTGATGCCCTTGGCGTAGTCGGTAATGACGGAGAACGCGGTGACCTCGGTAGCGGTGCCGGAGGTAGAGGAGATGGCGCAGAAATGAGCCTTCTGACGCAGCTCGGGGAAGCTGAACGGCTGGATGATGTTATCGAAGGACTCCTCGGGATACTCGTAGAAGACCCACATGGCCTTAGCGGCATCGATGGGCGAGCCGCCACCGATGGCGATAATCCAGTCGGGCTCGAACTCGCGCATGGCCTCGGCGCCCTTCATGACCGTCTCGATGGACGGGTCGGACTCGACGCCCTCGAACAGCTTGACCTCGAAACCGCCTTCCTTAAGGTCGTTCTCGACGTCCTGCAGGAACCCGCCGCGGCGCATAGAGCTGCCGCCAGAAACGATGATGGCCTTCTTGCCCTTGAGGTTCTTCACCTCGTGGCGAGCGCCCTCACCAAAGTACAGATCGCGAGGATTGGTAAAACGTCCCATACTGTGCCTCCTAAACAAGCCCCTCTTAGACTTGCGTATATAACGGAGCACCCGATTGGCTCCGTTAGGACCGTTTTGCGCGTTGCCGGCGATGACAATGCGCGATGTCTAAACGTCTCAACGCTCAGACAAACACTATTCTACCGTTCTGGTTGGTCAGTTATTCACCTAAAGCCGACAATGATGAAACGTTTTTTCTATCCCTGAAGGCCCTTGTGGGGCATTCATACTCCCAAGCTGGGCAAACGTTTTATCAAGGTTGACCACATATCCCGGGCAGGACGGTGCTCCTCCAAAATGTGCCCCGTTCGCCGCCAAAAATCGACCGTTTGCGGCACCGTGATACCACTCGGTCGTCCAAGGTGCCGACATTTGTGCGACATCCGTCTTCGTGGTGCAAAGGTGCAAGTCCAAGTGCGGCACCCCCGGTGTGCCACATGCGGGTAAACTAGAACCTTATATAGAGACATTTGAACCCTAACCGCAGCAAAGGAGGCCCCATGGCATTCGATCCCATTCAAGAGGATTGCCATCGCCTCGTTCTTGAGGCCTTGCGCCGCGACAATATCCCGCTCACCGACGGCCCCGCCGTAGAGCGCCTGATGGAACAATTCACCCGTAACCCCGCGCCGCTCATCGTGCACGACCGCGACCGCGCCGGGCACCTCATTGCCAAGGTGGTCGAGGCTGTCGACTACCGCATTCCCTTTATCCCCGACGACGCCCAGGCAGAGCAAGAAGAGACCGCTGCCGAGAACATGCTTCGCGAGGCAGCTGCGCTCGACCCGAGCAACTGGGATGCCCAGCGCATGCTGTGCGCGCTCACCGCCGAATCTAACGAGGAATACGTGCAGTATCTGGTGTCCAAGTGCGACGAGGTGGAGCACAATCTGGCGCTCAAGATTGCCTCGGCGCAGGACCCCTACGAGCGTGAGGCCGCAGGCGACCTGACCCGCCGTCCCTACCTGCGCTGGCTTGCCGCCTTGGCATCGCGCGCGCTCATTAGTGGCCGCTACCGCATGTCGCTGGATGCCGCGAATCGCAGCCTGGACTTTGCGCCCAACGACCCCGCCGGCGTCCGCCATACCGCGATGCTTGCCATGGCAAAGCTCGAATACCCTGCCGAGGAGCTCAAGCGTTTTCGTTCCGCCCACTCCGTGCCCTATCTTGCCAACACGCCGCTGCGCCGCCGTCCCAAGGACGCAGAGCGCGACCTGGACCCGTGGACGCTCATTGCACTGATGAGCGCTGCCTGGCGCGAGCTGGACTACGAAGGCGCCGAACACTACCTGCGCATCCTGGTGCGCTCATGCCCGCACGCAGCCGAGGCGCTCTACTTCCAAACCGAGTTTCCCGATGGCGTCTATGCCCGCGTCAACGTGGGCGTGGGCTCCACCGATGAGCTCGTCCTTGCCCTGTCCGAGGCGACGCCGGTGCTGCAAGAGGGCCTAGGCGCGCCCGACAACGCCAGCTTTGCCGCCTGGGTCGCCACCAACGACATCGTGCGCTCCCAGATCGACGAGCGTATCCTGCGCGCAGCCGAGCAGGGGCTTCCATTTAAGGGAGGGGACCTCTAATGGATCCGAGCGTCTACATCCCCGCCTATCTGGAGCGCACCTATCTGGCATCGCACCCCGAACTCACCGATGCAGCACGCGAGCTTGTCCATAACGACATCAGCGCAAACCCTCACAAGTATGCGCAAACCGAGCATGCCCAAGCGCTACTGTCCTATGCCGGTGTTCATCGTCACCTGCTCGACGAGCTCCATCGCATCGAGGACATGGGCAGCGACGAGGAGTTTGAGCAGACGCGCAACCGCCTGTTCGACGACATGCGCGATGAGCTGCTCAAGATTGTTCGCGTCGATGCGCTGGCCGTCGATGCGCAGTTGCTCGCCATCATCCTGGCGGACACGCCCGTCGATGCCTGCCTGGGCGACCTGATGAAGCTCGAGGCGGGCACGGCCGACTACCTGCAACAGAGCGTGCCCGGGTTTGATATGGAGGCCCCGCACTATTGGGCCAATAATGTTTTGGCCGACGGTGTCACCGCGGCGGACCTTACCGTGAGCGAGCCGGCCCTTATCGGGTGGCTTCACACACTCGAGGCCATCTCGCAGCTGTGCATGGCGAGCGCCCGCTACCGCGCTGCTGCCAACTACGCCCGCCGCGTCCTTAAGGCAGAAGGCTATCCCACCCGGGCCGCCGGCACCGTGCTGCTTGCCCTCGCCCGCTTGGAAGACCAGGACGGCTTTTTTGCCCTAGCGCATCAGCTCGAGGAACAGATGGGGGCCGATGCCCTCGAGAACTCCCCCTGGTACCTGCTCGCCCGCACGATTCTGCTGTTCAAAACAAACAAGATGCGCCCGGCGACGCGCGCGCTGCGTGAGTTCGCTAACCGTTGCGAGGGCGGCGCGTTCTTTTTGCTGAACCCCATGTATCAGACGCCGTATCTCCCCTGCCGGCCCGAACCGCACGATCCCTGGGATCTTTCGCACCAGGCAGTTTGGGAAGCCGACGGCATTATCTCGGACACACCCGACTTTGCCCCCTGGGCCAACGCCTGCGAAGATGTATCGCAGCTTGCCCAGGAATTTGCGCGCCGCTACGGCTTTTAGCGACGCGATCGCCCCGACCATGTCATCTATGTTAGGAACGGCTTCATGAACCTCCGCTCATCTCTCGCCTGCACCTCGAGCGATATCGCCCGCTGGGGGCTGCGCTCCGTCCTTAAGCGCCAGGGCGGCGTACTCCCCGGCCGCATCGCCATGAAGATCGACCCCGAGCTGCTAAGCGACCTCGCGAGCCTGGTCGACCGCAGCGTGGTGATCACCGGTACTAATGGCAAGACCACCACATCCAACCTCATCGCCGACGCCGTTGCTGCCAGCGGTGCTACCGTGGTGTGCAATCGTGCCGGCAACAATATGGAGCCTGGTGTGGTGGGTGCTCTGCTCGAGGCCCGCGGCGGCCTTAGGCACACCAGCAGCGGCAAGCGCGTGGGCGTCTTTGAGTGCGACGAGCTCTACACCGTACGCGTACTGCCCAAGCTCAAGCCGACCTATTTTGTGCTGCTCAACCTGTTCCGCGACCAGCTAGACCGCTACGGCGAGATCGACCATACCCAAGACGTCATCGCCCATGCGTTGGAGCTTTCGCCGGCAACGACACTCATCTATAACGCCGACGATCCGCTGTGCGCCTCGATCGCCGCGCGCGTTCCCAATGCAAGCATCGCCTTTGGCATCGACGGCGCCACGGGCACCGAGTCCGATCGCATTAGCGACTCGCGTTTTTGCTCGCAGTGCAACGCGCCGCTGGAGTATGACTACGTGCAATACGGCCAGCTCGGCGCCTACCATTGCCCCTCGTGCGGCTGGGCCCGCCCTGCGCTTGTCCGTCGCGTGACGGACGTTGAGCTTACCTACGACGGCTACGAATTTGACTTGGTCTTTGGACCCAATACCGACGCACCCGCAACGCACATCGCCACGCGCTACAACGGCCTGTACATGGTCTATAACGTCGCCGCCGCCTTCTTTGCGGCGCACGAGCTGGGCGTGGACGCGGCGCACCTGCAGCCCACGCTCGATGCCTACGTGCCTGCCGGCGGACGCATGGGCCGCTGGGATATTGCCGGTCGCACCGTCGAGGCAAACCTGGCCAAGAATCCCGTGGGCTTCGATCGCCAGATCCAGTCCATTAAAACGGCAGGCGGCAGGCTCTGCGCCTTCTTCCTAAACGATAACGATGCCGACGGCCACGATGTCTCGTGGATCTACGATGTCGACTTCGAGCGCATCGCCGACACGCCGGGTCTTGTCGCCTTTGCCGGAGGCACGCGTGCGCACGACATGCAGGTACGCCTCAAGTACGCCGGCATCGATGCCGCGATTATCTCGGACGTCGCGCAGGCGATCGGCGCCGTGGCAGACGAGGCCGCCGATGACACCTTCTACGCCGTCGCCAACTACACGGCCTTCCCGCCGTTAGTCAAGGAGCTCGACGGGCTTAAAGACGACGATGCAAGCTCGATTGTCTCCCACGCCGTAACGCGCGCCGATGGTAGCGCTGTCCCCACCGATATTGCGCCGGTCGAGCTTTCGCGCCCCCTGCGCATCGTCTACCTGTATCCCGATGCGCTCAACCTCTACGCCGACGGCGGCAACGTTATCGCGCTCGAACGCCGCTGCGCCTGGCGCGGCATTCCCGTGCGTGTGGACGAAGTCCACATGGGCGAGACGCTCGACCTGACCGACGCCGACATCGTTATGATGGGCGGCGGCTCCGATCGCGACCAGCTGGCCGTGGCACACGAACTGCTCGCTCAAAAAGACAAGGTCGCGGCCTATGTTGAGGACGGCGGCACACTGCTTGCTATCTGTGGCGGCTATCAGCTGCTCGGCCGTTCGTACTATATGGGCGAAGATCGCATCGAGGGCCTGGGCGTCATTGCCGCCGAAACCGTACGCGGCTCCGACCGCCTGATCGGCAACGTCGCCGTCAAGACCGACCTGTCACCCGAGCCCTTTGTGGGATTCGAGAACCACGGCGGCCGCACCTTGCTCGATGCAGAGGCCACGCCGCTCGGAACGTCTGTCGTCACAGGCACCGGCAACAACGGCGACGATGGCTTTGAGGGCATCATCTACAAGGGTGTCATCGGCACGTACCTGCACGGGCCGGCGCTCCCCAAGAACCCCGAGCTCGCCGACTGGCTCATCACCCACGCCCTCGAGCGCCGCGGCGATGCGCAGGCCACAGCCCTGCTGCCGCTCAAGCCCCTCGACGACACCTACGAGCGCACCGCTCACGACGCCGCCATGAAGCTCCTCCCCTAACGCCCCACCACCACAAAGGAGACAGGCACCTTTGTGGTGGTTTTCCAGTTTGCCAACGATATACGCGCCGGCAAAAAAGTCTGCTATACTCTTTCCCGCTGTCCCCATCGTCTAGCGGCCAAGGACGCCACCCTTTCAAGGTGGATATCGCGGGTTCGAATCCCGCTGGGGGCACCATTTGAAATGCAAAGCCCGTTACCCTTGTGGTGACGGGCTTTTTTCTTCTCCAACGCCGGGATTCGAACCCCGAAGGCATAAAATCACACTGTCATCCAAGGGCCCGTGGACAAAAAATAGCAAATATGAGTACTGTTACCAATTTAGTAACAGCGATTTCATGCCATCAGAAGGCGATTTGGACACAAGGCGTCCTATGGCGGAGGAATTGCAGGCATTTATCAGCTAAGTACTTGGACATATGTTGCGTAACACTGCATATTTTGCAAAAAGATAATGCTACAGGGCTTGTGACAGTACTCATATTTGACGTTTTTTGCCCACGACCCCTTATTGCGTGGGCGAATCAGTTGCAAAGCGGGATCCAAAGCGTCCTTCGCAAACAAATAGCCGGGGCCCGCGCGATGCGGACCCCGGCTCAATACCGTGACGATATGTCGGTTACGTTCTACACGTAGAACAGAATGTCGTCGTAGGTCGGAACCGGCCAGTAGTCGGCGGCCACGATCTCCTCCATTGCGTCCACGGCGGCACGCAGCGTATCCATAGCGGGAACGACCTCGTGCGCGTATACGTTGGCCTGCTCCTGGCCATCGAGAGCCTCGGCCTTCTGATGTACGGCGTCGAGCGCCTTGATGGAGTCGTTGATGGCGGTGATACCGTTGCAGAGCTTGTTGAGCGTGTTCTGCTCGCACTGCATGGCGGCCTCAGCACCGGCGGCACGAATAGTCTCAAGGCCCTTAGCGACCTTGGTGGCATAGGCGGTAATGACCGGGCGATAGGTACGACGCGCCTCGCGAACCATCGTGGTAGCCTCGATGTTCATGAGCTTGTTGTACTTCTCGAGCTTGCAGTCATAGCGGCACTGGGCCTCGGCGCGGGTCAGGACACCCGTCTCCTCAAAGAGCGCAATGGCCTTATCGGAAACAAAGGCGGGAAGAGCGTCGGCCGTGGTCTTGTTGTTGGCAAGGCCGCGCTTCTCGGCCTCGATGGGCCACTCGTCGGAGTAACCGTCGCCGGAGAACAGGATGCGCTGGTGATCGGTCAGCACCTTCTTGCAGTACTCGAGCGCGGCGTCCTGGAACTTATCCTCGGGCGTACCCTCGAGTGCGTCGGCGAAAGACTTGAGCGACTTGGCCACGGCAGCATCGAGCACCAGGTTGGAGTCGGAGACGTTCTGCTCGGAGCCGCAGGCACGGAACTCGAACTTGTTGCCGGTGAAGGCGAACGGGGAGGTACGGTTGCGGTCGGTGTTGTCCTGCATCAGCTTGGGCAGGGTATCGGCGCCTAGGTCAAGCACGCCGCGCGTGGCATGGACGGAAGCCTTGCCATCGATGATCTTCTCGACGACCTCGGTGAGCTGGTCGCCCAGGAAGATGGACATAATCGCCGGAGGAGCCTCGTTGGCGCCCAGACGATGATCGTTGCCGGCCGAGGCAACGGAGGCACGCAGGAGTTCCTGATAGTTATCGACGGCCTCGATCACCGCGGTGAGGAAGACGATGAACTGCAGGTTGTCGAGCGGGGTGTCGCCCGGGTCGAGCAGGTTCTCGGACTCGGTGCCAAGCGACCAGTTGTTGTGCTTGCCCGAACCGTTGATGCCCTCAAAGGGCTTCTCGTGCAGCAGGCAGACCAAGTCGTGACGGGAGGCGATGAGCTTCATCTTCTCCATCATGACCAGATTCTGGTCTATGGCCTCGTTGACCTCGCCGTAGACAGGGGCGAGCTCATGCTGGCAGGGAGCGACCTCGTTGTGCTTGGTCTTGGCGGGAATACCAAGTGCCCATAGCTCATCGTCCAGGTCCTTCATATAGGCCGAGACGGTAGGGCGGATAGCGCCAAAGTAGTGCTCCTCGAGTTCCTGGCCCTTGCAGGGAGCAGCACCAAAGAGGGTGCGGCCGGTGATGACCAGGTCCCTGCGCTTGCGGTAAGCGTCCTTCTTGATCAGGAAGTACTCCTGCTCGTCGCCCACGGAAGGAACAACCTTCTTGGGGGTCTTGCCAAACAGCGCCAAAACGCGCTTAGACTCACGCGAGAGCGCGGTCATGGAGCGCAGCAGGGGGGTCTTCTTGTCCAGGGCCTCGCCCGTGTAGGAGCAGAAAGCCGTGGGGATGCACAGGACGTCGTCCTTGATAAAGGCGGGGCTGGTGGGATCCCAAGCGGTGTAGCCACGGGCCTCGAAGGTGGCACGCAGACCGCCGTTGGGGAAGCTGGAGGCGTCCGGCTCGCCCTGGATGAGGTTCTTGCCCGTAAACTTGGTAATGGCGGTGCCGTCGTGGTTGGGCTCGAGGAAGCTGTCGTGCTTCTCGGAAGTAATACCCGAAAGCGGCTGGAACCAGTGCGCGTAGTGCGTCGCGCCCTTGGAGATGGCCCAGACCTTCATGGCGTGGGCAACGGCGTTGGCCACATCCAGGTCGAGCGGCTCACCGTCCTCGAGGGTTGCAGCAAGGCGCTTCCAAATGTCCTTGGGGAGGTAGTCCTTCATGACTTCCTCAGAGAACACCATGGTCCCGAAGCGGTCAGTAAGATCGGCCATACGGAACTCCCTTCGTATCGGCACCGCGTGAGATGCGGTGTTGATTACTAACGAACGAGTCATAGCTTAGACTCGCCGTGTTTCCGCGACATTACCGTTATGTTGCTGTCGCGAAACCAATCAATGAGGTTACCGCATCACAGCGGCGCTGCCGCCCTTAATGGCCAATCAACTGTATAAATTGCAGACCTCTCCCCATGGTTTAAGGGTAGTCAATTTGGGATGGGGCTCTATTAACTGGTATTTCGCATCAGATACCAGTCTTTATAGCCCCATCCTAGATTGACCGCTCTGCTATAGGGAATGTCGATAGCAAGGCATCTTTGATTGGTATCCCCGAATAGCGAGTGAAACTCCACCGTGACACAGTGGTGCTGTAGAATCCTTACAACACATCACACTATTACGTATCTAAAGGAGCACGATATGCGCGTCGACGAGGTTTTTAAGCAGGCAGCATCCCAGGGCACCGCACCCGTTTCGTTTGAGATGTTCCCGCCCAAGGGCGAGCTGACCCTCGACACGGCTCGCGAAGTGGCAGGCAATCTGTGCAAGCTTTCGCCGAGCTTTGTCTCGGTCACCTGCTCTGCCGGCGGCTCGGGCAACGGCGCCACCACCGCCCCCATCGCGCATATGATTACGAGCGAATTCAATACGCCCTCGGTGGCGCACCTTACCTGCGTTGGCCGCACGCATGCCGACATCGCCGCCAAGATCGACGAATACCGCTCCGCCGGCGTAGAAAATGTGCTGGCCCTGCGCGGTGATCTTCCTGCTGGCGCGACCGAGGACGACAAGCCCGCCTCGGACTACGCCTACGCCCGCGACCTCATCCCCGAGCTCGTCGACGCCGGCTTTTGCGTGGGCGCCGCGGCCTACCCCGAGGGCCACATTGCCTGTGAGGACCTCAACGCTTCGGTCGAATACCTCAAGCAAAAACAGGACGCCGGCGCGAGCTTCTTTGTGACGCAGCTCTTCTTTGATAACGAGTGCTTCTACCGTTTTCGCGAGCTTGCCGACAAGGCCGGTATCACCGTGCCCATTACCGCGGGCATCATGCCGTTTATGGGCAAGTCGCAGATCAGCCGCATGGTCTTTATGTGCGGCGCATCGCTGCCCTCCCCCGTCATCAAGATTCTCGCCAAGTACGAGAACGATCCCGAGAGTCTGCAGGCAGCCGGTGTAGATTATGCCGCCCGTCAGCTTTGCGACCTTAAGGAGCACGGTGCCGCCGGTCTGCACCTGTACACTATGAACCGTCCTGCAATCGCCGCAACCATTATGGAGCGCTTGGGGTAATGGAAAAACCGCACATCGATACAACCGCTGTCGAAGTGCCGGCCGACCTTGCGTCGCCGGCGCTTTATCGTATCGATGATGCCCACCATCCCCGCGTCGATCGTGCCGAGATGCTGCGCTATCTGGGCTACGGCGGTCAGCAGATTGAGCCCGAGCTGTCGCAGCGTATTGAGCTTGTCGTTGAGCGTCTGGAACTGGACATTGAGCCCCGTGGCGTGCGCCGCGCATTTGCCATCGATGCCATGGGCGTGGACGAGCAGGGAGAGCCTTGCATTCGCTTGGTCGGCACCAACGTTGAGCTGCGTGGTCGCGATATCTATCGCCATCTCAAAGACGCCCGCTTTGCCGCGCTCATGGCATGCACACTCGGCATGGACGCCGAGCGTCGTCTGCGCACCACGGGAGCCCAGCAGCCCCTGGAGGGAGCCGTGCTCGACGCCGCATGCTCTGCCTATGTAGAAGCCGCCGTCGAGCAGATGGACCAGCAGGTCAAGGCTGCGGCCGCCGCACACGGACTCGCCGGTAACTGGCGCTTCAGTCCCGGCTATGGCGACTGCCCGCTTACGGCCCAGCGCTCAATCGTGAATGCGCTCAACGCCACGCGGCTCATCGGGCTTACCGTCACGCCGACCAGCCTGCTCATGCCCACCAAGAGCGTGACCGCGGTGATTGGTCTGTTTGACGGCGAAGTCCACGACGCCCAGAGCCGCCCCACCTGCAATATCTGCCGCATGCGTGAGCACTGCCGCTTCCGCGCCGCCCACACCACCTGCTATTCCAGCCATTAGGAGCCATCGATGTTTACTCCGCTTATCACTCATGATCTGGACGGTGCCGCGCTGGCGGCACCCGTTGATGCCGCACGCCGTAATGGCGCTGCATACAAGACGCGCACGATCGACGACCTTCGCATTAAGGACGATCGTCTGCGCGCCGCCATCAAGGGCACCGGGCACCTGCTGTTTGACGGCGGCATGGGCACCATGTTGCAGGCCGCTGGCATGAAGGCGGGCGCCCTGCCCGAGCTGCTCAACTTTGAGGAGCCCCAGGTCATTACCGACATTCAGCGACAGTACGTCGAGGCCGGCTGCGACGTGATCACCGCCAACACCTTTGGTGCCAACGCCCACAAGCTCGACGGTACCGCCACCGTGGCAGATGTCTTTGCCGCCGCTGTCGCCTGCGCCCGCGCGGCCGGTGCCCATTACGTCGCCGGCGACATCGGCCCCATCGGTGCGCTGCTTCGCCCCCTGGGCACCCTCAGCTTCGACGAGGCCTATGACCTCTTTGCCGAGGAAGTGCGCGCCGGCGTCGATGCGGGCGTGGACCTCTTTATTATCGAAACCATGACCGACCTGGCCGAGATCAAGGCGGCCGTCCTCGCCTGCCGCGAGAACTCCGATCTGCCCGTCTTTGCCACCATGACTTTTGAGGAAGACGGTCGCACCTTCCTGGGCACGAGTCCCGAGGTTGCCGCCATCACGCTCGATGCCATCGGCGCCGACGTTTTGGGCATCAACTGCAGCCAGGGACCGGCCGAGCTCCGAGGGCTCGCCGCTCGCATGCTCACCGTTACGGACAAGCCCATCATGGTGCAGGCCAACGCTGGACTGCCCCGCGTGGACGACGACGGCAACACCGTCTTTGATATCCAAGCCCCCGAATACGCCGAGGCCGTCGCCGGCATGATCGCCGACGGCGTGAGCGTCGTGGGCGGTTGCTGCGGTACCACGCCCACGCACATGGCAGCGCTGCGCACGCTTATCGATAACCACACGCCCAGTCCGCGCCACCGCAAGCCCAGCATGTCGGTCACAAGCGCCCAGACCGTGGTGGACCTCCCCTGCGACGGCCACAAAATCGCCGTCATCGGCGAGCGCATCAACCCCACCGGTAAAAAACGCCTGCAGCAGGCCCTGCGCGACGGCGATCTGGACTACGTCGTAAGCCAGGGCATCAGCCAGCAAGAACAGGGCGCCGATATCTTGGACGTCAACGTGGGCCTGCCCGAGATCGACGAGGTCAAGGTCATCCAGCAAGCGACCGAGCAGCTCCAAGGCTCCACGCTGCTGCCGCTGCAGATCGACTCCACCGACCCCGCAGCCGTCGAGGCCGCCGTGCGCCGCTACGCCGGCAAGCCCATCATCAACTCGGTCAATGGCAAGCAGCAGATCATGGATGAGATCTTTCCACTGGTCGCCCACTACGGCACCAACGTTGTCGGCCTTACGCTCGACGAAGGCGGCATCCCCGATACCGCCGAGGCTCGCTTCGCCATCGCCGAGCGCATCGTGGCCGAGGCTGCCCGCTACGGCATCGGACCGGACCGCATCCTCATCGACTGCCTGGTCATGACCGCCTCGACCAACCAGCGCCAGGCCGAGCAGATCCTGCGTGCCATGTCCCTGTGCAAGGAGCGCCTGGGTGTCAAATGCGCGCTCGGCGTGTCGAACATCAGCTTTGGCCTGCCTGCCCGCCCGCTGCTGGGCTCGGTCTTTTTGGCCGCCGCCTTTGGCGCGGGCCTGGACGCCCCCATCATGAACCCGGGCTCCAAGCGCTTTATGGACACCGTCTACAGCTATCGCGTGCTGAGCGTTGAGGACGAGGGCTCGACCGGATACATCGAACGCTACGCCGGCTGGACCGATCCCTATAAGATCGCCGCCAACCCGGCAGCAGCTCAGGCCGCATCGAGTGATGCCGCGCCGGCCGCGGGCACCGCGGGCACCGCCGGCACCGTCGGCAACGACGACCCGATTCGTCGCATGGTCGTCTCGGGCCGCAAAGGCGAGATCGCTGCCGAGACCGAGCGTCTGCTGGCAGACCACGACGCCATGGACCTCATCAACAATCACTTTATCCCCGCCCTCGACGAGGTTGGCGTCCTCTTTGACCAGGGCAAGTTCTTCTTGCCGCAGCTCATGGCCTCGGCCGAGGCCGCGCGTGTGGGCTTCGACACCATCAAGCGCCTGATGCCCGCCGGCGAGATTGCCGACAAGGGCAAGATCTGCGTGGCCACCGTCAAGGGCGACATCCACGATATCGGCAAGAATATCGTCAAAATGCTGCTCGACAACTACGGCTACACCGTCTTTGACCTAGGCCGCGACGTCGATCCACAGGAGGTGCTCAAGACCGTCAAGGAGCGCGATATCAAACTCGTCGGCCTCTCGGCGCTTATGACCACCACCGTCGTCGCCATGGAGGAGACCATCAAGTTGCTCCATGCCGAGGTGCCGGGCGTCAAGATCATCGTAGGCGGCGCCGTGCTCACCCCCGAATACGCCAAGCAGATCGGCGCGGACTACTACGCCAAGGATGCCGCCGAAAGCGCGCGCATCGCCGAAGAGGTCTTTGGGCAGTAACACAACGGAAACAACCGAGCACCAAAACGTGCCGCATGCGCCACTTGGCACGTGCGGCACGTTAGAATAGAAAAGACTATGCTCGTTTTGGCAGATAGGAGCGCAAGGATGGCGATCACGCCCGCAGAAATCGCGGAAACCCGCGGCATGGTTGAGGAGCAGAACCTCGACATCAGGACCATCACCATGGGTGTTTCGCTCATGGGTTGCGGTGACGAGAACCTCGACCGCATGTGCACGAAGATCTACGACCACGTGACGCACACGGCTGAGCATCTGGTCGAGACCGCCGAGAACCTCGAGCGCGAGTACGGTATCCCCATCGTCAACAAGCGCGTCTCCGTTACCCCGGTGGCGCAGATCGCCGCTTGCTGCAAGGATGAGGACCTCACCCCTATCGCGCACGCCCTCGACCGCGCGGCCGAGACGCTCGGCATCGACTACCTGGGCGGCTTCTCCGCACTCGTCCAGAAGGGCATCGGCGACGCCGATCGCCGCGTTATCCAGTCCATCCCCCAGGCGCTCGCTACCACCAGCCGCGTCTGCTCTAGCGTCAATGTTGCTAGCCTGCGCGCTGGCATCAACATGGACGCCGTGCTTATGGCGGCCCAGACCATCATCGATGCCGCTAGACTCACGGCCGACCAGGATTCCGTCGGCGCTTCCAAGTTTGTCTGCTTTGCCAACATGGTCGAGGACTCCCCGTTTATGGCGGGCGCCGTCCACGGCGGTGGCGAGGCCGACGCCGTCATCAACGTAGGCGTCTCGGGCCCCGGCGTTATGGCCGCAGCCCTGGAGACGCTGCCCGATTCCGCCTCGATGATGGAAGTCGCCGAAAAGATTAAGCAGACCGCCTTTAAGATCACCCGCGCCGGCGAGCTCATGAGCCGCGAGGCCGCCCATCGCCTGGGGGTCGAGAAGGGCATTGTCGACCTGTCGCTGGCCCCCACGCCTGCCATCGGTGACTCCGTTGCCCGCATCCTCGAGATCATCGGCGTGGGCACCTGCGGCGGCCCGGGCACGACCTGCGCGCTCGCCATGCTCAACGATGCCGTCAAGAAGGGCGGCGTCATGGCCAGCTCCAGCGTGGGCGGTCTCTCCGGCGCTTTCATCCCCGTGTCCGAGGACGCCGGCATGATCGCCGCCGTCGAAGCCGGTGCGCTTTCGCTCGAGAAGCTCGAGGCCATGACCTGCGTGTGCTCCGTCGGCCTGGACATGATCGCCATCCCCGGCGACACCCCGGTCGAGACCATCGCCGGCATCATCGCCGACGAGATGGCCATCGGCGTCATCAACAACAAGACCACGGCCGTTCGCGTGATTCCCGCCATCGGCAAGGGCGTGGGTGACTGCGTCGAGTACGGCGGCCTGTTCGGCCGTGCGCCCATCATGCCGGTGAACCCCAACGCCGGCACCGTGCTTGCCCATCGCGGTGGACGCTTCCCGGCGCCGCTGAACTCGCTGAAGAACTAGCCTAGGGATACGAGGCGAGGAGCCCCGCCGCCGGGCGGCAGACATATAAGGTCGCCTGCTCGGACAGTCCTGACTCGCACGGAGAGCACATTAAGTGCTCTCCGGC
>CABPCG010000015.1 GCA_902405995.1 uncultured Collinsella sp.
CATGACCAGAAGGTCTATGCCGTCCTCTTTTCATGCCAATTTGTTCGCTCTGGTGCCCGCTCGCTGTCCGTCCTCTACCTGCGGCGTTGCCATGGTAGTCATTGGGGCGGCACTTGGGGACGTTCCTTTTCTGCCGGCAGTT
Source organism: uncultured Collinsella sp. (assembly GCA_902405995.1). Lineage (GTDB taxonomy): Bacteria > Actinomycetota > Coriobacteriia > Coriobacteriales > Coriobacteriaceae > Collinsella. The sequence continues at coordinate 143 of CABPCG010000015.1, forward strand.
GGGGACACTCCTTGCGCCAGCGTTGCATCGAATGCTCGGGAAAATACGAGCCGGTATTTGGCCGAATAGCGGGTCGCGGTTTCCGGATGGGGTGGGTTGTGGAAAGTGCGACCCGGAATATTGCTCTGAAACGGGATGCCGTTTCCCCGACAAGGCTCAACCGGAAAGCGCATCCCATTCTGGGGCGGCAAAACGGGATGCGCTTTCCGCGCGACAGAATCTATGCAGCCGTGTTGAGCGACAGCCCCGCTACTCGCCCAGAATCAGCGCCGCGAGCTCGTCTTGGGTGTCCACCACGTAGTCGGCGCCGGCGGACTCCAGCTCTGCGCGGCCGCGGAAGCCCCAGCTGACACCGGCGCTCTTGAGGCCGGCGTTGTGACCGGTCAGAACATCGACATTGGAATCGCCCACATAGAGTGTGGTTGCCGGGTCGGCGCCTAGCTCTTCCATCACATGCAGCGTAACAGGCGCCTCGGGCTTGGGAGGAAACGCATCGACGCGGCCCTGCACCAGCGCAAAGCGCTCGGAACCAAAGTATTTTTCGATAAGCGGAGCGGCCGAAACATGGTCCTTGTTGGTGAGCACGGCAAGCTGCACGCCCGCGGTGCGCAGGCGGTCGAGCATTTCGATCGTACCTGCATAGGGCGCGGTGTGGTCCTCCTTGTGCTCGCCGTAATAGGCCCTAAACTCGGCAAGCGTCTGCTCAAACATACGCCCGTCGCCCGCATACTCGGCGGGCATAAAGCGCTCAACCAGCTTGAGCATGCCGTTTCCCACCTTATAGCGGTATTCGTCAACGGCAAACGTGGGCCAGCCGTGCATCTCACAGGTATGGTTACCGGCGGCTGCCAGGTCCTCGAGCGTGTTGAGGATGGTGCCGTCCAGATCAAAGATCACATGGGTAAAAGCTGCTGCCATGGGTGCTCCTGCCGCTTGAGTTGTAAAACGCACCCCATGATACTGGGCATGCGTGCCGGGCATGTTTGGAATCTGAATATCTTTAATAGCCCTGAGCCTTTGTCGTTAGCAAATCCTCGGCAGCTGCTCTCCTACGAGCATGTCGAGGATGCGGGTCGAGCCTTTTATCCGATATCGTGCGTAAACGCAGCCAGAAACTCTTCGAACGTGTCGGTCTGCATGAGCCTCATCGTGGTCTCTACCGAGGAGAACACTTCGATAATCAGGTCGAGCACATCTCTAAAGAGCCCCATATCTTCCTGTGCGATGCCTATGAGCAGCACAAACCGCACGTCGTGGCGTCCCCAGGGAATCGGGGTGTCATTGTGGGCCACAGCGATAAACGAGCGCTTGGGATATACCGAGATCGCGTGGGGTATGGCGAGGCTGTCGGTAAACGCCGTCGATGAGACGCTCTCACGCAGATGCACGTCAGCGATAAACTCAGGCGTTGCGAGCCCCTGAACAGCCAAAAGCTTCCCCATTTGGTCGATGCAGCTTGTGGCGTCGACTACGTCTATGTTGCGTATAAACAGTCCCGGCTGCAGCAGACGCCCTAAAAGGCCCTGGGCATAGAGGCGCCGCCGCCGCTCCTGGATGGCGCAAAGCCGGTCGCGAATCTTTCGCACGTTTTGCTTAGTGAGGATGGGTCCGATCAAGACTTTGGTGGTGCCTCCACAAACCGGCACGTCGATTGTGGTGATTACCGCATCGCTTTCGAGCGGATTGGTCAGGTAACTGTCGCAGCTCATCACGGCGACAACGCTTATGTCATCGCCAAACTCGGTCTTGAGGTCGTCGACGAGCCTTCGTGCAAAGTCGTGGTACTCCTCGATAATCACTGTGCAGGTGACGGCGCCGTCGGGTGCGGAGAACTTCTCAAAGTAAGCGCCGATATGAAAGGCGATAAACGCGATTTCGTTTTCGCCCACCTCAATATCCATGGCGGTGGAGAAGCGGTGAGCGATATAGACCGCCATGTCGTAGACCGGTGCGTACTCGCTTTTGATCTGCGCGGCGAGCGGGTTGGGGTAGCTTACGCGGTAGACGGCGCGCTGGTAGGCGTTAAACATATGTAGGACGAGTTGTAGGCGCATGGGCTCGTCGATAAAGCGTGGCAGGTCGTAGCGCTTTCCGCACTCGTCGAGGATCCCCAGAACCATGTCTACAAATTCGCGGTCAATGATGCTTGAGAGCTTCTCGCGGCTGAGCTCGTCAAAATCGCAACGCTCGACGGAAAGCGCCAAAAGCAGCAGAATCTGCTGAAAATCGTCGCGTGGGATGGCGCAACCAAACTCCTTCTCAAAGTAGGCGGCAATGCGCTGGGCGCAGCGTACGATCTGTTCGCGCTGTCTGAGCTGTGCTACTAGGCCGTCTGCGTCGATGGGGCCGTCCACCTCGCTGAGCTCGTTGTTCGAGGTCAGTCTGATGATGATCACCAGCAGGTGCACGAGCAGGTTGGAGAGCGCGTAGTCGTTGATAAACAGGTCCGAGCGCTGGCAGATCTCGACTAAGCTCGAGAGAGTCGCCTGCACGTCAAAGTCGGGAAACATGTTTTCGAGCGTTTTGGTCGAGGTGAAGTAGCCATAGGAGTTGTGGGTGGCTATGTGGCCGAGAAGCTTGCGCTTGTCGGCCTCGCGCCCCCTGAGCGTCATGCGGTAGTCGTGTGTCTCGACATTGAGGCCGAACTGCCGCACGAGCGCGCGCACCTGCGGCATCACGGAGCTCTGAAGCGTGCTCTCGCTGATAAAGAGCTCATCGGCGATATCAAAGACGGAGAGTCCATCACGTGCGTTGACGAGGCGGGAGATAGTAAAGTCGCGCCTGGAGTCCGCGTTCGCGGGGAGGGCATCGACGCTCTCGCGAGGACTTGCGGCAGCGCTGGTGGCAGCCGGTGCTGCCACGGCAAGGCGATAGCCCTCTTTAGACGATTCGATATGTCGCGAGCCGGCCTCGTTGACCTCTACAACATAGTTGCGGATGCTTCGTTCACTCGCGCCCAAAAGGCCTGCAAGCATCGAGGAAGACACCCATGAGCTGCTGTTTTCGAGCACGTCGATCATGCGGTTAATGCGGTTCTGCTTGGCGCTCGCCATGGCTTTCCTCCAGGAGATGAACGGCAGACAGGGTGTACCGCCCCATGGTATCTCAGGTTAAGAAAGGGCGTCTTTTCCAATTTGCCGCCCAAGCGGAAAATCGCCCGGCTTGCCGTGCGGGCGGAAAATCTGCTGCCTTGCCGCTATGCGGCAAAAAGTCGGTTGGCGGCAAGAGCCCTCCGCAGCGTATAGTGCAGTCACGGTCAAGGGCGGCCGGGTCGACACGGGCGCCCAAGAACATAGCGGGGATCGCAGCGGCATCGGAGCTGCCTCGAGCCCGCTTATTGGGAAAGGAGTACCCCATGGCAGATGAGAACGGCACCGTTCGCATTCTCCTCGCTTGCGGCATCGGTGCCTCGACCGGCTTTATGGCGGCAGGCATGCGCAAGGTCGCAAAGTCCAAGGGTCTTAACTGCACCATCAAGGCAGTCAGTAAGTCTGAGATTATGGACTACGCCGACAAGATCGACGTCCTCCTGCTCGGTCCGCACTTCGCCTCCGAGGTGCCCGAGATCCAGTCTCAAGTGGCATCTCACGGCGTGAAGGTCATGGCCATCGACCCCGACTATTACGCGGCACTCGACGGCGAGAGCATCCTCGAGGATGCCTACGACCTGCTTGACGAAGACTAGGAGGGGACAACATGCTGCAAAAGTTCATGGAAGCGATCCAGGCGTGGATCACCGAGCATGTCGTCCCCGTGATGAACAAGCTTACCTCAACCTACTGGTTTGGCGTTATCTCCGACGCAGTTCTCTACATCGTCCCCTTCTCCATGGTCTCGGCCATCCCGAGCCTGTGGAACATTATCCGTCGCTTTGTCCCGGCCCTGCCCGACCTGTCGCCGCTCACTACGTTCTCGTTTGGCCTCGTGGGCATGTTCATGGCGTTTATCATCCCGCATAACGTTGCGGTCAAGGAAGATCGCAAAGACCGCAGCATGATTGCCGGTTTTACCGGTATAGGCGCTTTTATGCTGTGCATGAACCCCACCATCACCGATCAGGGCTATGTCTTCCAGATGGCCAAGTTTGGCGCGGGTGGCATGTTCACCGCGATGGTCGTGGGATTTGTCGTTGGCTTTATCTACAAGCGCATGGCGCGCATGACGTTCTTTTCCGAGGACAGCCTCGTGCCCGACTTCGTCAAGAACTGGTTCGATAACATCATTGCGGTGCTGCTGTCGCTTTTTGTGGCTTGGCTCTTTACCAACATGCTCCAGGTCGACGTTTTTAGCGCGGTCGCGATCATCCTTTCGCCCGTTACCGGCTTTGCCCAGACGTTGCCCGGCACCATCGCCATCCCGCTTGTCATGGACACCTTCTACTTCTTTGGCATCTCCGGCTGGGTGTTCTCGCCGATCCAGCAGTCCATCCAAAAGTCTGCTCTTGCCGAGAACATGGCCGCCTATGCCGCAGGCCTCGCTCCCACTAACATTAACGCGTACGGCATTACTCGCTACATCATGATCGGCGGCGAGGGCGCAACGCTTCCGTTGGCCTTCTACATGCTCTTTGCCAAGTCCAAGAAGAACAAGACGCTCGGCCGTGCAACGATTATCCCGTCGCTGTTCAACATTAACGAGCCGCTGGTCTTCTCCACGATCGTCGCCAACCCCTTTATGTTCATCCCCATGGTGCTTCAGTCTATCCTGCTGTCTGCCAACGCCTACCTCTGGATGAGCATGGGCTGGGCGAGCCTGCACGTCGAGAATTTCGATATGAACTTCCTGCCCAATGCGGTCTCGGCGTTCTTTATGTCGGGCGGAGACGTGCGCAATATCGCACTGGTCTGCGTCAACCTGCTGATCGCCGCGATTCTGTGGTTCCCGTTCTTCAAGGCTGCCGATGATTACCAGTGCAAGATCGAGGAAGAGCAAGCTGCCGAGAGGGCTGCAAAGAAGGCGGCCAAGAAGGCTGCCAAGGAGGCCGCCAAGGCCGCTGCCGTAGCTGCTGCCGAGTAAACCCCTACGGGCGACTCAGAGTCCGTCGCCTAGTTGCTACTAGATGTTTCAGTACCGGCCGTGGAGGCGGCCGGTATCCAAGAATAGGAGGCCATGATGGCTGATGAGAAAATCAACGTTCCCGCAGTCGCGATGAACGTCATCATCAACGCTGGCGACGGCCGCGCCTACATCGACAAGGCGATGGACGCCCTGGCGGAGTTCGATTTCGATGCGGCAGACGCGCACCTTGCCGAGGCTGATGCCAAGATCCTTGAGGCGCACAAAGCGCAGACCGAGATGATCCAGCGCCAGGCGGGCGGCGAGGAGGTCGAGTACTCCCTGCTGTTCGTGCACGCCCAGGATACGCTTATGACCATCAGCGCCGAGCTGCACATGGCCAAGAAGATGATGCCCGTAGTGCGCGCGCTGACCGCCCGCTAACGCGTCTTCCGATTGCGGGCCGTGTCCTGCGGCTCGCATCCCCAACCCAACCAAGAGAGATGAGGACATGCCATGATCGACCTTTCTACCTATGACTTTGGTGAGACTTTTCCCGAGGGCTTTCTCTGGGGCGGCGCTACCGCTGCCAACCAGATCGAGGGCGCATGGGACGAGGGCGGTCGCGGCCCTGCGGTCTCCGACTATGTGATTCTGCTCGACCGCGAGACCTGCGCCCGCGAGGGCATCGTCGAGGGCGGCCCGCTCAACTCCGTTACGCGACAGTCACTCGCAGCTCGCAAGGCAGACGAGATGGCCTATGATTTTCCCAAACGACGCGGCATCGACTTCTACCACGCCTACAAGGAGGACATTGCGCTTTTGGGCGAGATGGGCTTTGGCGTCTTTCGCATGAGCATTTCCTGGAGCCGTATCTTCCCCAACGGCGACGACGCCCTGCCCAACGAGGAGGGTCTGGCCTTCTACGATAAAGTCTTTGACGAGTGCCATAAGCACGGGATCGAGCCCATGGTCACCCTCAACCACTTTGATATGCCGCTTCACCTGGCCGAGGAGTACAACGGCTTTGCGAGCCGTCACGTGGTCGACGCCTTTGAGCACTATGCTGAGACGCTTTTCCGCCGCTACAAGGGCAAGGTCAAGTATTGGATGACCTTCAACGAAATCAACCACGTCTACGCCAACCCCTGCACCTGCTGCGGCGTGATTTGGGACGAGAAAGAAGACGGCTCCAACCCCTATGCCGGCCGTTGGCCCGAGAAGTTCCAGGTCGCTCACAACCAGCTCGTGGCTTCCGCCAAGGCGGTTATCAAACTGCGCGAGATTGACCCCGAGGCTCACATCGGCAACATGCTCTGCCGTCTTGAGAACTACGCCGAGACCTCCAAGCCCGAGGATCAGCTCCAGGTGCTTTTTGAGGACCACTTCAACTGGTTCTTCACCGATATCCAGGCCAAGGGCGAGTACCCCTACTACGTAAAGCGCTTCTTCCGCGACTACGGCGTCGATATCAAGATGGAGGACGGCGACCTCGAAACCCTCAAGGCCGGCGTGGTGGATTACATCTCCATCAGCTATTACATGACCTACATCATGCGCTACAAGGGCAAGATCTCCCCCGAGCCGAGCGGCAAGCTACTTACCGAGATCAAGAACCAATACCTCGAGATGACCGAGTGGGGCTGGCCGATCGACCCCGTGGGATTCCGCATCACGCTCAACCACATCTACGATCGCTACCACCTGCCGATCTTTATCGCCGAGAACGGCAACGGCATGACCGAGAACCGCGACGAGAACGGCTACTGCGACGACGACGCGCACATCGAGTATATGAAGGAGCACGTCGAGCAGATGCACCAGGCGATTCTCGACGGTGTCGACGTCTTTGGTTACGCCTGGTGGGGTCCTATCGACCTGATCAGCTCCGGCACCTCTGAGATGACCAAGCGCTACGGCCAGATCTCGGTCGACCAGGACGACCACGGTAACGGCACCGGCAAACGCGGTAAGAAGAAGAGCTTCTTCTACTATAAGAAACTTATCGCTAGCAATGGTGCCGATACCGCAACCGACAACATCGTGGTGGAGTAAGGAGCAGAGATGGTTTCCAAGACGACGGTCGTCAAGAATCCGAGCGGTATCCACGCGCGTCCTGCGTCGCTGTTTGTGCAGGAGGCAAGCAAGTACGAGAGCTCGATCACCGTTGGCAAGGTGGGCGGAGACGCCAAGGACGCCAAGTCTATCTTGATGGTCATGAGCCTGGGGATGACCTGCAGTTGCGAGATTGTGATTGCGGCCGACGGCGCCGACGAGGCGGCCGCCGTCGATGCCCTCGTGGCGCTTGTCGAGAGTGGCTGCGGGGAGTAGGCGGGCAAAAGCCGCGCCGATGCGCTTTGGGCCACCCAAGGTGGGCTGGCTCCAGAAAGATTGGCCCGCCGGTGCGCGCCGGCGGGTCCTTTGCTTTAGGGAGGTTAACGATGAAGGCAAGAAACGTTGGCGCTAGGGGCGCGGGGCGCGTTGGGGCGCGTTCGGCGCTTACGACCCTAGGGGTCATGTCACTGATTTATGCGGTCGGCGTTCTACTTATGGATGCGGCTGTGGGCGAGCTTACGGGCTCTGCGGCGTCCTCTGCATCGATCGCGTCGATGCTCGTTACCTTGCTGCTCATCGTGGCGTTGATCTTCCTTGAGGTGCGAGCGTATCGGGCGGTGGTGGCCTCGGTGCCCTTTGAGCCTGATATGGGCGACAAGGTGCTGCTAGGTCTCTCGCTCTGGTTTGGCGGCGGCATGCCACTCGGCGTCGCCAATCTGGTTCGCGCCGCGGCGTTAGGAGGTGCCGGCGACGTGCGCCAGATTCTCATGCAGCTGGGCGTGAGCGTCGCGCTCATGCTGCTGACGTATCCAAAGTTCAGATCGTAGACAACAGCAAAGCTTGAAAATGCAAAGCCCCGCGACCGATTTCAGCCCGGTCGCGGGGCTATTTGATATTTGGGGGAAATGCATTCGTCGATTTACATGCTCTCTGCCGCACGTGTGCTCCACTCATTTCCAGGGTGAACATTTGGCTCGCTCAATCTTGGGGTGGCAGCGGATCGGGCAGGGCGGGACGACGGCCTGGCGGCGGAGCGAAGCCGCGCCAGCCAACGCTCTCCCGCTAGCAGATCCTGGGCAGCTGCTCTCCCACGAGCATGTCGAGGATACGGGTCGAGCCCCAGCCGGTGCGTACGCGCACGGCGGGACGGGCGGCCTCGGCAAGCGGCAACACGCGGCCGATGATGGCGGCGTCCTCGCCGTAGCGGGCGGCGCGCATGGCGCTCAGCGCGGCATCGGCTTGCTCGGTCGGCACGACGGCAACCATCTTGCCCTCGTTTGCCACCTGCAGCACATCGTAGCCGAGCATCTCGCAGGCTGCCTGCACGTCGGGGCGCACGGGCACGGCATCCTCGTCGATCTCCATGGCAACGCCGCTGGCCTGGGCAAACTCGTTGAGCGTGGATGCTAGGCCGCCGCGCGTGGGGTCGCGGAAGCAGCGGGTGTCGGGGGCGGCGGCGAGCACGTCGGCAATCAGGTGATTGAGCGGCGCAGCGTCGCTTTCGATGTTGCTCGAAAACGCAAGGCCCTCGCGCTGGCTCATGATGGCGATGCCATGGTCGCCTAGCGTACCCGATACCAGGATGGCGTCGCCGGGCCGACAGTTTGCACCGCTGAGCGCTACGCCCGCGGGCACCTCGCCCACGCCGGCGGTATTGATGTAGACGCCGTCGGCACCGCCACGCTCGACCACCTTGGTGTCGCCGGTGATGATCGCCACGCCCGCCTCGCGTGCCGTTTCGGCCATGGTCTGGACGATCTGGCGCAGCTTGTCCATGGGATAGCCCTCTTCGAGGATAAAGCCGCATGAGAGGTAGCGCACGTTAGCGCCCGAGGTCGCGACGTCGTTGACGGTTCCACATACGGCGAGGCGGCCGATATTGCCGCCGGGGAAGAACTGCGGCGTTACCACAAAGCTGTCGGTCGACATGGCGATTCGCCCGCTTGCGGGCAGTGCGGCGACACCGGCATCGTTGCCTGCAAGCAGCTCGGGCGACCCAAAGGCATCCAGAAAGACCTCATCGATAATGCGTTTCATCATCTGGCCGCCGGAGCCGTGGCCCAGCAGGACGGTGCTATCGGTAACGCTATGGGACATATCGAAAACTCCAATCGTGGGTGGTGCCGGTACGCGGGGGCGTCCGGGCTAGTCGCGGTATCTAAAGTACGCCGCACAGCTGCCCTCGGAGCTCACCATGCACGGTCCGACGGGATGTTCGGGCGTACATGCGTGGCCGAACAGCGGGCAGTCGCTCGGCGTGATGGCGCCGCGCAGCACGTCGCCGCAGCGGCACCCACGCGGCTCGACCGTCGTCTCAACGGGCACGTCAAAGCGAGTGCGGGCATCAAAGCGCGAGAACTCGGGGCGGATGGAAAGGCCCGAGTTGGCAATCGGCCCCAGCCCGCGCCACGTGGTGTCGCATGGCTCAAACACCTGCTCGACCAGCTGGCGCGCCACGGGGTTGCCGTCTGCGTTGACGCCACGGCGGTAGGCGTTGTCGATTGCGGGCTGCCCCTCAACAACCATCTGGACCAGCATGCAGATACCTTGCAGGATATCGACCGGCTCAAACCCGGTGACTACGCCGGGGGTCTCGAACTCATCGACCAAAAACCCAAAGGGTGCCAGGCCCGTGATGGTAGCGACGTGTCCCGGAAGGATAAAGCCGTCGATAGTGGTCTCGGGATCGTTGGCGATGGCGCGCAGCGCCGGCGGCGTGGTCTTGTGGGCGCAATAGACCGAGAAGTTCTGGAGTCCGCGTGCATCGGCCTCCAAAATGGCGGCGGCGATGGTGGGAGTGGTGGTCTCAAAGCCGACGCCCATAAAGATGACCGGGCGATCGGGGTTGTGTTCGGCGATATCGAGTGCATCGAGCGGGGAGTACACAATGCGAATATCGCGCCCCGCCGCCTTTTGCGCGGCGAGCGAGGTAGACGACCCGGGCACGCGCATCATGTCGCCAAAGGTGGTGATGATGGCGCCGTCCATCTTGGCGAGCGCGATTGCATGGTCGATATCGCGGTTGGCGGTAACACAGACGGGGCAACCCGGACCGCTCAGCAGTTTGAGCCCGGCAGGCATAATGGAGCGAAAGCCATAGCGACCGATGCTCACGGTATGCGTACCGCAGACTTCCATAAGGTTGATGCTGCGGTTGCCGACAAGCTCATGAATACGATCGATGAGCTCGCGAGCCAGCTTGGGGTCGCGAAATGCCGAAAAGTCGATACCGGAGCGAACCGGCTGCGCCGCCGCCACTAGTATGCCTCGGCCGGGTTAGTGGCGAGCTGGTCCTCTTCGGCCAGCTCGGTCATGGTATTGACGAGCTCGAGTGTCTCTTGGGCTTCCTGCTCGTCGACAATCTGAATGCCAAAGCCGGCGTGCACGAGAATATAGTCGCCTACCTGTGCCGTCGGCACGAGGCGCAGCGAAACGGGGCGCTCGATGCCCATCATGTCGACGGTCGCCTTAAGGTCGTCGTCGCGTTTGACCACTTTACCGGGAACGGCAAGGCACATAATGTTCCCCTTTTATACGTTTTGCGCTGGATAGGCGCCTAATTACCCATCAGTTGATGGTAGCGCTCGCAGGAGTCACGAGCAAACGCGTTACACCTGTGAGACGGCGGCGCGCAGGCTGGCAAAACAGCCTATCGCGATGCTGTCTGCGCGAGGCGAGCGCGAGCGATGACGGCCTGACCGTAGGCGATACAGCCGTCGTTGACGGGCACGGAGCGGGGAATCAAGACAGTGAGACCCATGCTTTTGAGCTCGCGGGTGAGGAGCTGAAGCAAAAGTCGGTTCATGAACACGCCGCCCGAGAGCGCGACGGTGTCGAGGCCTTCACGGACGCAGATTTCGCGTGCGATTCGTGCCGAGGAGCGCGCGATGGTGACGTGGAAGTCGAGCGCGAGCTTGCCGGCGGGCACGCCGGTCCTGATTCCCTCCAAAAGCGCCTCAAAAAGCGGTCTGGAGTTCAGAACATGGCAGTCGTCCGGACGGGATGATTCGGTTACGGAAAAGCTGACCATATTGCCGGTGGGGCAGGCACTTTCACTGCTGAACGCGCGCCAGGCGGCGGCTTCGAGTTCTATGGCGGGTTCGCCCTCGTAGGTTGCCTTGTCGCAGATGCCCAGAATTGCTGCCGCGGCATCAAAGAGACGTCCCATGCTGCTGGTACGCGGGCTGTTGATGCCGCGCTCGATCATGGTGGCTGTCACGCTACGCGTTTGCTCGTCGAGGGCGCCCAATAGCCCCGCGGCACCCGGGTGCTCGAGCAGGCCGAGCTCGCTCAGCAGGGCAAAGGCATTGCGGCGGGCGTCGCGTACGGAGGCCGCCCCGCCGGGGAGCGCCCAGGTGAGCAAATGCGCGGTGCGCTCAAAGCCGTCAAGGCTGGCAACAAGAAACTCGCCGCCCCAAATGGTCCCATCGGTGCCGGCGCCGGTGCCGTCGAAGGCGATGCCAAGGACACGCGTGTCGGTTGTAAGCTGGCCCGCGGCGATGGCCTCGGCCATTACGCTCGCGATATGCGCATGATGGTGCTGCACTTCGACGAGCGGCAGATTGCATTTTCGCGCCTGCTCGCGCGCCCACTGGTCCGATAGATAGCTGGGGTGTAAATCGCAGGCCAAGGCGGCGGGCGCCAAGTCAAAGAGATCTTCCAAGCGCGTGCGCGCGGCGTTCCAGGCATCGAAGGTCTCGCCGTTTTCGACATCGCCGATATGCTGCGACACAAAACAGGCCACATGGCCGTCGGCGTCCTCGCGCGTGAGCGCGATCGTAGCTTTTTGCTGCGGCCCGCAGGCGAGCACGCAGGGTGCAGTGCCGTCGAGCGCCGGCAGCGCTAACGGCTGCGGCGCATATCCGCGTGCGCGACGCACAGGCATGGCGGCGCCATCGACCACGCGTACCACGGAGTCGTCGTAGCGCGAGAGAATCGCGCGGTCGTTGCCGAGCAGCGCGTCGGCAATGCCGGCGGCAACGAGGCGCTCCCAGGCAAGATCGTCATCGGTCTCGATGGGCTCTTCGCTCAGGTTTCCGCTGGTCATGATGAGCGCGTGCATACCGCGGGCTTCTGCCGCGGCAAGCAACAGATGCTGAAGCGGGGTGTAGGGGAGCATAACACCGAGCTCTGGAAGGTCGTGCGCGACGGACGGCGCGAGCGCGAGGGCGTCGGGGGAGCCGCCGCTCTCGCAAGCAGCACGTCGGCGCAGCAGCACAATGGGGCGAATGCTGCCGGCCAGCAAGCCGCGTGCAACGTCGTTGACATGGCACAGGCGTTCAGCGTCGGCAAGGTCGCGTACCATAACGGCAAACGGTTTGTTGCTGCGGCGTTTGCGGCGGCGAAGCTCGGCTACCGCCTGCTCGTTGGAAGCGTCGCATGCCAAGTGAAATCCGCCCAGACCCTTGATGGCGACGATACCGCCACCGGCCAGCAGCTCAACACAGCGGTCGATAATGGCGTCGCTGGTCTCGCGCGTGGTGCCGACGGCCGGCAACGCGGCGGCTTCGCCCGGCTCACCGCCCACGCTCGCTTCGCGCCACGTGATATGCGGCCCGCAATCAAAGCAGGCATCGGGCTGCGCGTGAAAACGCCGGTCGAGTGGGTCGGCATACTCCGCGGCACACTCAGGACACATGGGAAAACAATTCATCGACGTGGCCGCTCGGTCATAAGGCAGCGACCGGATGATGGTAAAGCGCGGTCCGCAGTTGGTACAGTTGATAAAAGGGTAGTGATAGCGCCGATCGGCGGGGTCGAACAACTCGCGCAGACAATCATCGCAGGTGGCGATATCGGGTGAGACGAGCGTCGTGTGCGCGGTCTGGTCCTGCGATGCTACGATGCGAAAACCCTGTTCATTGGCGGTATCCCAACCGTGGGCTGCCAGGTCCACAACCTCGACATATTCTACGCGGGCTGCCGCAGGCGCATGCGCAGAAAGCGCGGCAACAAAAGCATCGAGCGCATCGGCCGGAGCGTGCGCCTCGATATGCACGCCGTCGCCCGCGTTGAGCACCCATCCGCAAATGCCATGCGCCATGGCCTCGCGATACACAAACGGCCGCATGCCAACGCCCTGCACAATGCCCGTCACATGAATATGCACATGTCGCATGCCACACCCCTCATCAAAACCGACCAAATAGGGACAGGTGCGCTACAGCCCCAGGCTCTGCTTGGTGGCGGCGCACGTGAGCTCACCGTGCTTAACGCCGCGCAGGCCCAGCAGGCGGTCGGCTAGTTCGTAGACGCGCTCGCCGCGACCCTTGAGCGCCAGAATCTCTAAGCAGTTGTGGTGATCCAGATGCACGTGCATGGTCGATACGATCTCGTCGGTGTAGTCGTGCTGCACTTCGTCCAGACGGCGCGTCAGGTCGCCGGTATGGTGGTCGTAGATCATGGTGAGCGACCCGATAACATGCTCATCGGGCGTGCGCATCTGCTCCTTGGCGATCGAGGCGCGAATCAGGTCGCGCACGGCCTCGGAGCGGTTGGCCACGTCGCCGCGGCGCGCGATCTGTTCGTCAAAACGGCGCAGCAGGTCGTCCGGTGCGGTAACCGAAAAGCGGACCAGCTCGGAGCCGGAGCCACTACAGTGGCAGCCTGCGTCACCGTCCGCCCCGTGCGGATGCTCGTGCTCGTACCCGCAGCCGTGCTCGTGTTCGGCCACGTTACACCAGCTTCACGGAGCCGACGGAGTTGTGGTCGGCCTCGATGGCCTCTTCGTAGCCCTCGAGTGCGTCGTGGGCCTCGTGCAGCGCGGCCATGGCTGCCTCGAGCTTGGCGCCGATGCGCTCCATGTCAAAATTCTCGGTCGCATGCAGCAACTGATGGCTCCACTCGTGAGCGAGCTCGATGGTGTCGTCGACCTGCTTGACGCTCATGGCAAGCTGGCTCATGTTCATTCCAACATCATGCATGGGAAATCTCCTTGTGTGGACGGTAATCCAGTGGTTCAGATTTTACTACGCCCGCTCTGCGCGCCGCTGCATAAGAAAACGGGTGCGAGTCTGTGCGACTCGCACCCGTTCACTGGGGGCTGTTTGTAACTACCATACTATCCGTGGTCGCACGCGCCGCACCCGGCAGTCCGGCGAGCGGTGCAAAACCGCTCATGGACGGCGGGCAAGTAACAAGCGTATTACAGATGCTTCTCCAGCAGCGCCTGCAGCCTCGCCTTGGGCAGAGCGCCAACCGAGCGGTCAATCTCCTCGCCGTTCTTAAACACAATCAGCGTGGGGATGCTCATGACGCCATACTTCATGGCCAGGTCCTGGTTGTCGTCGACGTTGCATTTGGCAACGGCAAGCTTGCCCGCCAGCTCATCGGCTACCTCGTCCACGATGGGCGAGAGCGATCGGCAGGGCCCGCACCAGGGCGCCCAAAAATCGACCAGCACGGGCAGGCTGTCGTTAACGATGGAATCGAAGTTCTCGGGGGTAATCTGCTTAATGTCAGCCATGGTGATCTCCATAATACGACGCGGCTCGGCCGCGTAAAACTCAGTACGACCGTGCTTATACCCAGCCGCCCGCAAAGCAACCACTCGCGGGCAGCTCTTTTATATAATGGTGGGCACGCAAACGATTGGAGAGCGCATGTCCACGTCACAAAGCCAGAAAAAAGAAGCCATCGCCCAGGCGGCCGAGCAGGAGCTCACATCGCTTGCGGTCCGTGGCGTGCGCATCGTGGGTAACGCGTGCTCGCCGATCGTGCTGGTCAAAGGCGATTTGGACGAGGCCGAGCGTTCGGGCGGCGAGCTGGCTGCCGGTCCGGACGGTGCTGCGCTGCGCAAGGCGCTTGGGGCCATCGGCTACGCGCCCGAGGATTTTTGCGTGCTGGCAAGCGTCGCCGGCACAGGTGACGGAGCGGTCGCGGTGGGCGAGACTCTGCCGTGCGAACTGTTCCGCGAGGCGCTTGAGGCCTTGGACCCCGAGGCGGTGCTACTGCTCGACAACAACGCGGCTGACGCCATGCGCGAGGCCTACGCCGATATGCTCGTGGCGATCGATGACTTCGACACCGCCATGCTCAAGCCCGGCCTGGTCGCCCATGTGCAGGGCCGCCGCGTGCTCGCACTCGACGGCTTTGAGGCGGCGCTGACCGACAAGGCCGCTAAGCAGCGCATGTGGGCCTACATCAAGCAGCTGACCCCGGCGGCCGCGCCGCTGTAGCGAGCCCGCGTCGACAAACGACCCCGAGCGGGCGAGCCGTACCCGCGGAACGCAAATCCGTCGCACCCGCGCCCTTACATCACAGCGCGCAGCTCAAACCGATCGCCGTTAATGCGGAACTGACAGTTGCCGTTCATGCGCTCCACGGCAAGTTTGATGCTCTTGGTGCCAAAGCCGTGGCCCGCATGCCGGGTCACGGGCATGCCGTCGACCATGCGCGGCGCGCGGTCAAACGTGTTAGAAACTAACAGCAGCAGCTGGCCGTCCTCAAATCGCAGGTCAAAGTCGACGAATCGCTTTCCTTGGGGTGCGGCGCTTGCGGCGGTGATAGCGTTTTCCAAGGCATTTGAGAGCACGCTAAACAGGTCGGCGTCACCTACGTGGACGGTTTCGGGTACGGCGGCGCGCAGGTTGGCGGTAATGCCGTTTCTATTGATATCCGAGTTGAATGACGAAAGCGCAATGTTTACGGTCTCGTTGGCGCAGAAGCGGCGTACGGCGGTGCGGTCGCCGGCTTCGCAGAGTTCGTCGATGCGTTTGAGCGCCTCGTCGGTGTGGCCCTCCTCAATTAAAGCGGCCAGGCCGCGTAGGAAGTGGCGCATATCGTGGCGAAGAACCGACAGCTCGCGCCCAGATTGACGCCAAGCCTCGAGCTCTTTGATGGCGGCGCTGTCGCGGGTTTCGAGCATCCAGCGCTCTCGCTCGGCGGTTTCCTTTTCTTCGTATTCGCGCAGGTAAACGGCAAGAAACATAAGATAGAAGGCACAGAGCGCAAATGCCAAAAACTCAACCGTCACCACCGAGCCCGAGTGGAACAGCGTGGTGTAGACGTTGGTGGCATAGTCAAAGACGTAATAGACGAGCGGCAGGATTAATAGGATGCCCAGCTCGGTGGGCTTTTAATCGCCAGGCGGGGTCCAATGTCGCCGGCCCAATGCAGCAGGACGGCAAAGACGCCGAGCGTGGTAGCGATGCGTGCCAGATAGTACGCGATCTGCGAATCGGTTGCGGCAAAGGCGGCGATGCCCATCCAGTTGCTGAACTGACAGCTCAGATAGGCGCTGGTGACGCCCAATGCCGCGAGCAGCGGGCTCAGACGGTAGCGCGCACACAGGTAGACGGTAAGCGGCAGGTGCACGACGAGCGGATAGACCTGACGGGCAAAAAGCTCTCCGCCAACGACGTTGGCGATCGAAAAGGCAGCGCCGGTTGCGGCTCCGACCCCCACCAACTCGAGTGCATGGCGTCGATTGATTTCGATACCGCACAGCGCCGCCGAAGCAAAGACGCCAAAGAGTAGCGTTGTGGCGTGGTGGATTGCCCAAAGGACCATTTCGACCGAGGAGATCATCAGCGCCTCCCGCCCTCGAAGCGCACCGCAAAGTAGGCGTCTTGGAACCCCTGCTTGCTGCTGCGCGACAGCGGAATGCACACGCCGGAGCGCATGACGATGTCCGTGCGATCGAAGTGGTCGATGTTGCGCAAGTTGACCTGGTAGCTACGGTGGCATTTAAAGAAGGTGGCATTTTGCGCCAAACGGTCCTCGACGCTGCGGAACGACTCGAGTGCCTCGATATCGCGTCCGTCGCGCAGGTGGAAGACCACGTGCTTGTTGCGCGCCTCGGCATATTCGATGTCGGACAGGCGCAGGGCGTGGTAGCCAAAGGACGTTTTGATCACGAGCTCGTCGGTTGCCGCCGGGCGCATGCTCGAAAGTTCGTCGAGTAACTGCGCCAGGCGTTCGTAAGTCACGGGCTTGAGCAGATAGTCGAAGGCGCGGACCTCGTAGGACTCCAGTGCAAACTCGGGCGACGAGGTAAGGAACACCAGGCGCACGGCGGTGTCGGCCTGGCGCAATTCGCGTGCGGTGTCCATGCCGTTGACGAGCGGCATGATCATGTCGAGCAGGATGATGTCGGCGCGCGACGCGGCATGGCGCGCCAGCAGGTCCTCGCCGCGCGTAACGAGCGCAACATCGACCGCCGTGCCCGTATCGCTCGACCAACGGTCGATCATCCGGTGCAGTCTATCTAGAAAAGCGACGTCATCGTCGCAGGCAATAATCTTGAGCATTCGGGCCCCCTTAGTAGTTCGATTTTGCCACATTGGGCGCGTGCCGCTCGCGGGGGAGCGCCCGTTCGTGCCTCATGGTGCGCAACTCGCGCCGAGCGGTATTGCGGTGGCGAAAGATGCCTCCTGCGCTATCGAGAGCTCGGCTATCCTCAGCTTGCCAGTTCGAAAATGGACCTGCCGCATGATTGAATCTTTATTTTAACTTTACACCTAGGTTTACAGCTGTCTTGTCAGCTGTAAACCTAGGTGTCATACTAAAGCCCCAAGATTCGCCAAAAGAGAGGGGCCTTGATGGCACAGAGCGCGAACATGGATGCATCGGAGCTTGCACGCGACATTGCGGCCGGCCTGGCATCGGCAACGACGGCAACGGAGCGCGCGGCATTGGTGCCCGCAGAGCTCGTCGAGGCCATTCAGCAACTTAAAACCCAGCGCGACGCGGTGATACTGGCACACTATTACGTGGCGCCCGAGGTCCAGGCTGTGGCCGATTACGTCGGCGACAGCTTCTACCTGGCTAAGCTCGCCAAAAGCCTGCCGCAGCAGACCATCGTGCTGTGCGGCGTGGAGTTTATGGGCGAGAGCGCCAAGCTGCTCAACCCCACCAAGACCGTGCTGCTGCCCGAGCCGGGCGCGGACTGCCCCATGGCTCATATGGTCAAGCGCGAGACGGTCGACGCGGCGCGCGCCGAGTACGGCGACGACCTGGCCGTGGTCTGCTACGTCAACTCCACGGTCGAGATCAAGAGCTGGAGCGACGTGTGCGTCACCAGCTCCAACGCCGTCAAGATCGTGTCCGAGCTGCCGCAGCAGCATATCCTGTTCATTCCCGACCAAAACCTCGGCCGCTTCGTAGCCGAGCAGGTGCCGCAAAAGCACGTCATTCTCAACAACGGCTACTGCCCGCGCCATCACATCATCACCGTCGAGCAGATTGTCGACGCGACGGAGGCCCACCCCGACGCGCTCGTGCTGACGCATCCTGAGTGCAAGGCCGACGTCTTGGCCGAGGCCGACTACATCGGCTCCACCGCCGGCATCATCAAGTACGCCGAGGAGTCCGACGCGAGCGAGTTCATTATCGTGACGGTCCGCGGCGTGCTTTACGAGCTCGAGCGCCGCTGCCAGGGCACCGGCAAGAAGTTCTACTTCCCCGCGGTGCAGCCCACCTGCGTCAACATGGATCTCATCACGCTCGAAAAGCTCGTGCGCTGCCTGGAGACGGGCGAGGGCGAGGTGCAGATTGGCGTGTCGGACGAGGCCGCCGATCAGGCCAAGCTCACGCTCGACCGCATGCTCGAGTACGCAGCGCGCTAGAACAATGCGGCATGAGGGACGGTCCCTTATGTCACATTCAAGGGAGAGGATTCCTGTGGAAACCAAGCAATACCCCGATATGGAGTGCGACGTCGTTATTGCCGGCTGCGGCGTAGCGGGCCTGTATGCGGCTCTCAACCTGCCGACGAGCATGCGCGTGATCATGCTCTCCAAGGGCGCTGTCGACGAGTGCGATTCGATGCTCGCGCAGGGCGGCATTTGCGTGCTGCCCGAGGGCTCGGACTACGATGCCTTCTTTGAGGACACCATGCACGCCGGCCACTACGAGAACCGCCGCGAGAGCGTCGACATCATGATCCGCTCGAGCCGCTCGGTCATCAACGACCTGCTGGCGATGGGCGTGGACTTTGAGCGCAAGGCCGACGGCAGCCCCGACTTTACCCGCGAGGGCGCGCACAGCCGTCCGCGCATCGCCTTCCATGCCGATATCACCGGCAAGGAGATCACGACCAAGCTGCTTCAGGCCGTTCGCAAACTGGATAACGTGCAGATTTTGGAGCACGTGGCCATGACCGACATCCTGACCGCCGAGCGCGATGGCGCTACGGTGTGCGCCGGCGTCGTCGCCGTTCCCGTGGACGAGGATAACTCGGTTCGTCCCGCCGACGAGCTGGCAAATGCCGCTGAGGGCGTACATGCCGGCAAGCCGTTTAAGATCCATGCCCGCCATACGCTGTGGGCAACGGGTGGTATCGGTGGCGTGTACGACCATTCGACCAACTACCCGCAGCTCACCGGTGACGCCTGCTATATCGCTCAGGAGCATGGCATTAAGATGGAGCACCTGGACTACGTGCAGATCCACCCCACGGGCCTGTTCTCGCCGCAGCCGGGCCGCACCTTCCTGATCAGCGAAAGCTGCCGCGGCGAGGGCGCGATTCTGCTCAATGCCGCCGGCGAGCGTTTTACCGACGAGTTGCAGCCGCGCGACGTTGTCGCCGCCGCCATCCGCGAGCAGATGAAGCGGGACGGCGTCGAGCACGAGTGGCTGAGCTTTGCCCCCGTCGAGCGCGACGTGGTGACCGGGCACTTTGCCAATATTCGTGCGCGCTGTCTGGAGGACGGCCGCGACATCTTGGACGAGCCCATTCCCGTCACACCCACGCAGCACTACTTTATGGGCGGCGTGTGGGTCGACAAGGACGGCCGCACCTCGATGCCCGAGCTCTACGCCGCCGGCGAGACGGCTTGCAATGGCGTGCACGGCAAGAACCGCCTTGCATCGAACAGCCTGCTCGAGGCGCTGGTCTGGGGTCGTCGCGCCGCGTGGTACATGCGTACCGGCGAGTCACTGGCCGTGGAGCAGGCCGGTGAGCCCGCGCTTGACAGGCGTCACCGCGCCCTGAGTGCCGATACCCTTGCAATCGATGATTTGGCCCGTGCCGCCGGCACGCAGGCCGTGGAGGAGTAGACCATGAATCCCATTACCATGAAGCTCGTCGTTGATGATCTGATTTTGCAGGCTCTGCGTGAGGACATCACGTTTGAGGACGTGAGCACGGCAAGCGTGTGCCCCACGGCGCGTCCCGCCACGGTGGAACTCATCGCCAAGGCCGACGGCATCATCGCCGGCCTGGATGTGTTCGCCCGCACCTTTGAGCTGCTGGATCCGCAGAGCTCGGTGCTCTTTAATGTTGCCGACGGTGACGAGGTGCACGCCGGCGACCACGTGGGCCAGGTGCGCGGCGATGCGCGCGTACTGCTTTCGGGCGAGCGCGTGGCGCTCAACTACCTGCAGCGCATGAGCGGCATCGCTACTTACACGCATCGGATGGCGGCTGCGCTCGAGGGCACCAAGACCGTGCTTGTCGACACGCGCAAGACCACGCCGGGCATGCGCGTCTTCGAGAAGGCCGCAGTCGAGGTCGGCGGTGGCAGCAACCACCGCTATAACCTGTCGACGGCTGTCATGCTCAAGGACAACCACATCGACGCCGCCGGCGGCGTGACGCGTGCGATCGAGATGGCGCGCGCCCATGCATCGTTTACCACGACGGTCGAGATCGAGTGCGAGAACCTGGACATGGTGCGCGAGGCCGTGGAAGCCGGCGCCGACATCATCATGTTCGACAACATGACCCACGACGACATGGTCGCCGCTACCGAGCTTATCGCCGGTCGCGCCAAGACCGAGTGCTCGGGCAACGTAGACGCCGACAACATTCGC
The DNA here is from genome assembly GCA_902405995.1 of uncultured Collinsella sp. Taxonomy (GTDB): domain Bacteria; phylum Actinomycetota; class Coriobacteriia; order Coriobacteriales; family Coriobacteriaceae; genus Collinsella. The sequence continues at coordinate 20,948 of CABPCG010000015.1, forward strand.
GCCCTGGCCGATCTGGGTGTCGACTATATTAGCTCGGGCGCTCTGACGCACTCTGCGCCGATCCTCGACCTCTCGCTCAAGCACCTGCGTCTGCTGGACGGTAAATAATGGACGCCCGCGAGCGTCGCCGTTCCATCATGGCCGTGCTCGAGGGGGCCAAAGATCCTGTCTCGGGCAGCGCACTTGCCCGCGAGGTGGGCGTGAGCCGTCAGGTTGTGGTGCAGGACATCGCCCTGCTGCGCGCCGACGGGCACGATATCGTCGCCACCAATCGCGGCTATGTATTACAGGAGGCAGCGAGCAGCCCGGCCGTGCCCACACGCTTGGTCAAGGTTCGCCACAGCGTGGAGCAGGCAGGCGATGAGCTCACGAGTATCGTCGACGCCGGAGGCGCCGTGCTCAACGTGATCGTCAATCACCGCGTGTACGGCAAGATCACTGCCGATCTGGATATCCGTAACCGCCGCGATATCGAGCGCTACCTGCACGATATCGAGAGCGGCAAGAGCTTTCCGCTGCTGACGGTAACCAGCGGCTATCACTTCCACCGCATTGCGGCAGAAGACGAGCAAACCCTCGACGAGATCGAGGCCATGCTCAGGGAGAAGGGCTACCTTGCCGATTTAATGCCCTACGAGGACGATCTCTCTTAGCCGACGCTGCAAACGCTCCTAAGCGGCAATCTGACGTTCAATCGTCGGTCGCGTACCAAAGTACGCTTCCCTCCTCTTTCACGTCACCTTGCTCGCTTAGGGGCGTTTTCGCTGACGTGAGCTCAACCTGCGACGGTGCCAAATTAGTTATCCGCACAAAAAGGAGGCCTCCGCGGCGATGCGGAGGCCTCCTTTTTGTGCACGGTGTACTTGTGAGTGTGCAAGCGGGGGAGTTGTTACTCCTCGACGATCTCGGTGATCGCGCCGGCGGGGCAAGCGTCCTGGCAAGCGCCACAGGCGACGCAGGAATCCTCGTCAGCGACGGTAGCGACGTCCTGGAGCTCCAGAACGCCAGCGGGGCAGGAGTCGACGCAAACGCCACAAGCGATGCACTCGTCGGCATCAATTACGGGATGAGCCATGGTAGTTTCCTCTCTGTTGACCGACGCTACAGGCGATGCGCGCCGGTTTGATTCGGGCAAAAACATACCACGGGAGCGACCGTTTGCAATACCCTCTGACCGGCATCTTCATACCGTTCGCCGAGTATGCCACGGCTTACTAAAAAACATGCAGGTGAGGCCGTTGAGCTGCGCAAATGTTAGCTATAGGTGACTTGAAATATAGGGCGATTGAGTGTGCTTGCGGAAACCGCATCCCATTATTTGGCCGAAAAACGGGTCGAACTTTCCCCAGGGAGGCCCGGGGCCGCCATGTGCGCTCCCGAGCCCAAACCTCAGCCATCTCTACATAGATCTCAATAGATCTGCCGAGAACTCAAACAGTGCATCTACCTGCGCATTTAAGAACCTAAACTCTCAGAGATAAGAAATCTTATATGAATTGACTTAGATTTTGTATATTCCGGCCCATAAGGGGATACACTACATCCTGAAAGACAAGCCGAAGCGCCGCACGACAGACCGTCGAGGCGGCGCGAACGCAAAAGAGAGAGGGAATTTCTAATGAGTAAGATTCTTGGTATCGACCTTGGTACTACTAACTCCGCTATGGCCGTCCTCGAGGGCGGTTCTCCGACCATTATCGTGAACGCCGAGGGCGACCGCACCACCCCGTCTGTCGTGGGCTTCCGTGCTGACGGCGACCGCGTCGTGGGTAAGGCCGCTAAGAACCAGGCTGTCACCAACCCCAAGAACACCGTGTTTTCCATCAAGCGCTTCATGGGCCGCAAGTACTCCGAGTGCACCTCCGAGATCAAGACCGTGCCGTATGAGGTCAAGGAGGGCCAGGGTGGCCGTGCCGTCGTCGATATCGAGGGCAAGGATTACACCGCCGAGCAGGTGAGCGCCATGACGCTCGCAAAGATGAAGGCCGACGCCGAGAAGTATCTGGGCGAGACCGTCACCGACGCCGTCATCACCGTCCCGGCCTACTTCAACGACGCCCAGCGTCAGGCCACCAAGGACGCCGGTAAGATCGCCGGCCTCAACGTCAAGCGTATCGTCAACGAGCCGACCGCTGCTGCTCTTGCCTATGGCCTGGACAAGCAGGGTACCGACCAGCGCATCCTGGTCTTCGACCTGGGCGGCGGCACCTTCGACGTCTCCATCCTCGACCTCGCCGACGGCGTGTTTGAGGTTCTGTCCACCTCGGGCGACAACCACCTGGGCGGCGACGACTGGGATCAGCGCGTCATCGACTGGATGGCCGATAAGTTCCAGCAGGAGAACGGTGTCGACCTGCGTCAGGACCCCATGGCCCTGCAGCGTCTGAAGGAGGCCGCCGAGAACGCCAAGAAGGAGCTCTCCGCCGCCCAGCAGTCCACCATCAACCTGCCGTTCATCACCATGAACCAGTCTGGCCCGCTGCACCTCAACTACACGCTGACCCGCGCCGAGTTCGAGAAGATCACCCGCGACCTGCTCGAGCGCTGCAAGCAGCCTGTCACCAACGCCCTGCGCGACGCTAAGCTCAAGCTCTCCGATCTGACCGAGGTCATCCTCGTCGGCGGCTCCACCCGTATGCCCGCCGTCCAGGATCTGGTCAAGACCATGACCGGCAAGCAGCCCAACATGTCCGTGAACCCCGACGAGGTCGTTGCCGACGGCGCTGCCGTCCAGGGCGGCGTGCTCACCGGCGACGTCGAGGGCATCCTGCTGCTCGACGTTACCCCGCTGTCGCTGGGCGTCGAGACCATGGGCGGCATCATGACCAAGATGATCGACCGCAACACCACGATCCCGACCTCCAAGACCGAGGTTTACTCCACCGCTGCCGACAACCAGACCAGCGTCGAGATCAACGTGCTCCAGGGCGAGCGCGAGCTTGCCCGCGACAACAAGTCGCTCGGTAAGTTCCAGCTGACCGGCATCCCGGCTGCCCGCCGCGGCGTGCCGCAGATCGAGGTCACCTTCGACATCGACGCCAACGGCATCGTCAAGGTCTCCGCTAAGGACAAGGGCACCGGCAAGGAGCAGCAGATCACCATTTCTGGCTCCACCGCGCTTTCCGATGACGAAGTCGATCGCATGGTCAAGGACGCCGAGGCCCATGCCGAGGAGGACAAGAAGCAGAAGGAGGAGGTCGAGGTCCGCAACCAGACCGATAGCCTGTGCTACTCCACCGAGCAGACCCTCAACGAGCTGGGCGACAAGGTTTCCGCCGAAGTGAAGTCCAAGGCCGAGACCGCTATCGCCGACGCCAAGAAGGCGCTCGAGGGCTCTGACGTCGAGGCCATCAAGGCCGCCGGCGAGTCCCTGCAGTCCGTGGCCTACGAGCTGGCCCAGGTTGTCTACGCCGACGCTCAGCAGCAGACCGACGGTGCCGCCGGCGCCCAGCCTGCCGACGATGACGTGGTCGACGCCGACTACGAGGTTGTGGACGACGAGGACAAGTAATCATGTCCGCCCGTAAAGCTCGCACGGAGGCGGCTGCCGCTGGCGCCGCCCCCGTTGACTCTGAGGAGAAGGACGTGAAGATTCCCGTAGAGGCCGTCGACGATACCGAGGCCAACGAGGCCGAGGCCGCCGAGGCTGCCGAGAACCAGGTAGAGGATTCCAACAAGGAGGCGACGATGACCGAGGACGAGATGGTGGAAGCCGCTATCCGCGCCGGTGAGGAAGCCGCCGACAACGACTTTAAGCTCAAGTTCGAGCAGGCCCAAAAGGAGCTTGCCGACGTGCGCAGCGAGCTCGATGCTGCGGCAGAGGCTCAGAAGGCTGCCGAGGACAAGGCAAAGGACGCCACCGAGCGCACTGCCCGTCTACAGGCCGACTGGGAGAACTTTCGTCGTCGCACCGCCAACGAGCGCATCGCTGAGCGCGAGCGCGCGACCGAGAAGCTTGTCACTGCGCTGCTGCCGGTGATTGACGATATCGAGCGCGCGATCGACCATGCCCGTAGCCAGGAGCTTTCCGACGATTTTAAGCAGTTCGTCGATGGCGTCGACGCGGTGCATGCCAAGCTGCTCGATGTGTTTGCGCACGAGGGCGTTGAGCCCATCGACCCCAAGGGCGAGGCGTTCGATCCGCTCGAGCACCAGGCTGTGGGTCGCGTCGAGGACGCATCGCAGTACGACGAGACCGTCAACGACGTGTACCAGAAGGGCTACCGCATGGCGGATCGCATCCTGCGTTCCGCGATGGTGACGGTGACCTACGGTGGCGAGAAGCGCCCCGCACCGGAGCCCGAAGCGGCGCCCGAGGATGCTTCGGCCGATACGGCCGAGAGCACCGAGGAGTAATTGAGAAGGGCCCCGGGGCAACACCCGGGGCCCTTTCTGGCCTAGTGCCATATGAAAGCATGAGCCGTCGTCTGCATGGGCGGCGGACGTAACAGGAGAGGAGCTACGATGGCTGCAGGCAAAACCTTCTATGACATCCTGGGCGTATCCAAGAGCGCCTCCGACAAAGAGATCAAGAGCGCGTTTCGCAAGCTCGCGCAAAAATATCACCCCGATGCCGGCGGCGACGAGGCCAAGTTCAAGGAGATTAGCGAGGCCTACGAGACGCTTTCGGACGAGAAGAAGCGCAAAGAGTACGACCAGATGCTCATGTTCGGCGGCATGCCGGGCGCGGGCGGCGCGTATGGCGGCGGCTACGGTGCCGGCGCGGGCGCCAGCGGCTGGGGCGATATCTTCGACAGCATCTTCAGCGGCAATGGCGCCTGGGGTAGCGATTGGGGCTCGGGCTTTGCCGGGGCTGCGGGCGCTGCCGGTGCCGGCGCGGGTCGCAGCCGCGCTCGCAAGGGCGGCGACCTATCGCTGACCGTCGATGTGACGGCCGAGGACGCGTTTCGCGGCGTGACGCACAAGGTCACCTATCGCATTCCCTCGACAGGCGAGCAGCAGACCATCACGGTCTCGGTGCCCGCGGGCGCGGTCGATGGCGGCAAGCTACGCTACAAGCGTCGCGGCGAGTATGGCGTTGCGGGTGGCGAGCGCGGCGACCTGGTCGTGACCACGCATGTGGAGGAGCACCCGCTGTTCAAGCGCAAAGGCGCCGACGTGACCATGGAGGTACCGGTCTCGGTCTACGAGGCGGCGCTCGGCTGCACGGTGGACGTGCCCACACCCGGCGGTGCGACGGTCCGTTTGAAAGTGCCCGCGGGTACTCAGACGGGCAAGAAGTTCCGCTTTAAGGAGATGGGAGCGCCCGACGTTAAGCACCGTGGCCGTACGGGCGCGCTGCTCGTCGAGATCAAGGTGCAGGTCCCCACGAACCTATCCGATGACGAGCGCGATGCCATGACCAAGCTGCGCGAGGCCGACACGCGCGACTATCGCGAGAAGGTCAACCGTTACAAGGCGACGTACTAGGAAGGTCGCGGCGCGCGCCCGCGCCCGCGGGCTTATGATGGACGATAACGAGACGGAAAGGGGTCAGGTAGCATGGCCGAGGACAATAGGAACAAACCGCTGTACATGATCAGCGTGGCGGCCGAGTTGACCGGCATGCATCCGCAGACTCTGCGCGTCTACGAGTCTAAGGGCCTGGTGAACCCCCAGCGCTCGGGCGGTAACACGCGCCTGTATTCGCGTGCCGATATCGAGCGTCTGGAGCTCATCAACCAGCTGACTGACGAGGGCATTAACCTTGCCGGCGTGGTGCGCATTCTCGATATGAAGGAGCGTGCCGAGGAGCGCGAGCGCGAGAACGAGAAGCTCCGCGCTCGCGTGCGCCAGCTCGAGGATGAGCTGCACGAGTACAAGATGCAGAAGAAGATCACCGCCCTGGCCCCGCGCGATGGCTCGGTTAACCCCGAGCAAGTCATGCGCAAGCTACTGGGCGCCGGCGGAGATCTCTAGGGTCCGCCGTTCTGACGAACGGCGGGCCAGTTGACGCTGCGCGCCGTCCAGAGCGACAATTTGTCATTCAAAGGGCAAGGCATGACCAGAAGGTCTATGCCTTGCCTTTTCCATGCCAACTTGTTCGCTCTGGACGGCGCTCGCTGTCCGTCCTCTGCCTGCGGCGTTGCCTTGCTCCGGATGCGGTAGGGTAGTCATTGGGGACGTTCTTAAATGACTAGTCGAAAGGGACGCTCTTGCACAAAATCTCCCGGCCCTCGACCGGCACGTCCTTTACTTTACCTAGATAAAGTGAACGTGCAGATTCGTAACCAACTCGCAACCGTTCTATGGCACGATATTGAACGAATGTATGCTATGCGCCCAAATTGTTTGGGCAGAGTGGGAGACAGTATGGTCAAGCTGTACGAGGACGGCATCTACCTGCGCCGTGGCAGCGAGGTTGTGCCTGCGGCCGAGGCTGCTGAGCGCGGTATTACGCAGACGCCCGAGGATGCCAAGCGTGGCACCATCGCGTATTCGATCCTTCAGGCACACAATACGTCCGGCGACCCCGAGGCGCTCAAGATTCGCTTCGACGCCATGGCGAGCCACGATATCACCTTCGTCGGCATCATCCAGACGGCGCGTGCCTCGGGCATGGAGCAGTTCCCGCTGCCCTACGTGCTCACCAACTGCCATAACTCGCTGTGCGCCGTGGGCGGCACCATCAACGAGGACGACCACGTCTTTGGCCTTTCCGCGGCCAAGAAGTACGGCGGCATCTTCGTTCCGCCGCACATCGCGGTCATCCACTCCTTTATGCGCGAGAACTTCGCCGGCTGCGGCAAGATGATCCTGGGCTCGGACTCGCACACCCGCTACGGCGCCCTGGGCACCATGGCCGTGGGCGAGGGCGGCGGCGAGCTGGCAAAGCAGCTGCTGCGTGACACCTACGATGTCGCCTATCCCGGCGTCGTCGCCATCTACCTCACGGGCGCCCCGCGCCCCGGCGTCGGCCCGCATGACGTGGCGCTCGCCATCATCCGCGCCGTCTTTGCCAAGGGCTACGTCAAGAACAAGGTCATGGAGTTCGTGGGCCCCGGCATCGCGAGCATGACGACCGACTACCGTAACGGCGTCGACGTCATGACCACCGAGACCACCTGCCTGTCGAGCATCTGGGCCACCGACGAGGACACGCACGCGTTTTTGACCATGCACGGCCGCGGCGACGACTACCGCGAGCTCAAGCCCGCCGATGTTGCCTACTACGACGGCTGCGTCGAGGTCGACCTGTCGAGCATCAAGCCTATGATCGCGCTGCCGTTCCATCCTTCCAACGGCTTTGAGATCGACGAGCTCAACGAGAACCTCGAGGACATCCTGCATGAGGTGGAGCTCGAGGCCGCCAAGATCGGCGAGGGCAAGACGCACTTTAGCCTGCTCGACAAGATCGTCGACGGCAAGCTGCATGTGCAGCAGGGCGTCATCGCCGGCTGCTCGGGCGGCAACTACGACTCCGTGGTGCAGGCGGCCCGCGTGCTCAAGGGCGCCAACACCGGCTGCGGCGAGTTCTCGCTGTCGGTCTATCCCACGAGCCAGCCCGTGGCACTCGAGCTTACACGCCGCGGCTATATCTACGACCTTATGGAGGCCGGCGCGATCGTGCGCACGGCATTCTGCGGCCCGTGCTTCGGTGCCGGCGACACGCCCGCCAACAACGGCCTGTCGATCCGCCACACTACGCGCAACTTCCCCAACCGCGAGGGCTCCAAGCCGGGCAATGGCCAGCTGAGCGCCGTGGCTCTGATGGACGCCCGTTCCATTGCGGCGACGGCTGCCAACGGCGGCATCCTGACGCCGGCGACCGACCTGCCCGAGGACACCTGGGACGAGGCTTGCGAGTACACCTTCGACGACGCGCCGTACAAGAAGCGCGTGTACTGGGGCTTTGGCAAGGCGGAGCCTGCCGACGAGCTGGTCGAAGGCCCCAACATCAAGCCGTGGCCCGCGATGGAGCCTCTCGGCGACGACATTCTGCTCAAGGTGTGCTCCAAGATCATGGACCCGGTCACTACGACCGACGAGCTCATTCCTTCGGGCGAGACGAGCTCCTTCCGCTCCAACCCGCTGGGCCTGGCCGAGTTTACGCTGAGCCGCCGCGATCCGGCCTACGTCGGTCGTTCCAAGGAGGTCGACGCCGTGGAGAAGCGCCGCGTGGCCGGCGAGGCCACGGGCGACCTGGCGGCGCTCGATGCCGAGCTTGCCGGCGTGTTTGAGGCGCTGGCCGGCGCGGGCATCGCGGCCGATGCCAAGGCGACCGAGTACGGCTCCATGCTCTATGCCAAGAAGCCCGGTGACGGTTCTGCCCGCGAGCAGGCTGCGAGCTGCCAGCGCGTGATCGGCGGCCTGGCCAACATCGTCCACGAGTACGCCACCAAGCGCTATCGCTCCAACGTGATGAACTGGGGCATGGTGCCCTTCCAGATGGAGGCCGAGCCCAACTTTGAGGTGGGCGACTACGTCTTTGTGCCGGGTATCCGTGCTGCGCTCGATGGCGACCTGAAGGACATCGCCGCCTACGTGGTGCGCGCCGACGGCACGGTTGAGCAGATTGAGCTCTACATTGCCGATATGACGGCAGAGGAGCGTGCCATCGTCAAGGCCGGCTGCCTGATCAACTACAACAAGTTCAAGACCGCTGCCGAGTAACGCTGCTGTACGCCCCGGCCACACCTTTCCCTCGTGCTCACGCGCTTCGCGAGGGTCGCCCGAGGGAAAGGTATGGCCGGGGCTACCGCGACGTTCTCGTTGGGTCTTGAGGGACGCTAATAAATAGACTTGCTTGATGCCGCCTCTTTTTATTGGGGCGGCTTCTTTTTGGACCACCACAAAGGTGCCTGTCCGGCGGGTTCTTATTTCGATGGGGTCCAGGTTATCTCATCGTCAAATAGCCAAGTGCGTGCTGAGCCGCTGTCGCGCGCTGTCTGCGGATCGGGCTCGCAGGTTTGTTCGTAGGCATCCTCGGTACACCGATCCATAAAATCGACGACTGCCGTCTGGTCGCCTTCCATGACGTAGATCACGTTGCCATCCGAGATATAGACTCCCGGCCCTTCGTTGTCCACGTAGCCGGGGTCGTATGAGACGTTGCACAGTCTGCTCCCGTTTGCCGCATCGAGTTCAAGGGTCGAATGATACCCGCCATTCATTTGGCTATTCTTGGCTCGATATATTACGGCGCCGTACCACCGCTTAAACGTCTTGCCTTTGAGTAAACTGGTTGCCTTGCCGATAAGTTGCTCATCTTTGGTGTAGCGCCTGGCCCCAAGTTCGATACGGGGATAGTTGCTGACCCCAAGCGCTGCAGGCGTACCGTCAAAATCGACGGTGATCGAATCGGGTTTGACGATATCGGTGAGGACCTCGATGGGATAGCTTACGGTCTCAATCGCTGCCTGCGTTGCAGAGGCGGGGAGAAATGCGAGATAGATTATTCCTACGCCGACTGCGGTAATCGCAAACGCTAAGACGAGCAGGCCGATATAGGTGGAGCGTTTCACGGTGGGGCACCTCGCTTACAATATGCAATCATTAAGATAAATGATATCAGCTTGCGACAATATTCAAAAGCAAGCGACCGCCCGGAATGAGGGGGCTGAAAGGCCCTATTGGGCTTCGATTTGGGGTCGCGAAACGTAGGCTGGGCTTGATGCCGCCTCTTATAATTGGGGCTGATTCTTCTCTGGACCACCACAAAGGTGCCTGCCCCCTTTGTGGTGGTCCGCATGTCATGAGAGCACTCAGAAAATCTTATATATAGAGACTTAGATTTGTGTATAAGATCGTACAAAGCTGGCAACAATACTTCTCGAACAACGTGAAGCCGCCCCGTAGGGCGGCCGCCCCAAGAGAGGTGATTCCATGAGAATCGATAAGCTAGCAATGACGTCGCGCGAGGCGCTGCAGACCGCCATGAGCACGGCTGCCGACGCGCAGGCCGGCGCGGTGGAGCCGATTCACCTGCTGTCCGCCCTGCTCGGTGCCGGCGAGCGCAATATCTCCGTGATCATCGAGCGCATCGGCGCCGACCCGGCTCAGCTTGCGCGCTCCACACAAGATGCCATCGACCGCGCGCCCAAGGTTTCGGGCGAGGGCCAGCAGATGGGCCTGTCCAATGAGCTCGTCCGCGTCATCGAGAAGGCCGAGAAGAAGGCCACCAAGATGGGCGACAGCTTTGTGGTGACCGAGCATTTGCTGATGGCGCTTGCCGAGGACAAGGGCGAGGCGGGCCGCGTACTGCGCGACGCCGGCGTCACCAAGGAGCGCATCGAGCAGGTCTACGAGGAGCTGCGTGGCGATGACCGCGTGACGTCTGCCGAGGACAAGACCCAGTTTGAGGCGCTGGAGCAGTACGGTCGCAACATCTGCGATCTGGCCCGCGCCGGCAAGCTCGACCCGGTCATCGGCCGTACCGACGAGATCCGCCGTACCATCCAGGTTCTGTCCCGCCGCACCAAGAACAACCCCGTGCTCATCGGCGAGCCGGGCGTCGGCAAGACGGCCATCGTCGAGGGCATCGCCCAGCGTATCGTGGCCGGCGACGTGCCGAGCACCCTGCGCGACCGCGACCTCATCGAGCTCGACATGAGCGCGCTGGTCGCCGGCGCCAAGTATCGCGGCGAGTTCGAGGACCGCTTGAAGGCCGTGCTCAAGGAAGTGCAAAAGTCCGAGGGCAAGGTCATCCTGTTCATCGATGAGCTCCACACCATCGTGGGCGCGGGTGCCACCGAGGGCTCCATGGATGCCGGCAACATCCTGAAGCCGGCGCTCGCCCGTGGCGACTTGCACGCAATCGGCGCGACTACGCTCGACGAGTATCGCAAGTACATCGAGAAGGACGCGGCACTCGCCCGTCGTTTCCAGACCGTTATGGTGAGCGAGCCTACCGTCGAGGACACCATCTCGATCCTGCGTGGCCTCAAGGAGAAGTACGAGATCTTCCACGGCGTGCATATCACCGATAGCGCGCTCGTGGCAGCTGCCGACCTCTCCGATCGCTACATTGCCGACCGCTTCCTGCCCGACAAGGCCATCGACTTGGTCGATGAGGCCGCAAGCCGCCTGCGCATGGAGCTCGACAGCATGCCGGTCGAGATTGACGCCACCACGCGTCAGCTCACCCAGCTGCAGATCGAGGAGCAGGCGCTCATGAAGGAGACCGACGACGCCTCCAAGGAGCGTCTGGAGGCCCTGCGCCAGGAGATTGCCGAGGTCCAAGAAAAGCTCAACGTGCAAAAGGCCGGCTGGCTCAACCAGAAGAACGCCATCGACCACGTGCAGGAGCTTAAAGGCCAGCTCGACGAGGCCAAGAGTGAAGAGGAGCGCGCGACGCGCAACGGAAACTTGGGCCGTGCGTCCGAGCTGCGCTATTCCGTGATCCCGGGTCTGCAGCAGCAGATTCAGGATTCCGAGGCTGCGCTCGAGGCACAAAAGCAGCAGGACGGCGAGGGCCTCAACGAGCAGGTGACCTCCGATGAGATCGCCGAGGTCGTGAGCGCCTGGACCGGCGTGCCCGTGTCCAAGATGATGCAGGGCGAGCTCGACAAACTGAAGGGCTTGGAGGACGAGCTGCATAAGCGCGTCATCGGCCAGGACGAGGCGGTCTCCGCCGTGGCCGCGGCCGTGCGCCGCAGCCGTGCGGGCCTCTCCGATCCGGACAAGCCCATCGGCAGCTTCTTCTTCCTGGGCCCCACCGGCGTGGGCAAGACCGAGCTCGCCAAGGCACTGGCCGAGTGCCTGTTCGACGACGAGCGCGCGCTCGTGCGTATCGACATGTCCGAGTACATGGAGAAGTTCAGCGTCCAGCGTCTGATCGGTGCGCCTCCGGGATACGTGGGCTACGACGAGGGCGGCCAGCTCACCGAGGCCGTGCGTCGTCGTCCGTACTCCGTAATCTTGCTCGACGAGATGGAGAAGGCTCATCCGGATGTCTTCAACGTGCTGTTGCAGGTGCTTGATGACGGCCGTCTGACCGATGGCCAGGGTCGCCAGGTGTCCTTCAAGAACACGATTATTATCATGACGTCCAACGTGGGCTCCAAGGCCATCGCCGATCTGTCCGGTAAGGACGAGGAGGAGATGCGCCATCAGGTTGACGCCGCCATGGCTCAGACCTTCCGCCCCGAGTTCCTCAACCGTATCGACGATATCGTGGTGTTCCATCCGCTCGGCATGGCGCAGATCGAGAAGATCGTCGATATCCAGCTTGCCGACGTCCGCGCGCGCCTGGCCAAGGAGCGCATGACGCTTGCCATCACCCCGGCGGCCAAGCAGATGCTCGCCGTGGGCGGCCTGGACCCGGTCTTTGGCGCCCGTCCGCTCAAGCGCCTAGTCCAGCGCGAGGTCGTGGACGCCATCGCCGCCGCTATTATCGACGGTACGGTGCGCGAGGGCGATCAGGTGACGGTCGATGCCGACAAGGACAGCGGCTTTACCGTCGTGTGCGACAACACGCCGACGGCCACCTACGAGGTTCCAGACACCGAGTAGATTTTGGGACCGGCTTTAAAACCGCCCCCCATCGCAAAACGCCAAGGGCGGCGGATCCAATTGGATCCGCCGCCCTTTTTCGTGCGACAATCGATGATGTTGAACGGATGCGATGCAAGGAGATGCGCAGATGACAGACAAGAACAAGACGAACACGCCGGCGACCGATGCCGCACCCGCCGCACCCAAGCCTGCGCCTAAGCCGGCACCCAAGCCGCGCGACCCCTATATCCGCGCCGAGAACGAGGACGACGACGGCTACGATCCCTACAGCGATCGCCGCCCCGAGCGCGAGCCCCTCTTCGAAGCCGACCCCTGGCGCTAAGTAGCTCATTTGGGACGGGGCTTTTTTAGCTACTTTTGCCCCCTCCCGCCTGCCTGATGATTTTTCTGGGACGGGGATTTAATAATCATTCGTTACAAAATGATTATTAAATCCCCGTCCCAGAAAAACCATTCTCTCGAGCTTGGTGGCCCCTCAGCCGTTCGACATCCTCCGGGAGACCAGTAACAGAAAAATTTGCTTACCAATTAATCAAGATATGCATAAATCTTGCTCTCCTGCTAATCAAGAATCGATATAATCTTGATTAGCATATAAGCAAGATTGGAGAATCATGGCATTCAACGACTTGGTGGCCCAGAAAATAAAGGACTTTGAGCAACAAGGAGTTCCACAGGTCTTTGAGCGCGACCTTGATCTGGGAAACCCGCAGGAACCCAAGCGCGACAACATCGTAAATCTGATTGTGGGAGCCCGTCGTTGTGGAAAGACGTATCGCCTGTATCAGGAGATGCAGCGGCTTCAGGGTCAAGGTATCGAGCTTGACCGGATGCTTTATTTCAATTTTGAGGATGAGCGCTTGCGTCCGTATGAGCCGTCGCTGCTAGCGGACGTGCTCGATACATTCTATGCGCTATATCCTGCTGCTCGAACCGAGGGTGCCTACATTTTCTTCGATGAAATCCAGGAAATTCCCGAATGGGGTGCGTTTCTGCGGCGTGTGGTCGATACGGAGAAAGCGACCGTCTACGTGACGGGATCTTCTTCTAAGATGCTGTCCTCGGAACTTAAGAGCGAGTTCAGGGGCCGCTCTCTTGTGCGAGAGCTGTTTCCGTTGAGTTTTTCGGAATACGTCCGATATAAGACGGGGAGCGTTCCTGAGCCGGATGCACCCTTTTCATCGAGCGATGCAGCACTGCTTCGACATCATCTGATCGGATATCTTGAGCGAGGGGGATTCATCGCGACGCTAGAGCAGACGCCCGCGGACGCGATTCAGCTGCTACAGGAATATGCGTCGCGAACGGTCGCCATGGACGTCGTTGAGCGCTACGACATCAAGAACCCTCGTTTGGCTTCACTGTTCCTGACGCGGTGTATGGCATCTTCGGCACGAGAGCTGTCAGTGAACAAGGTGTACAACGAGTTCAAAAGTAGGCAGATACCCGTCAGTCGTAATTCGCTCGGCGACTTACTTGAGTATTACGAGGACGCCTACCTGTTGTTTTCGGTGCCGGAGTTCACGCGCTCACTTGCAAATAATGCGCGGTCCGCATCTAAAGTCTACGCTGTCGATCCTGCGATGTTCGGAGCATTCTCTCCCGCATCGGCATTTGATCAGGGCCAGAGGCTCGAGACTGCGGTGTTCAATGCGCTCAGAAGAAGGGCTCCAGCCGTGCGGTCCGGTTCGGTCTGCCGCCTGCTGATCAAAGAGAAGAATAAAAGCCATGAGGTGGACTTTGTGGCCGGGGATGCGCTTCTTATGCAGGCTTATGGCCTGATTCAGGTGAGTACGGATATGGCAAGCGAGAAAACGCGCGAGCGCGAAATTGCCGCGCTTGATGCCTCGATGGCCCAATTCGATCTTGGTGAGTCGACAATCGTTACCATGGATGAGCAGGCCGATATTCCATGCAAACACGGCGTGGTACATGCTGCGCCCGCATGGAAGTGGCTTCTTGCCTAATCATTTATTGATCTGTGGTAGCTAATTTGGGACGGGGGCTTTTTAGCTACCCTCTGCTCTGCCCAACAGCAAAGTCGAAACAACATCAAGGGTAGCTAAAAAGCCCCGCCCCAAATTAGCTACCCTGGGTGCTGTGGTCCGCTAGTCCTGGGCTTTGATGCTCGGCAGGAGAATCTGGGCGAGGTAGTCGGTCTCTAGTTTGGTCGCAGCGTCGGCCTTGCCGTCTTTGCCGACCAGTACGTTCTTGATCTGGCTATAGGTGTAGCGGTTGCCGGTCGTGAGCTCGACAAGCTCAATCGCCGTATCCATGGGGTAGGTTGACACGGGATTCTGCGTCCGTCCGTTGATGGTCTGGGGCACCACGTACGGATAGACGGGGCCGCTGGCGTAGACGGTATAACCGTTGCCTAGGTTGGCCGCACCCAAAACCGTATCGCCCTCATCGGGCGTAAAGCTCTCGCCCTCGCGCACCGCGACGAGCGTCACAATCGGCGTATCGCTGTCGCCGGCAAGATAGATGCATAGCGTGCTGCCATTTTGCCAAGTCTCGACCTTGCCGTACCACTCGACGGGGATATCGAGCTGGTAGAGGTCGGTTGCCTTGTGACGGGCGTCGGCATCACGGGCCGCCTGTGCCTTTTGCGCGCTCACGGCATTGACGGCGGCGTCGCGCCGCGCGGTTGCCGCCTGCTGGAGCACCTTGGCGGTGGCGGAGGAGCTCGCGCCTCCCTCCTCGGCATATTTGGCGGCGGCATCGATCTGGTCGTCGGTTACCGTGTCGGCCGAAGGCACCTTGAGCTTAAAGGTGACCTGGCTGCCTAGGTCCTGTCCGTCGCTCTTGATCGTGACCTGCGCTTTGGTGGTCGGCACGGTATAGACGGTGCCGTCGGGCGCGATGGGGGAGGCAGCGATGGAGAGCGTGTAGTCACCGGGTAGCAGTTTGATGCCACGGCCGTGCTCGTCAACATAGAGCGTTTCGCTCACGGAGGATCCGTCAGAATCCTGGCCACTCACTTGTACGGGAATCTTGGAGCCGGCGGAACAGTCGAGCCCCGCGGCATGTACGCCAATCTGCACCGACATCATCGTGTGGGCATTGGCGGCGACAGCGGCAGCCTGCTCTTGCTGATATCCGTTCCAGACAGCATAGCCTGCACCGCCGGCGACAAGCGCAACGGCCACAGCGCCGGCAACCATCAGATTGCGGCGCTTGGGCGACATCTTGCGATGGCGAACCTCGGCCTCGCGTGCCGAGGGGACGGACGGAAGGGGAATATCGCCCATGGCGATGGTCTCGTCCACGGCTGGTGCGGAACCCAGGCCAGGAAGCTCGCGGGTCAGCGAATCCTCGGCCGGCAAGCTGTCGAGCAAGACGGTTTCCTCGCCCGTGTCGGATTCGAGCTGATTGCCGGCCTCGCTTTCGGTGTCTTCGTGACCTGCCTCATCTTTGGCAGGCTCAACGTCGTCTGCATCCTGATCATCGGACTGCGCCTCGGCTTCCGGCTCATCCTGCACACCAACGCCCGAATCGTCAAACGCAATCTCATCGAGTGAAATCCGGTCTAAGCTCTCCAAGGCCTCAGCGCAAGCTTCTGCATCTTGGGTCGCATCCTCTTGGCCCATCGTCTCATCTTTCATATATCCCCCAAGCTCAATATCGGGACAACAATGTACCCAAAAACAAGGTCATATAGAGCTGTCAGGCGATCGGAAATCTGATTTTATCTGTGCGAGAGGTTTTGAATGTGTGTGCGAATGGAATATGTGCGTGAATGCGCGCAACAACAAAAAGCCCCGGAAAGCGGGCGAATCGCTTTCCGGGGCTGCGCATGACGCGCGATTGCGGTATCGGCTAAGTTTGCCTACATTCAAATGTGGACGGAATAAACATGTTACTCGGCGTGTGCGTAATCCACCTTGGCGCGGCGAGCGGTAGCCTTCTCCCAATCGCTGGTGCCCTCAAAGACATCCTGCTTGTAGGGATTGCGGCCGAGCTTCTTGGCGCGGTAGGCGATGTAGATGATCGCGGCGATGTTGGCGACCAGTGCGGCGATCGAGACCGCGGTGGCGGCGCCTGCGTCGAGCGTGGAGTGGGTCACAAAGATGGACTCTTCCTGGAAGTAGGGGAACACCTGCGCAAACATGCACCAAATGGCAAGCGTAAAGGCGCGGTTCTGGATCCAACCGCCCTTGTTCCAGATAAAGGCGGCGACGGTGGGCGCCAGCAGCAGCGCAAAGCCGCAGAACCAGGAGTGGGTGGGCAGGCAGTTGTAGGTGTAGCAGAAGTTCCAGATATCGTAGGCGATGATGTAGACCCAGGTCATGTCGGGCCACAGCATGTCGGTCTTGTCCTCGGAGGCGTAGACGCTCCACCAACCGGTCATGCAGAAGATGTTGATGATACCGGCGATGCCGTTGAACACGTTGTTCCAGCCGGCGAGCTGCGTGGCACCTTCGGAGGTGACCCAGGTGGACTGGCCCAGGACAAAGAAGTGATAGGCGCTCTCAAAGTCGGACACGACGGCGATCATGATGTTGATGGCGACGATCACAAACGGCCACGCGCGGAACCAATGCGCCTTGCCGATCTTGCCCCACTGGTACTTAATGGCAATGAAGCCCCAGCAACCGGCCAGCGCCGCGTATACCTTGGCGTAGTGGAACCAGCTGTTCTGGTACACATGGGTGGGGTTGGTGAGCGCCCACTCGGCGCCTTGTGAGACGCCGATGGCGATGGCGACGCAGTAGATGGTCATGGCCAGCGGAGCCACGCCAAAGATGATGGCCGCGCCCAGCTTGGTGCGGCGGCCGACCTCGTTGAGCACAATCAGGCCAATAAAGACCATGGCCCAGCCGGCCCAGTGGATAAGGGTATCGCTACCCCAAACATCGAACAGCATGCTGCTCTCCTTTCACACGCCCGCGGCCCCTCTTCCGATCGCGGGCAGTTTGGCCAAATGTCGTCAGTTCCTGGGTTTGCGCTCGGGATACTTGGCGGTATAGCCCTCGATGTGGAGTGTCGAGGCGATGATTTCCTTGACCGTCTCGTCGGGCACATCGGGGTGCGTGCGGATATACATCAACAACCCCATGATGAGGGTGTAGAACGTCTCGTAGACATGGTCGATGCGCAGCTCGTGATGGGCGACAAAGTCCACCACGGTGGTGTCGCAGATGTACTGAGCCACGCGCTGAACCACGTTGTGCAGAAAGCCGCCGTAGAGTGCGCCGCTGCTCGAGGTGAGCGTACTCGGCAGCTCGTGGCCGCTGGCGACCAGGCGCTTAAAGAGCGGGGCGACGGTGTCGAGCGCGCCTTCGATATCACCGACGGTGCGGCCGGCGTTCCACTGCTCGAGCTCGGAGATAAAGCCGTCGATCGCCTCGTCCATGACGGCGGTGACGGCGGCGTCCATATCGGCAAAGTAATGGTAGAACAGCGAGCGCGTGCAGCCGGCGCGTTTGGTCACGGCCGATACCGATAGGTGGGACACGCCCAGCTCGGAGCTTACGGTGCGCACGGCATCGAGGATCTCGCGACGGCGTTCGTCGCCCGTCAGACGCTTGGCCGCGCTATCGGGCGCGGGGACGGCGTCAGCCACAGAGGTGTTCGATGCGTTATCGCTCATGCGTTTGCCGCCTTTCGTCCGTTTGAGCCCGACCGTTCACCTAACAGTCTTGAATATTGTTGACGGTTCGTCAATACTGTTTTTGACACAATGTCAACTAATGGCGGGTGAACGGCATGGGGGCATGTCGAACCCGTAAGAAGAGGGGTGCCGTGGTCTCGCCGGGCTGCGGCAAGAGAAGGGACAACCATGATTCTCAACGGACCGGGGATTAGCTACACCGAGCCCGATATCGGCGCGGAGTTCGTGCCGCCGCTGCCGGAGCATCCGCGCGAGGCCATTGTCAAGCTGTGCGAGCATTGCACCAACCGTCTTCTGCATCGCGACGAGCTGCTGGGCTACGAGTACTGGTCGTTTGCCGAGGCCGCAACCGACGAGCAGGCCGAGGTACTCTGCAAGATGAAGATGCGCCGTCCCTACACGCTGCCCGAGATGGTCAAGCTCACCGGCATGCCCGAGGCCGATATCGAGAAGATGCTCGACGACATGAGCTACACGGGTCTGCTCGAGTACAACTGGGAAAATCCCGAGCGCGCCAAGCAGTGGGTGCTGCCCATGCTGGTGCCGGGTTCCGCCGAGTTCCTCAACATGCGCGTGAGTCAGCTCGAGGAGCATCCGGTCTATGCCAAGTTTTTTGAGCAGGCATCCAAGGGCCCGCTGTCCAAGGCTACGCCGATGGTGCCGCCCGGGGGCGCCGGTATCGGCATGCACGTCATTCCGGTCGAGAAGGCCATTGACGCCGCGAGCACGTCGGTGCCTATTGAGCATATCGAGCATTGGCTCGACAAATACGATGGCAAATATGCTGCTAGCACCTGCAGTTGCCGCGCGAGCCGTCGCGTGATGGGTGAGGGCTGCGCCGACGACCCCGCCGACTGGTGCATTGCCGTGGGCGATATGGCCGACTATGTGGTCGAGACCGACCGCGGCCACTATGTGACGCGCGAGGAGGTCTACGACATCTTGCGCCAGGCCGAGGACAACGGCTTTGTGCACCAGATCACCAACATCGACGGCGAGAACAAGATCTTCGCCATCTGTAACTGCAACGTCAACGTGTGCTACGCCCTGCGCACCTCGCAGCTGTTCAACACGCCCAACCTGTCGCGCTCGGCCTATGTCGCCAAGGTCGAGAAGGACAAGTGCGTAGCCTGCGGTCGCTGCGTTGAGGTGTGCCCGGCCGGTGCCGCCAAGCTGGGCCAGAAGCTCTGCAGCAAAAAGGCCGGCGGACAGGTGCCCGAGTATCCGCGCCAGGAGCTGCCCGATGCCACCAAGTGGGACCACACCAAGTGGTCGCCCAACTACCGCAACGACAACCGCATCGAGACGCATGAGTCCGGCACGGCGCCCTGCAAGACGGCCTGCCCCGCGCACGTTGCCGTTCAGGGCTATCTGAAGCTCGCGGCGCAGGGCCGCTATGACGAGGCCCTAGCACTCATTAAGCGCGAGAACCCGCTGCCCGCTATCTGCGGCCGTGTGTGCAACCGCCGCTGTGAGGATGCCTGCACCCGCGGTCGTGTGGACGCCGCCGTGGCTATCGACGAAGTCAAGAAGTTTATCGCCCAGCGCGATCTGGACGCTGCGACCCGCTACGTCCCGCCCGTGGTGACGCCGACGCGCGCTGGCGGCTTCGACCAGAAGATTGCCATCATCGGTGCCGGCCCGGCCGGTCTGTCCTGCGCTTTCTATCTTGCCGAGAAGGGCTACAAGCCCGTCGTGTTCGAGAAAAACGAGCGCCCGGGTGGCATGCTCACCTACGGCATTCCCAGCTTTAAGCTGCAGAAGGATGTTATCGAGGCCGAGGTCGAGATCATTCGCCTGATGGGTGCCGAGTTCCGCTATGGCGTGGAAGTCGGCCGTGACGTGACGCTCGATGAGCTGCGCACGCAGGGTTTTAAGGCCTTCTACGTGGCTATTGGCTGCCAGGTCGGCCGCCTTGCCGACATTCCGGGCGAGGACGCCGAGGGTGTGACCGTGGCCGTCGACTTTTTGCGCGAGGTCAACAGCGGCAAGATTGACGCGCTGCCCGGCCGCACCATCGTGGTGGGCGGCGGCAACGTGGCCATCGACGTTGCCCGCAACGCCTGCCGTCTGGGTTCCGAGCACGTTGAGATGTTCTGCCTGGAGAGCGAGGCACAGATGCCCGCCAGCGAGGAAGAGCGTCGCGAGGCCATCGAGGACGGCGCGCACATCAGCTGCGGTTGGGGTCCCAAGGAGGTCCACCTGGACGAGGCCGGTCGTGTGTGCGGTATCACCTTCAAGCGCTGCACGCGTGTCTTTGACGACGAAGGCCGTTTTGCGCCCGAGTACGACGAGAACGATCTACGCCGTGTCGATGCTGACCGTGTCGTCATGTCCATCGGCCAGTCCATCGTGTGGGGCGACCTGCTGGCTGGCTCCAAGGTGGAGCTTGGCCGTGGTCAGGGTGCCCTTGCCGATCCCCAGACCTACCAGACCGCCGAACCCGACATCTTTGTGGGTGGTGACGTCTACACCGGTCCCAGCTTCGCCATCGACGCTATCGCCGCCGGTCACGAGGCTGCGGTGTCCATCCACCGCTTTGTGCAGCCGGGCTCCACGCTCACCATCGGCCGCAACCAGCGCCGCTACGCCGCGCTCGACCGCGACGATGTCGTGATCGAGAGCTATGACAACGCGAGCCGTGAGGTTGCCCACGTGGACCACGAGCGCGAGAAAGCTGCGCCGTTTAGCGAGTATGTTGAGACCTTCACCGAGGAGCAGGTGCGCGCCGAGACCGCCCGCTGCCTGGGCTGCGGCGCCTCGATCGTCGACCCCAACAAGTGCATCGGCTGCGGCCTGTGCACCACCAAGTGCGCGTTTGACGCCATCCATCTGGATCGCGACCGCCCCGAGTGCTCAACGATGGTCAAATACGAGCAAAAGCTTCCCAGCCTGGGCAAGTACGCACTCAAGCGCGCCATCAAGATCAAATTCGGTCGCAAGTAAGTAGTCATAACGGGAACGGCGGAAGGAATTAAAAGTGCACGAGCTCGGAATCGTGTATCACATCATTCGCGATGTCGAGAATGTGGCTCGCGCCAACGGCGTAAGTCGCGTTTCGAGCGTGACGTTGCTGCTGGGCGAGGTCTCGGGCGTCGTTCCCGACTTGCTGCTCGACGCTTGGCGCTGGGCAGCGGATAAAAAGCCTATCACCGAGGGCTCGGAGCTTATCGTGGAGCCCGTTGAGGCCGTGACACATTGCGAGGCGTGCGGCCGCGACTACGCGACGGTCGAGCACGGCAAGACCTGTCCCCATTGCGGTAGCGGCGAGACTTATCTGCTGCAGGGCCAGGATGTCATGATCAAGCAGATCGAGACCCCCGACGAGGACCCGGCAGACGCTGCCCCCGACGGCCTCTCCGACGCCCCCGATGCCGTCGACGCCGCCAACCCCCTCCATATCGTCTAACTTAGTCGTTGGGGACGTTCTTAAACGACTAGTCATTAAAGAACGTCCCCAACGATTACTTTGCTAGAGCATATTTCTTACCATTAGTCAAGTACCATCTGTTTAAACGAAATAGCCTCAACCCGAGCACATTTGTGTCTGTTTAAAACCGGCAATAATGAACAGCGTGCTCAATTCGGTCATGTAAATAGATCAGCTATCAATCCTCAGCAGCAAATCAGCCAAAATACTGGAATGTAATCAGCTTGTAACAAAACAAGACGTTTAAACAAATAATGCTACCTTTTGCAGTTTTTCAAACAATTCTGCTGTATTTGCAGCTATACTCCATAACTGTCGTGTAGGAATTACGTAGACAAAAAGGAGGTTATGTGATGGTAAGTATTGTTCTTGCTAGCCATGGTGACTTGGCGGCTGGAATCAAGCAGACGGGCTCGATGGTCTTTGGCGATCAGCCGTCTGTAGCCGTGGTCTCGCTCGAGCCGAGCATGGGCCCCGACGACTTCCGTGCCAAGGTCGAGGAAGCAGTCGCTTCCTTCGAGGACCAGGAGCAGGTGCTCTTCCTCGTTGATCTGTGGGGCGGCACGCCGTTCAACCAGATCAGTGGGCTCATCGAGGGCCACGATTCCTGGGCTATCGTCACCGGTGTCAACCTGCCTATGCTCATCGAGGCATATTCGCAGCGCTTTGACGCAAAGAACACTGCACATGCGATCGCAAAACATCTCGTGACTGAGGCTAAGGCTGGCGTGCGCGTCAAGCCCGAGTCTCTGGAGCCCGAGGAGAAGAAGCCGGCTGCGGCCGCCGCTGCTCCTGCAGGCGCCATCCCTCCGGGAACGGTCATCGGCGACGGGCACATCAAGATCGCCCACGTCCGTATCGACACCCGTCTGCTTCATGGCCAGGTGGCCACCACGTGGACCAAGCAGATCAACCCCAACCGCATCATCGTGGTTTCCGACGGCGTTGCTCACGACGAGCTCCGCAAGACCATGATCGAGCAGGCTGCCCCTCCGGGAGTCCACGCCAACGTCGTGCCCATCAAGAAGATGGCCGAGGTCGTCAAGGACACGCGCTTTGGTGACACCAAGGCCATGCTGCTCTTCGAGAACCCGCAGGATCTGCTCAAGGCCATCGAGGCCGGCGTCGACATCAAGGAAGCCAACATCGGTTCCATGGCTCACTCCAAGGGCAAGGTCGTCGTCACCAACGCCGTCGCCATGGGCGATGACGACGTTAAGACTATCGAGGCTCTCAAGGCCAAGGGCGTCAAGTTCGAGGTCCGCAAGGTTCCTTCGGATTCCTCCGAGGATCTCGACGCCATGTTGAAGAAAGCAAAGGCCGAACTGGCCGCTCAAGCATAGTAAAGGAGGGTCCGATACATGTCTGCAATCACTATTCTGCTTGTTGCGATTGTCGCGTTGCTTGCCGGTATGGAAGGCATTCTGGATGAGTTCCAGTTCCATCAGCCGCTCGTGGCATGCACGCTTATCGGTCTCGTAACCGGTCACCTTCAGGAGGGCATCCTCCTGGGCGGTTCGCTCCAGATGATGGCCCTTGGCTGGGCTAACGTCGGCGCCGCCGTCGCGCCTGACGCCGCTCTGGCCTCGGTCGCTTCTTCGATCATCATGGTGCTCGCCCTCAACGGTGGCGCCACCGATTCGGCCAAGGCCGTTACCGCCGCCATCGCCGTCGCCGTCCCGCTGTCGGTCGCTGGTCTGTTCCTGACCATGATCTGCCGTACCCTGGCTACCGCTATGGTTCACGGCATGGACGCCTGCGCCGAGAAGGGCGACTTCGCCGGCATCGAGCGTTGGCAGTACGCCGGCATCCTCATGCAGGGTGTTCGTATCGCCATCCCGGCAGTACTTCTGTGCATCATCCCGGCCGAGGCCGTTACCAACGCGCTTAACGCTATGCCCGATTGGCTGTCCGGCGGCATGGCTGTCGGCGGCGGCATGGTCGCTTCCGTCGGTTACGCCATGGTCATCAACATGATGGCCACCAAGGAGACCTGGCCGTTCTTCATCCTCGGCTTTGTCCTTGCTGCCATCCCTCAGCTCACGCTGATCGCCCTTGGCCTCATCGGCATCTCCCTTGCCCTCATCTACCTTGGCCTTAAGGATCTGGCCAAGCAGGGTGGCGGCATGGGCGGTGGCTCCGGTGACCCGCTCGGCGACATTCTGAACGATTACGAGTAGGAGGGGAGTGATACATATGGCAGAGAACAAGATTCAGCTCACCAAGGCTGACCGTAAGAAGGTTTGCTTCCGTCATCAGTTCCTTCAGGGCTCGTGGAACTACGAGCGTATGCAGAACGGTGGCTGGTGCTTCGCAATGATCCCTGCGATCAAGAAGCTCTACACCAGCAAGGATGACCAGATTGCCGCTCTTAAGCGCCACCTGGAGTTCTATAACACCCACCCCTATGTTTCCGCCCCCGTCATTGGCGTTACCCTCGCCCTCGAGGAGGAGCGCGCCAACGGTGCTCCGATTGACGACGTCGCCATTCAGGGCGTCAAGGTCGGTATGATGGGCCCGCTCGCCGGCGTCGGCGACCCCGCCTTCTGGTTCACCCTTCGCCCGATTCTGGGCGCACTGGGCGCTTCCCTGGCCCTGTCCGGCAGCATCGCCGGTCCGCTGCTGTTCTTCTTCGCGTGGAACATCATCCGTTACGCCTTCCTGTGGTACACGCAGGAGTTTGGCTACAAGGTCGGCTCCTCCATCGCCAAGGACCTCTCCGGCGGTCTGATGGGCAAGGTCACCGAGGGTGCTTCCATCCTGGGTATGTTCATCATCGGCGCCCTGGTCGAGCGCTGGGTGTCCATCTCCTTCACCCCGGTCGTCTCCAAGGTCACGCAGTCTGCTGGCGCCTTTATCGACTGGGCTAACCTGCCCTCCGGTTCTGAGGGTGTCAAGGAAGCACTGACGATGTATAACTCCATCGGTGCTAACGCCCTTGATCAGGTGAAGGTCACCACGCTTCAGGCCAACCTCGATCAGCTCATCCCCGGCCTTGCCGCCGTGTGCCTGACCCTGCTGGTCTGCAAGCTCCTCAAGAAGAAGGTCAGCCCGATCGTCATCATCCTGGCTCTCTTCGCCGTCGGCATCATCGGTCGCGTCTGCGGCTTCATGTAAGCACGTTTCGGCTTAAGACCGAGAATTGCTAGGCAAGGGCTTTTGAGCCATTGAAACGGACCGCACCCGGTGGGTACACTGGATGCGGTCCGATTGTTTTATTTGGAGGGCGAGGCGCGCATGGCGCAATCTCAGAACAGCACGGTCGATCTGGCAACGCCGGCAACCTGCCTGATGGGGCTTACCAGTCACGGTAACGTAATGGTGGGCAATAAGGCGTTCGAGTACTATAACGAGCGCAATCCCGAGGATTACATTCAAATCCCGTGGGATGAGGTCGACTACATCGCCGCCGAGGTTTTGCGCGGCACCAAGAAGATTACGCGTTTTGCTATCTTCACCAAGGACAACGGCCACTTTACGTTTTCGACGCGCGACGATAAAGAGACGCTTCGCGCGGTCCGTAAGTACGTCGACGAGGATAAGCTCGTGCGTTCGCCCGACTTTATCGATGTGACGGCCAAGGGCGCCAAGAGCATCCCCTCCGTTATCAAAAACCTTTTCCACAAAGGCAAGTAGTCATTAAAGAGCGCCCCCTCAAAGTGGGGCGCAGTCTCCCATGTGGCTCGATCGGGAAAGTGCATCCCAGTTCGAGCGTCGATTCCGGGATGTAGTTTCCGGAACGGGGTCGTTTGGGAAACCGTGTCCCGTTTCGAGCCGAAATTCTGGGTCACAGTTTCCCAGCGAGGTCTCATGGGGAAAGTCTGACCCAGAATTTGCCTGGATAGTGGGACGTACTTTCCGGAGGGCTGTTCCACCGCAACTTCGAAGAGTGGGTATACGCTGCATTACAGCGGCGTAAATCTGCTACACTAATACAACATGCCTCCGTAGCTCAGGGGATAGAGCACCGCTCTCCTAAAGCGGGTGTCGACGGTTCGAATCCGCCCGGGGGCACCAGAGATTTGCCGA
>CABPCG010000016.1 GCA_902405995.1 uncultured Collinsella sp.
CGACGCTGCGCGGGCCGCATTTGGACAATCTGACGTTCAACTTCAAGGGCGCGACCAGAAGGTCAGCACCCTTTCGTTTCACGTCACCTTGCCTCAAATGCGACCCGCTCGCTGGCATTGCCAAAACATCGACGTTTACATGTTGGAATGATCCGTGGGGGACGGAGGAAAAGGGATCATTTTCCGAAACCTTTCCGCAACAATGCGCTCTTCGCGGCCCTGGCGCCTGCTCGCAACGGTCCCTGCGCTACACTTAGTCGCACTGTGGCGACTTTGCGCCGCTCCCGACCCAAGGGGGGACTCTCATGAAGAACACTCAGCTGCTGCTGATCAACGATATGTGCGGCTACGGCAAGGTCGCGCTTTCCGCCATGCTGCCGGTGCTGTCGCATATGGGCTACCGCATCCACAACCTGCCGACGGCGCTTGTGTCCGATACGCTCAACTATCCTAAGTTCTACATCCACGACACCACGGAGTACGTGCGCCAGAGCCTCGCCATCTGGGAAGAGCTCGGCTTTGAGTTCGACGCTATCTCGACCGGCTTTATCGTGACCGAGGAAGAGACGCGTATCATCTCGGACTTTTGTCACCGCCGCGCGCAAAAGGGCACCAAGGTGTTCGTCGATCCCATCATGGGCGACAACGGCAAACTCTATGCCGGTGTTCCCGAGTCCACGATCGGCCTCATGAGGCACTTGCTCGAGTGCGCCGACTATGCGGTGCCCAACTACACCGAGGCCTGCCTGCTCACCGACACGCCCATCGCCGAGCAAATCACGCCTGACGAGGCCCGCGTCCTTGTGGACGCCATGCGCGCGCTGGGAGCCAAGTCGGTGGTCATTACGAGCGCTGTGGTCGACGGCACGAACGCCGTCATCGGTTACGACCACGTGGCGGGGGAGTACTTCACGATTCCCTTCGACCTGATCCCGGTTTACTTCCCGGGCACGGGCGACACGTTCTCGGCGGTGCTCGTCGGTCGCGTGATGGCCGGTTGGAGCCTGCAGCGCGCAACGGCCGATGCCATGCGTGTGGTGGCTGAGCTTATCGAGCGCAATGCCGACCAAGAGGACAAGTCCGCCGGCCTGCCCATCGAGGCCTGCCTGGATGTGATTGACCATGAGTAATGCTGACGAGAGCGGCGTCAAGCCTGCGGGCGAGAACAGGCCGCTCGGCGCGCCGCGTGGCAAGCGTCCGCGTATCCGCGTGAGCTGCGTGGATCAGCTGGGTGCGTGCCGCTGCCACCATGGTCACAAGCCCGGCGACGTCTTCGACTTCGACCGCGATCGCGGCAAGATGTGCGCCATGGCCTGTCACGTGGGCTTTCCCTATATCGATATCCTGCGCTATGGCGGAACCGTGCCCGGCAACGAGCCCGGCACGGCAAAGTTCTGCTGCCCCGAGGTCGATACGTTGAACGTCTGGCTCGCCGAGATCGTCGACGAGTAATCGAGCGTGGATTTTCTCCCACCAAGATAATGAGCGTGGATAATCTCCCGTTTAGAGCGCCGTTTTGCGTTCAAAGTGGGAGATTATCCACGCTCAATTTGTATGCGGGAGATTATCCACGCTCATTTTATGCCGATGGCGTGGCTCACGCATCCGCGCCGCCCGGGCGCCTACAGTTGCTCGAGCATGGCCGTGCAGCCGGCGAGCACATCGCGGTAGGTGGCATCGAAGTTGCCGGTGTACCAGGGATCGGCGACGTCGCCGGGGCGATCGGTCCAATCCAGCAGCCGCGAAATCTTGCCGTCGGCATCGTCGCCGAAGATGCGACGCAGGCCGCGCGCGTTCTCGGCATCCATATAGACGATGTGGTCCCAGTCACCATACTCCGCGCGACGAACCTGGCGCGCGCGGTGCGCAACGACGGGAATCCCGACCTCGCGCAGCTTGGCGACGGTGCCATGATGCGGAGGGTTGCCAATCTCCTCGGTCGAGGTCGCGGCAGAATCAATGACGAACTCCGCCTCGCGCCCAGCACGGCGCACCAGCTCGGCAAACACCGACTCAGCCATCGTCGAGCGACAGATGTTCCCATGACAGACAAATAGGATTTTGCGCATTGGCTAAAACCTCTCGAATATCAGAGTTTTCGCAGATAATCGCACTGCTTTTTGATCCCTCGTCAAGGACAGAATATCAAATTGATTCATAAATGAGCGGATTATTCTTCTTTCCAGCGTCGTAAGAATTGTCGTAAAGAACGAGGGTTTACGACTTGTTGTCACAATGTTGACCGTCCTTTGCATCCAATTTTCAGCATATCCTCTCTGACGTCGTCGAAATCAAGATGGGTGTATGTGTTAAAAGTCACGTTGATGTCGGAGTGGCCCATGATGCATTTTAGCTTCGCAGGGTTCATTCCCCTGCGTGCCATCTTCGAGCAGAAGGTATGTCGGCAGACATGTGGTGTGATTTTGGGAAGCTCATCCTTGTAGATGCGATTATGTTTCTCTATCGCGTGGTGGAAGTACTTCTCCCAGTGCAGGGCAACACGCGGCATCTCGTTTTTATCAAGAAACAGAAAACCGCTAACACCGTCAACGACCGGCTCACTCGAAGGCTTTAGACGTTGCGCAAGGATACTCCTGAAACACTCTGTCACGGCTTGAGTCATGGGAACATAGCGGATCCCGCTCTCCGTCTTGGGACGTTCGATGTAGTATCGCATGTTGCTGGTCCGCTGAAGTTGCTTGTTTACCCGAATGCTTCCGTTTTTGAAATCAAGGTCTTCGACGGTAAGACCGCAGAATTCAGAAATGCGCAGGCCCGTATTTAGAAGGATGTAGATGGCGTCACGATAGCGGTGAAAGTGTTCATCGCCCTCCACGAAAGCAAGAAATCTGCGTTCTTGGTTAGTGGCCAAGGCCTTGCGTGTAACCATGTCGTTTGTCAGTATCGTTGCGAGCTCGAAATAGAAGGGATTTCGGCGAATCAGGCTGTTCTCCTCTGCCAGTTGAAACGCCGGTCTCAGAACACCACGGATGCTATGGATTGTGCTATAGCGCTTGCCGTGGATTTTTTGCAGGTTGATGAGCCATTCCTTGGCATCAAGGGAGGTGACACCGCATATTCGTCGCGAGCCGAATTCATCTGTAGCAAGAAAATTGAGGATTGTCTTGTAGGCGGCTCGAGTGGATTGTTTCACGGCAGTCTTTGTTTCAGTGTAACGAGATGCGAGTTCGTAGACTGTCATATTGTTCGGCGCGACCTTATCAAGCAGATCGCGCTGGATCTCATGCTCCAACGCGCGCAAGCACGGACTGGC
Organism: uncultured Collinsella sp.; assembly: GCA_902405995.1. GTDB lineage: Bacteria > Actinomycetota > Coriobacteriia > Coriobacteriales > Coriobacteriaceae > Collinsella. Next base: position 3,275 of record CABPCG010000016.1, read on the forward strand.
TTTCTTCCCCTTCGGAGTTAGATCATGAGTTGTCAAGGTCCACGAGTAGACGCTCCGCGTTTTACCTCTTGCATCCACATACTTGAAGCAGTAACGGCCGTTTTTTCTCTGGCTTTCCCCGCGTCTGAGGATTCGCCCTTTGCTGTCTTTTCTCACAGTCACTAGCAGGCTCCTTCCTGTTCAGAAAAGAGCCCCGATGCGATATTTCAAGATTATCGCACGGGGCCCGATTGGTTAAGCTGTCAAGTGCGAAACGGTGTCGAGAAGCTCTTTATAAAGAGCGTTGGCGCAGGACGAGGGGGCGAGTCCTCGCGCATAACTCGAATATGGGTTTGTACGAGAGGAACCTTCGACCGGCCAGTATCCGTCGAGATCGTGCCTAAACTCAGAGAGACAGATCTCCCTCGTCTGCATCTCCGCAACGACGGAGAGGCGCCTCTCAAGTTGACCAAATCCGTCGACATCGTTTTGCGGACGATAAGTCGCGGATCGGCGCATCTGTTCTCCATAGAATTCCAAGGGGCTGTAGGGCGTCGTGACGATTACGAGATCGGCGGCTATCGCTTTGTCGGAATATCGGGACGGTGCCATCACCTCATGCTCCATCGCATAGGGATCCGTGATGCGAAGCAGGTCGGCGTAGGGGATGGATGAGGGACGAAGTTCGTCAAGAATCACCGTGTGCTTGCCCTCATACCCCTGAAAGATGTCTCTCGTAGATCCAGAGACGAAGAACGGTTCGCCCTTCCGCTTCGCATAGAGCTTTGCGAGGGTGGACTTCCCCGTTCCAGCAGGCCCGAAGATCCAAACTGATTCCACCCTTCTTTCGCCCTTGAGCATCAACCCCCGCCATTCCCGGGCCTGAACCTGAAGGCGGCGTGCATAAACGTCTTCGATCTGACGCTATGTCCGGGCATATTCGGATCCGGAGAGCTGAGAGATCAAGGACTCCTTGTCGATACGACCTTCGAGAAGGTCATCGAGAAGGACTTTGATGCTGCTATGGGACCTCGTTCGAGCAACGCGCGACTCAATAGAAGCAAGTAGCGCTGGGTAATCGAAATTGGAGCGCACGATTTTGGGGTCGTACTGATGCTTGGATCGTGCGCCATCCGTTCTGTGGCACAGGTAGGAAAAACCGTTTTCCACACCTGCCTTCCAAGCCTCGATGCGCTCAGGTTTATCTCCAAGGAGCTTCGCGATGCTATTGAGCGAGCGCGGATTCTGGAACTCCATCATCACGTGAAGATGCGCGGCTGCCGGACGTCCCGCGTCCGTCGTGTCGCTGTCGTGCACGATGCCCGCATAGCGCTTCGGGGCGAGTGTTTCGATTCTTCGGTACATTTCGTCCACAAGACGGGGCAGGTGATCGAGCTGCTGCTCGTACATCATCGCGCGGGTCTTCATGGGCAGAGAATTGGTCATGGTTCCGAGTCCTTTCTCGTAAATGAGCTATTTCGGGACGATTTTGGAACGCGCCCGAGGGTGCGCCTTGGGATAACAAGCTCCCCAAGGCGCATAAATGAGCAGAATTTCAAGTAATGGAACAATCGACGGGGTCCGCTTTTGCTGCGCGAAGCGGACCCCGCGGTGGTTATTCTCTGAAGTACAGGTCAAGGAGCCGCCCAAGCTCGCGGTACACGGGGAAGTCCATGATCGGAAAATGCACAAAGCCGATGCGGTCGTGCGCCCCGTCCGTACTGCTGAACCAAGCGTCGCCCGGGGAGAAGGTGCGAGGTGCACCGAGGTCGAGCAGGCGTTCCGCGCCCCATATGAGCCGCGCCTCGGGAAGCGTCGGCTTGAAGAGGACGCGGGTGCTGCACGCCGAGCGCAGCATCGACGGCAAGCCCCCCTCCTCAACAGACGCCTCGGCGATCGAGATGATGGCGTAGCAGCCCGCGCTCGCCCCCATCGTTACGATGCGCTTCACCAGCCCATCAAACGTCGCGAGGCAGTAATCGGGGTCCTCCTTGCTCGCGCGCTTGGGAAACAGCGTGCGGAGTGCCACGTACTCATCCATGAAGAGAAGCGAAACGTGAAGCCCCGCATCCCACCAGTGCACGGCGTCTCCCGTCTCTGTCGACCTGTCGTTGAGGAAGCTCTGTCGCTCTTTGATGCTGTCGGCGAACCGTGATAACGCAGACAGGATTGCGCGAGCGTCCCCGTCAGCATTCAGTGAAACCACGCGAGGAAGTCGGGAGGGCTCGGCCTGCTTGGGGTCTATGATGAGGACTTGCGATCCGTGTCCGTCAGGACCAGCCAACAGGGCTTGGAGCAAGAGGGCGATCACGCCCGTGGTCTTTCCAGCGATGAGCATGGAACCGGAGGTGCGGAGGTCGATGCTCGTGCCGTTTTGAACGCGGAATTCGTAGGCGTTCGCCGGGCACAAATCCTCGACACGCGATGCCTTGATCTCTCGATGCAACGTCACATCTTCAAGGAAGAAGGTCACTTGATTGCATGCGACGTCTGCTTCGGCAAGTACGACGGCGTAGCGGGAGAACCTTCCGCGAAGTCGGGAGCTAATGCTAGGTCCCATCTTCGATATTTCTTCTGCCGTTGAGGATGAGGTTGAGATGGCGAGCTCGAACTGTCCAGGAGCCGTCTCTTTGCAAGAGATGTCGGGAAGAAGCTCGCCTTCTCGCAGGTGTAGAGGATTCCCGTAACGTGGATCAAAGAGCCCCTTCCTAATGCGTGCATGCAACCGTGTTGATTCAGATAGCATGACGTAATGTGTGATCCCTCCCGCAAACAACATGGTCCCAGCGAGGCTAAGAGTGGCCGCTGCGGAGGTAAGGTTGCCGCCAAACGCCATCACCGTACTGGGCTCTATGGCGATGGGCGCAAGAATGGTGTTCACGAATAGCCCGATGCAATAAACGCACGCGGCGACCGCAAATAAAGCGACCCCCAGCACACAAAGCTTTGCGCTGGGGGTCGAATACACGATCGCCGGTGCGCCACTGGAGTAACGCACCACAATCACCTAGCCCTTCGCGGGGATGACGGTAATGCCGTCCGCCGTGATGGACAACTGGTTGCGATAATCACCGTAAACCTTTGCGACCACGCCGGTGGGAATGACGTGCTGATTGACGGGAATCTCGATATCGTTCGAAACCTTGATGGAAAGCTTCTCGAAACGATTGCTGACCACCTCGCCTTCGTTTTGGTGATACTGCGTGTTATCGGTTGTGATCACCACGTCGATCTTGGTGCCGCGATGCTCTTTGGTGTTTTAATCAACCCATTTACCACCTCCGACACAAAGGAAACGCTTGCCTTTCGCAAAAGCTTCCCAATCGAACTTCATAAACTGATTCAATTTCCTCATACTCGAACTCCTCTCAATCCAATTATTTGCTGACTCCGCGTTGCGGCTCGCCGTGGACATCGAGATAGAGGCGCAGGACGTTGCGCAAGATCTCCTCGACATTTCTTGTTGCGGCATGAAGATCATCGTCCCCAAACATTGCCCCATGGAGCTTCGTGTGGGCACAAAGAATCTGGCGATACATGACGCGAGAGAACATCTCTTCGGCCTTCAGGGCATGTCGAACAGCTCGTTCAGAACAAGTCGGCATGCTCGCCGAAGACTCCTTTATAGACGACATTGCCGTACTGGTTGTTGAGATGGAGCCGCATTCAAACGGTCCGCGCATGATCTTCGGTCGGGTCATACACACCTCTTTCCTAAAATTGGATATTACCGACGATTCGTCAATCGTCATCGAGCACTCGGTGAGCACATCATGCCATAAGCTTCTGAGCTGGGATTATTTCGCAAGGACCTGTCGTTCTCGACGTCCTCTGATGAGAAGAAGTGGGGCGTAATGATGACAAAGTATTCAATCACGGAACAAACACAATTTAATAATCACCCAGATGGGGCAAATATGGACATCCAGATATTGAATCGTCGGTATCGTTGGTGTCGCTGAGCCTTCAGGCTGAGGGGGATGGGCCATTTGCGCTGAGTTGCTTGCAAAACGGGGGAGGGGATATCAGAAGAAGGCGGCTTGCAGAAGACATGCCTGAGCGCTAGAGGAGGGGCTGACCAATAGTGTGCTCCTCTTCTGGGGCCAAATCCAAGCGGAGGGGGCATGAGGCCGAGAGGAACTGCTCGTCATGGCTCACCAAAACAAGCGCGCCGGGAAAGGCGGAAAGCGCTCGCTCGAGTGCCTCCACCGAGTGCAGGTCCAGGTGATTCGTGGGTTCGTCCATGACGATGATTTCGGGGGCATCTAGTATACCGCGGGCGAGCATGAGCTTCCGCAGCTCCCCCGGGCTGATGTTCTCGCCGGACAATATTCGTTCGGGATCCGAATTGAGTTGCGCAACGATCGAAAGCAGGGCTCCACGTTCGGCTTGGGGCAGGTCCTTGATTTCCGAGAGGAATTCAATTGAGGATGAATCGTCGACTTCCTGAGGGATATACAGCGTGCGAATGTCCAATCCCGTGGCCTTGCGGCCTTCCAATATCTCCAGGATATGCTTGACCAGTGTTGTTTTCCCCGCTCCGTTGGGGCCGCTTATGCCCAGATGATCGGTATTTCCCAGATAAATCTCGGGAACCCGCAAAGATTGCCTCGGGCCGCACGGTATGCGATCTGAGCTGACGTGAATCAGTGTTTTCCGCGGGCTGGGTTGCGCTTCCATCCACAAGGTGCTTTCGTAGCGCTTTTCGACATGGTGGGCGTCGACGGCGGCTTGCGCGCGCTGGATTCGGGAGTCCATGCGCGAAGCGAGCTTGCCCGCAACGCCGTCTCTGCCAGTGAGAATGGCGAGTTTGATTCGTGCTTTCGCGTCGTGATCCTTCGGATCGACATGACGGGCGCTTCTCTTGGATGCGGACCGTGAGGCGTTTTCAACGCGCCTGATATACTCAGCCTTCATGCGCTTTTCTTCGGATCGCGCAATCGATTTGGCCCGCGCCGCGCTTTCGCGCTCCAGATTCGCCTGCGAGCGAGCTTGGGAGTAGTTGCCGGGGCGCATGGTGACGTGCCCCGACTCAAAGCACAGGCAGTCCTTTGCCAAGGAGTCGAGCAACGCACGGTCGTGCGAGACGAGGAGGCCAATACCCTTGTACTCGGCGAGTGCTTTGCAAATCTGCCTTCTGCATTCTGCGTCCACATGGTTAGTCGGTTCATCCATTGCCAGAAGATCGGGATTCTGCCAAAGCGCGACGGCTATTTGAATTTTCTTCTGCTCGCCACCGGAGAGCTCGGAAAAACGCCAGAGCATATCATCGGTGATGCGGAGCATCCTTCTGAGGTGCGTGGTCGCCGGGGCGAAGTCGCACGCAAAATCGAAGAGCATGGGCGGTTCGACTCCGGCTTCTTGCGCGCAATATGCGGAGACGAGACGCGGTGAAACGACGCCGCGATCTGGAATCAGAAGTCCGCACGCAATGCGGACGAAAGTTGATTTCCCGCACCCGTTGTCTCCGACGATGCCGTGCCAGCCGGGGGCAAATGTCGCCGACACGTTGTCGAGTGCGGGCATTGCGCTGCCAGGATATGCATAAGTAATATGGGAAAGAACGAGGGTGGTGGAGCTGTTCAAATTGGTTCTTGACATTGTGCCTCCTCGGCATGGGAGGCCGCGTTTTGCCGCATATGCTCTGATTGGCTCGTTCCGACCAACGTGAACGCCCGTCGACTCGAGTCAAGCTGAAAGAAAATGAGTCGACGGCAATGCTCGCAAAGGTAGTGTTTAGGATATACGAGGATCAGTGAAAAGACGATACGACAAATGTGCAGCCAGATTTATTCTTGGATAGATGGCAATTTGCAAATTGGCGTCGATATGTATCGTCTACAGCTTCACGAATCCTTTTCCTTTCCGGGGCGCTGGCTTGGCATATGGGCCTGCGCTGAATTCTTCCGTAGAGTCTAACAAAGCAATAATGCGGACGCAAGGAGGCGTTGCGTCTGAAAGCACGCCATTGCGTTGGACGCTTGAAGGGGTTTGCAAGTCGATTGAAAGAATACTAGTGCATCCGCTTCTTGTAACTAGCATGCGATGGTGGGCGTCGTTGTTAGCGCCGGGCGATTTTAGCCGCTAATAGTCAACCGATTTTGACCAATCCCGGTCACCGAATAATGGCCACCGTGCCTCCCCGCCGCCACTACGCTGGTGGCGCCAACACGCCGCCCTCGACAGGCTGCTCGACAAGGCGTCGGTGTTCGTGATGCGGGGCCCGAGCTACCGCGGCAGGGGGCTCGACACGTACTCGGTGGAGGCCGTCCCCCAGGCGGTGAAGGTGAGGGGGATCCAGCCCGAGGGGATGTAGGAATGCGATAGGAAAGTCATAGATGCGGGCGTGTTGGCCAAAATGGGTCGGCCGGGATTGGTCAATCTCGGCCGACTATATTTGGCTAAATTTTTCCGACACTAACATCGTGAATGTTGAGCGAGGTCATCGACTTGATTTTTCTGGTGTTTGAGATATTAGCTTTCGCGATTTACCCTCCAAATTGCAGAGGTTTGAGACGACCGGAAAGGAATGCTTATGCTCGATTCTCCGTTCTTCAGCTACTGGGGAAAGGCGAAAGGAGTTGCTTTTCTCCATCACGGCAATATCGCATCGGGGCTCAAAGTCGTAAAAACGTCGTAAGGTACGCGATATGGTTCGCCGGGATCCTAACTAGCTAGGCATTTTTCTGAATCTGCAGATATTCCCATGACAGATAAACAGTACGCGTTGCATAGAACGATACCTTTCATATAGGAGGCTGCTAAAGAGTCGAAGCCGGGCGCATACAGAGTTTTATTTCCTGGCCAGTTTGAAATAGCGCTCAAATATTAATTCGAAAACGTAATAGAACATTAATCGACTGTCGAGGTCCATGCTGCCCAAGCGGATTTCTTTTTGCACGGTGTAGATAGGGTAGTCGGCTAGTTTCGAGAGAGAATTTCGAGAAAAGCCGGTGAGCGTGACGACCTTGCATCCGCGCGTTTTGGCTATCGATGTGGCGTCAATAGACACCTGCGTCTCGCCGCTTACGGAAACGCTGAAGACCAGGTCGTTTTTGCCAAGCAGTTCTGCGTAGTGCCTCATGACGTGGCGTTCACTGAGCGTATCGGTATTCTTGCCCATTATTTTGAGCTTTTCAGCCATCTCGAGGCACGGGTATTTCGAAAAGCCCGAGCAGAAGAACACGATATGCGAGGCGTCCTGGATAAGACTCACAACCGAATCGATGACCCGGTCGTTAAGCAGATCTTTGGTCTGTACGAGCTGGGTATCAAGAGGAAGTGCCTCGATAGTGAATCGATTGCGGTCGAGCGAGGCGGAATACGATTGTTTGAGCTCCGTAAACCCCGAGAAGCCAAGCTTGTGGGCAAGCCTGACGATTGTATTGGGAGCGACGAAGAACCGTTCAGCAACGCTCTTAAGCGTGACATCGTCAATATCATCACGCAGCTCGATGATGTAGCGCATGATCTCGCTTTCGAGATCGTTGAGCTTGCTCTCGCCAGCTCGCACATGATCATAAAAAGATTCTTGATCTTTCATAAGATGTTTCAGCCCCTCGTACCTCGCCGTACATATGGTACCGCTTTGTGTAGCCAGGTGAGAAATCGGTAATCGGTCAAGATTGTCTATTACCCATGAACTGGGCAAACGTACGTGTCGGCCTACACATATCTGTGTCGTGAACGAAATCATGTGTCCCCGTTTCGCATTGACCTGCGCAGGGGCTTGCAAATGAGCTCAAGTCGCAAAATATCAATCGAAACGAAGCAAGCCGAGGACAACCGCGGAGCCCAAGGTCTTCGAGAACACCGATCAGCCAACCCTGGAGGGACGGAACATGAAGGATAAGCTCAATATTGTGATCGTTGGCGGCGGCTCCACGTGGTGCCCTGGCATTCTTAAAGCCCTGACCAAGCACATGGACATTCTGCCGCTGAACCGCGTGATGCTCTATGACATCGATGCCGAGCGTCAGCGTCCGATCGGCGAGTTTGGCAAGATCCTCTTCGCCGAGGAGGAGCCCGGTGTGGAGTTTGGTTACACCACCGATAAGGACGAGGCATACACTGACGTTGACTTTGTGCTCTGCCAGATTCGTACCGGCGGCTACGAGATGCGCAGCAAGGATGAGAAGATTCCGCTGCATATGGGAATCATCGGCCAGGAAACGGTGGGCCCCGGCGGCATGGCTTACGGTATGCGCTCCATGCATGACATGGTTGAGATCGTCAACGACGTTCGCGCTCATAGCCCGGAGGCGTGGATTATCAACTACACCAACCCGGCTGCTATTGTGGCATATGGTCTCGAGCGCGTTCTGCCCGATGAGCATCGCGTCCTCAACATCTGCGACCAGCCTGTCAACCTCATGCGCTCTTACGGTCGCCTGCTCGGTCGCGATATGAGCAAGACGGAGCCCGTGTACTTTGGCCTCAATCACTTCGGTTGGTTCAAGCACATCTACGATGAAGAGGGTCATGACCTCGTCCCGCGAATTAAGGAGTACACGGAGAAGAACGGCTTCCTTCCTGCCGATGCCGAGCAGCGTGACCAGTCCTGGCTTGATACCTACGCCATGGTCAAGGACATGCTCGAGGACTTCCCCGACTATCTGCCCAACACTTATCTGCAGTACTATCTGTATCCCGAGTACAAGGTCGCTCACCTCGACCCCGACTACACACGCTCCGATGAGGTTATCAACGGCCGTGAGAAGCGCGTGTTCGCCGAGTGCGAGCGTGTTGCCAAAGTCGGCACCGCAAAGAACTCCTCGGTTGTGCAAAACGACGCTCATGGCGATATGATCGTGGAAATCACCTCGGCCATTTATCGCAACACCAACAAGACCTTCATTGTCATCGTGCCCAACAACGGCATTATCGAGGGGATGCCCGATGACGCCATGGTCGAGGTCGCGGCAAGCGTGGGCGCCAATGGCCCGCAGCCCTATGCTGTTGGCAAAATCGGTACATTCTATCGCGGCCTTATGGAGAACCAGTACGCCTATGAGCGCCTGACTGTTGAGGCTTGGATGGAGGGTTCCTACGAGAAGGCTTTGCAGGCACTCACGCTTAATCGTCTGGTCGGTGATGCTAAGAAGGCTCGTAAGGTGCTCGACAAGCTCATCGAGGCGAACAAGGATTATTGGCCGGAGCTTAAGTAACTAGTTCCATATCGCTTGATAACTGTTATGGGGCGTGTGGATTGTAGAGCCGCGCGCCCCGTTTCTTTAAGAGGGGTATCCCATGAACAAAGATGAGCTGCTGGCAAAGTTCCAGCGCCTGGGCAAAGTCCTCATGACGCCCGTGCTGATTCTGCCAATTGCCGGCATCCTCCAGGGCTTTGGCAATGCCTTTACCAGCCCCACCCTTACGGCAGCTGTTCCCTGGCTTGCTGCTCCGGGCTTTGCGATTTTCTTTTCGATTCTCAAGGCCGCAGCCGGCATCGTTATGAACAACATCCCGGTTATCTTCTCGATTTGTCTCGCCTATGGCTTCGCCAAGTCCGAGAAGGCTACCGCGGCGCTTTGTGGCTTTTTGGGCTACATGTGCATGAATTCCGTGATGGGCACGTTCCTTACGGCGACCGGTGTCATCGATCCCGCGAATCTTACGACGGGCCAGAGCACGATTCTCGGTATCACTACGCTCGACACTGGCGTTATCGGCGGTCTTCTGGTGGGTGCGATTGTCGCATGGCTGCATAACCGTTACTACAAGATCGAGCTTCCTGCCGTGCTCTCCATCTTCAACGGCACGCGCTTTATCCCGGCGGTGACGCTGCTCTCATGCAGCATCCTCGCATTGGTCATGTCCTTTGTTTTCCCGTTTATTCAGAACGCTCTCGGTGCGCTGTCCGAGTTCATCAAGACTACGGGTGCCTTTGGTGCATTTGTCTACGGTGCCGGCGAACGCATGCTCCTGCCTTTTGGCCTGCATCACTTTGTCTATTTGCCGTTCTTCTTCACGTCGCTCGGTGGCGTCGAGACCATCGACGGCCAGACCGTTCAGGGCGCTATCAATATCTACAATGCGATTCTGGGCTCTCCCAGCACGCCGTTTAACATCGAGGTCAGCCGTTTTGTCATGAACGGCAAGGTTATCTTCGCCATGTTCGGCCTGCCCGGCGCTGCACTCGCCTTCTACAAGACGGCGCTTCCCAAGAACAAGAAGAAGACCGCAGCGCTCATGATCGCCATCGTGGTGCCTTGCATCCTCTCCGGCATTACCGAGCCGCTCGAGTATTCCTTCCTGTTTATCGCGCCCATCCTCTACGTGTTCCACGCTCTCATGGCTGGTCTTGCCTATGCGCTGACCTATGTCCTGCAGTTCAACGTGGCTGGCTCCGCATCCTTCGGTGGCCCGCTCTTGTCGTTGATCTTTAACGGCATTATGGGTGCAGCCAAGGGCTCCAACTGGCAGGTTATCCTGTTCCTTGGCCCCATCTACTTCGTGGTGTACTACTTCGTCTTCAAGTTCATCATTCTTAAGAAGGACCTTAAGACCCCTGGCCGCGAGGAAGAGTCCGACGACGAGGCCGAAAAGGCTCCCAAGACCGTGATCAGCGACCTCATTCCCGCCATCGTTGAGGCAGTGGGCGGCGACAACAATATTAAGTCTGTCGAGGCCTGTTTCACCCGTCTGCGCATCCAGCTCAATGACTGTGACAAGGTGGTTGATGACGCCGAGTTTACCGAAAAGCTCGAAGCGCGTGGCATCGTGCATGTCAACGGCGGCGTGCAGATTGTCTACGGCAACATGGCATCTAACTACGCAACTCAGATGCGCGAGCTGCTGGGTATGGAGTAAACGCCCCACATATCTATAAAATCCGGTATAAAAGGCGGCGACAGACAATGCGTCTTCCGCCGCCTTTGAGTTGCCCCGCGCGCATTTCGTGTACTTCATATACACGAAAACTGGAAAATCGTGCATTCGAAGTACATGAGATCGAACCACAGCTAAAGGAGCTGGCCTAGCCTGTCGTCAGGTAAGCGTCGCGACCGGAACGATAGGCGTTTTAGAGGGAACCTCGCTCTACGCCCTCGCCCGCCTGCGCTCCCAGCGAGCCAACTTAATCGTCGCCAGCGTGAGCGCCCAGGCCACAAGTGAGAATGCGGCGCCCACGGCACCCACGTACGCAATGCCAATTCCGTTTACCACGGCGCCGCCCACTGCGGTGCCAAACGAGATGCCGACGTTAAACGCCATGGGCTCAACCGAACTTGCGAGTACCATCGACTTGGGATGGCGGCTGCGAGCCACGTCCATAAAGTGCGTGATGCATGACACCGAGAACAGGTACATGAGCAGCGCCAAGCTAAAGACAAAGACCAGCGCGAGCGGCATGGTGCCGCCCACGGCAAACAGCCCGAGTAACGCCGCGGCCTGCAGCACAAACGTCACAAGCAGTGCCTTCATGCCAAAACGCGCGTCGATCCATCCGCCCAGGATGTTCGAGATCAGGCAGAACACGCCGTAGGCCATAAGCGTGGTACTGGCTTCGACCGTGCCCATGCCCAGCACCTGCTCAAGATAAGGCGTCACGTAGCCGTAGAATACGTAGACCGAGCCCACGCCAAACAAAAAGATGAGCATGCCGGTGATGATGCTCGGCTCGCGTAGCAGACCCGCCTGCTCGCGGAAGGTGGCGGGCTCATCGGTCTGCCCAGCGCGCGGCATAAACGCCACGAGCGCTCCGCAGATTAGAACGGCAAAGGTCAGCGTGCCGTACATGGCCATGTGCCAATCGAGCGTGTCGGCCACAAACTTGCCGATCGAAGTGACAAAGACCATCGCCACGGAAAACGCACCGTACACCACCGAGATGGCAAGCGAAGTTTGCTGCGGGGACAGCAGCTCGGGGATGTACGTCACGCCCACGGCGAGCAGTGCGCCCGAGACAGAGCCCAGGACAATGCGCGAGATAAACAGTACCTGGAAGTTGGGCGCCAACGCCATGACCAGGTTGCCGAGCACAAAGACGATGCTGTAGCACACGAGCAGCCGGTAGCGGCGGAAGCGTCCCGTGCTGAGCGCAAGCACCGGCGTAGCGATGGCGTAGACGAGTGCGAACACGCTGATGAGCTGGCCCGCTGTGGCAAGCGAGATGCCGAGCTCCGTCGCCAGGTCGCTTTCGATGCCGATGACCACGAACTCGGAGCAGCCGAGCGAGAATCCCAACAGCACGAGCAGCGCCAGGCAGAGCTTGGTGCGCGCGGGGGAGAGCGCGGCGGCGGTCGATGCTATTGCGGACGAGGTTTCGGCGGTCAAGGTGGTTACTCCAGTGTCGCGTTTAATCGGCAAGTTTTATGTCCCTGCAACTCTAGCAGAATGTGACAAAGGGACTGTCCCTTTGTCACATCTGGGATCGACTGGTTCCCCCAAACCGTCCCAACATTCGGCGAAAAACTCGAAAACGAGGAAAACCGTCGAATGTTGGGACGGTTTTTCTGCCCAGGGGCTCGCTCATTCCTTAGAAACTTGCAAAATTCGCAAGTTTCTAAGGTAACATCTTATAAACTTGCAAATAATGCAAGTTTATAAGTTTTCATGTCTGGACGGGCGCTAGGGAGACTCTATGAACATCGTTCGCCGAAGCCGCTATCTTGATCGACTCATTGCTTTTCAGGATACCGACCTCATCAAAATCGTGACGGGTATACGCCGTTGCGGCAAATCCACGTTATTGGACATGATGAGGGAGCACCTGGCGCAGCAGGGGGTGCCGGCAGAGCGTTTGCTGACCTTTAAGATGGAATCTCTAGAGTACGCGGGGGTTACAGATTATCTGACGTTTTATCGCATGGTTCGGGAGCGCGTTGACGGTGTCGATCGCCCCTATCTGTTCTTTGACGAGCTCCAGAATGTCGAGGGCTGGGAAAAGGCGGTTAACTCGCTCCGAATCGATTTGCCGTGCGATATCTATGTCACGGGCTCCAATGCCTTTTTGCTATCGAGCGAGCTTGCAACGCTTATCTCGGGCCGGTATATCGAGGTCAAGATGCAGCCGCTCACGTTTGGCGAGTATCTTGATTTTCGCTCGATTGATGCGGTCGTCGCCGAAGGGCTTGGTGAGAGGGTCGAGCTCGTTTCCAAGACGGGCGATCGCCTTAATTCAAACACCGTGCTCGAGCAGTACATAACCTATGGCGGCATGCCGTTTCTGGCTCATGACGAGCCGAGACGCGAAGCGTGCCGTGACTACATCCGCAGCCTCTATCAGACGATTGTCGCGCGCGATATCCTATTGCGCGCGACGCGTAGAGGCCGCGGAGCTATCACCAAGCGCGACGTTCTCGAGCGGCTCTGTGCGTATCTGGCAGACAACATTTCCAATCAAACCTCGGTCAACAAAATCGTAGGGACGCTCAACGAATCGGCGGGCGGTAAGACCAGCGCATCGACGGTGTCGGCGTATATTGACGCTCTGGAAGAGACGTACCTGTTTACCAAGGTAAAAAGGTATGACGTCAAGGGGCGGGAGCTTCTCAAGACAGGCGGTAAATATTACATAGCCGATACGGGAATCCGCAGCTACCTTGACGGATATAGAGGCAGCGATAGTGGAAGGATGCTCGAGAACGTTATCTACAACCAGCTTGTCTTTGAAGGATACGAAGTGTTTTGCGGCCATCTGCGCGCGGGGGAAATCGACTTTGTCGCAATCGGCGAGGGATCGGACCGTAAATATATCCAGGTTACCGAACGGATCGATGCCGAGGCGACAAGAGAGCGTGAGCTGCGACCGCTCAAACTAAACACGCTGGGAAAAATCCCTGATTCGTACGAGAAGATCTTGATTGTCAGGGATGGTGAGCATCCAACAGACATCGACGGCATCAGAATCGTAGGGGCGGCCGATTTCTTGCTGAGAAACAAGATCGCCCACGGCTAAACGCAAAATGTGACAAAGGGACAGCCCCTTTGTCACATTCCGTGCGAGCGGGCGTGCCATCTGGGGGTATAAGGCTAGCAAGTGTTTATTTGCGAGGCTTAAGGGGCGCCCCGTATGGATATCGATAACTTTGAATGGTGGTATAGCGAGGGCGAGGCTCCGGACGAAGAGTGGGACGAGCCCGCGCCGCGTGACGTATCGAGCGACGAGGACGAGACCGGCAACGATGCCGTCGAGACGGACGCCGCTTCCGACTCCGCCGAACCCCTGACCTTTGAGCGGGCTTGGGCCCAAGCCGAGGCCGATGAGGCCAAAGCCGATGCCACGGCCACACTGGGTGAGCCAGCCGACATGTCCATCTCGCCGGCAAAGACCCCGCGGCCGCGTCACACTATCGACCCCGATAGCACGGCATCCTTCAGCATTCTCGACGTGCCCTCGCAGGGCGCTCAGGCGCCCGCGCCCACGCATCGCCCCGACCTGGCTCGCGAGGAAGATGCAGGACGTCGTTCGCCGCTCGGCCCCATCCTCATCGCCTTTATGGCCGGCGTTATCGCCTGTTCGGCGATTGGAAATGTCTGGAGCCATGTTGAACAACAGCGCAAAGACGCCGCCAAGGTCGAGATGTCCGTCGAGCAATCGCTCAGCCGCACGCGCTCGGTGCATGTGTCGGTCGAGGTTAAGGACGGCGCGACGTGGGATACCGCGCGCGGCGATAGCCAAATGCTCGTCCATATCGTGGGCCGCACGCTCAGGGGACAAGCAATCGACGAGTATCAATACGTCAATTCCGAAGGTGACGGTATCGAGCTCAAGCCCGGCGACTACGAGCTCACGGTTGATGAGCCGCCCGTCGCCACCGACGGCACGCGTTACCGCGCCTCAAAGCGCATGGTTCCGGTGAGTTTTAATTCACGGGCGCCCGATACGGTCGATAGCACGCCGCAGGGCGGGTTTGACCTTTACGCTATTGCTCAATAACTGCGCCTGACGCTCAACCCCGCCGCCAAGAGTGGGACAATAGCCCTCGATACTGTTGTTTATTTTTGGAGGAAGTAGCATGTCCACCGTCACTACCATCAAGCGCGGCGGCCTCACCGCGGCCATCGATTCCATGGGTGCCCAGCTCACGAGCCTTGCCCTCAACGGCAACGAGTATCTGTGGCAGGGCGACCCGGCCTTTTGGGGCAAGCACGCGCCCATTCTGTTCCCCATCGTGGGCTCGCTGCGCAACAACACTGCGACGTCTGCGGCCGGTACCTGCGAGATGCCGCGCCACGGACTTGCGCGCATCGTCGAGCACAAGCTGGTCGAGGTCTCCGAGGACGGCTCGTCCGTCACCTACGAGATCACCGACACGCCCGAGTCGCTCAAGGCTTTCCCCTTCCACTTTAAGCTCAACATGACCTATGCCCTGACCGGCGACGCCACGCTCACGCAGACCTTTGCCGTCACCAACACCGGCGACGTGGGCCTGCCGTTCTCGGTGGGCGGCCACCCTGCGTTTAACGTGCCCGTCCCCGGTGCCGAAGACGAGGCGTTCGAGGATTACGAGCTGTCGTTTACCGAGGCTTGGACTAACGAGGCCCCCATCATCACGCCCGACGGTCTTATGACGTTCGAGGGCAGCTACAAGGCTCCCGATAACTCGGACGTGCTGCCCATCACGCACCGCAGCTTCGATAACGATGCCATCATGTTCACCGATGTCCCGGGTTCCACGCTCACGCTGCGCGGCCGCAAGTCGGGCCACGGCGTCAAGATCGACTTTGAGGGTTTTAAGTACATCGGCGTGTGGTCTGCCGCCAACGACGCCCCGTTTGTGGCGCTCGAGCCCTGGACCGGCCACACCACCATGGACACCGAGGACGACGTCTTTGAGCACAAGGTCAACACCATCACGCTGGCGCCGGGCGAGACGGACGTCCGCAGCTTTAGCGTCACCTTGCTCTAGAGGTTCCGCCGTTCTGACGAACGGCGGACCGGTCGACGCTGCGCACCACCCAGAGCGACAATTTGTCATTCAAAAGGCAAGGCATGACCAGAAGGTCTATGCCTTGCCTTTTTCATGCCAAGTGGTACATGGGGCAGGCTGCTTTGCGCCAATCGTCCTCGTGTGTCTATTAATTTTTCGCGCACATGCCGCGCTGCTGGTTGCGGGCGTATATCCTGTCTTATTGTCAGCAAAACGAAATTGGGAAGGCACCAGATGCAATCTCGACAACAGCGCGACGCGCATCCACAGCCGGTATGCAGCCGTCGCATCTTTTTGGGTAGCGCTTTCGCTGCGAGCGCTTCTGTCGTCGCCGGCGCACTTGCCGGCTGCCAGCGTCCCTCCACGCTGGAAGTAGTTCAGCCCACGACGGGCGGCGGTCGCGATGACCTGTCCGATTCCGTTATCGGCAAGGATAAGATCCGCATCGGCATGGAGGCGGCCTACGCCCCGTACAACTGGCAGGTTTCCGAGGCCAGCGAGTTCACGATCCCCATCGACAACGTGCAGGGCGCCTATGCCGATGGCTACGACGTGCAGATCGCCAAGATCGTCTGCAAGGCCCTCGGCGGCGAGCCCGTTGCCGTCAAGCAGAGCTTCTCGGGTCTTATCGATTCGCTCAACAACGGCCAGATCGACCTCATCATCGCCGGCATGAGCGCCACGCCCGAGCGCGAGGAGTCCGTCGGCTTTTCCGATCCGTACTTCATTGGCTACTTTGGCCTGTTCGTAAAAGAGGGCTCGCCCTACCAAAACGCGACCAAGCTCAGCGACTTTAGCGGCGCTACGGTGCTCGGCCAAAAGGACACCATGCTCGATACCGTCATCGACGAAATCCCGGGCGTTGTGCACAAAAACCCGGTCGATTCGGTCCCCACGGTGTTCTCGAATCTGCTGCAGGGCACGTGCGACGCCGTGACCTACAACACCGAGAACGAGAAGGGCTATATGGCCCAAAACCCGGGCATTGTCCCCATTCATTTTGCCGAGGGCGAGGGCTTTAAGCAGGAGGTCGCGGCAAACGTCGGCTGCCGCAAGGGATCGGACAAACTGCTTAAGCTCATCGACAAGACACTCAAGGGTATCAGCCAGGAGGAGCGCGACCAGATGTGGGACGCGTGCCTCGACCGTCAGCCGGCATAGGGAGGCAGCATGAAAACCATCAATCGTCTGGCCTCCTTTATCAAGGCCGACCACCGTTATGTGTACCTGGGCACGAGCGTTATCGCGGCGCTCGGCCTGGCGTTTAGCCAACGCAATCCTACGCCGCTGAGCTTCTTGGCGCCTACGGGCGTGTTCCAAGACTGCCTCTGGGCGATTCTTTGGGCCTGGCTCGTCGTGTCGGCGGCGGCGCTGGTTACCAAGCTCATGCACTGGAACGACTATCGCGAAAAGTCGCCGTTCGCCTCCGAGCGTTGCCGCCGTGGCGCACGCCTGGGCAGCTACGTCGTGGTCGCCATCGCGGCGATCTTTTTCGTGGACCGCTGCGTCATGTCGTTTATCGATCTGGTGCAGGTGAGCATTGTCTCGGACTCCAATCCCAGCGACTTTCTGTCGAGCTTGGTCTACATGACCTACAAGAGCGGCGACTTCTTCATTCGCGGTATCGAGATCACCATCGCGCTTGCCACCTTCGGCACGGTCATCGCATTCTTCCTGGCACTGCTCTTTGTGTTCCTGCGTATTCAGACGTTCGACCGCGTGGATAACGACCTGGTGCGCTTCTTTAAGAGTATCGGCCGCGGCTTTGCGACCGTCTACTCCACCATCGTGCGCGGCACGCCCATGATGGTCCAGGGTCTGCTCATCTATTACGCGGGCTTCACCGTTTTGCGTGGCATGGGCTTCGAGACTGCCCAGGCCAACCAGATCTGGAGTACCTTTACCGCGGGCCTCGTCACCATCTCGCTCAACTCCACCGCCTACATGATGGAGGTCCTGCGCGGCGGCATCGAGTCGATCGATCCCGGTCAGGCCGAGGCGGCGCGCTCGCTGGGTCTGTCGCAGTGGCAGGCCATGCGCAAAGTTGTGTTTCCCCAGGGCATTAAAAACGCGATCCCGGCGCTCACCAACGAGCTCATCATCAACATCAAGGATTCGTCGGTGCTCTCGGTCATCGGCGTGTTCGACCTCATGTACGCCACCACTACCGTCGCCGGCGTGTACTACCGCCAGATGGAGGTCTACTGCGTGGCGCTCGTGGTCTACCTGATCCTGACGCTCGTGGCGAGCCGCCTGCTCGAGGCCTTTGGCAAAAAGCTCGGCGCTGAGGCTCCGGTCACGCTGCCCAGCTCCAACTAGGCTCAAGACGAGGAGAATCATCATGGCAGATACCGCCATTACCGGCGTTGCGGCCGCCGCACAGACCAATGAGCCGCTCATCCGCGTCGAGGGCCTGCGCAAGAGCTTCGGCTCGCTCGAGGTGCTCAAGGGCATCGACCTGTCCGTCAATCCCGGCGAGGTCGTCACCATCATCGGCGCCTCGGGTTCGGGCAAGTCGACCTTCCTGCGCTGCCTCAACCTGCTCGAGACCCCGGACGCGGGCCACATCTGGTTCCACGGCCAGGACCTCACGGCCGAGCGCTGCAACATCAACAAGCTGCGCGAGGACATCGGCATGGTGTTCCAGGGCTTTAACCTGTTCAACAACATGGACGTGCTCGACAACTGCACGCTCGCGCCCGTCACGCTCAAAAAGATGAGCAAGGCCGAGGCTGAAAAAATTGCGATGGAGCATCTGACGAGCGTGGGGCTCGAGAAGTTCGCGCACGCCGCCGTGGGTCGCCTGTCCGGTGGTCAAAAACAGCGCGTGGCCATCGCGCGCGCCCTGTGCATGAATCCGCAGATCATGCTGTTCGACGAGCCGACCTCCGCGCTCGACCCCGAGATCGTGGGCGAGGTGCTCGAGGTCATGCGCAAGCTCGCTGCCGACGGCATGACCATGGTCGTCGTCACGCACGAGATGGCCTTTGCCCGCACGGTGTCCGACCGCGTGGTCTTTATGGACAAGGGCGTGGTGCTCGAGGATGCCGCACCGGCGGAGCTCTTCGGCAACCCCAAACACCAGCGCACTCGCGAGTTCCTCTCTCGCTATCTCGAGGACAAATAACCGACCGCAAACGCTTACGTTGCAGGGCCGCTCCCGTGGGGCGGCCCTCGTCATCACAATCGAAAGGATGTCATGGCCGAGGTTTGGCGCTTCTTTGCGCATGAGGATGATTTTGCCGATATAGACGAGGCTGGCGCGTGCGAGCGCCTGGGCCGCGTGCTGTCGTTTCCGACCATCTCGAGCATGGATGCCGAGGCGGTGGACTGGCAGCCCTTCGACGACCTGCGCGCCTATATGCAGCAGGCCTGGCCGCGCGTGTTTGCGGCGGGCGAGGTCGAGCTTATCGACCACTCGCTGTTGGTGACGCTTGGCGGTTCCGACTCCGCCCTCAAACCCGTCATGCTCATGGGCCACATGGACGTGGTCCCCGTGGTGCCGGGTACCGAGGCCGACTGGACGCACGCCCCCTTTAGCGGACAGGTGGACGACACCTACATTTGGGGTCGCGGCGCTATCGACATGAAGGATCAGGTCGCAGGCATTCTCGAGGCGGTTGAGTATGCGTTGGCGCACGGCTGGGAGCACAAGCGTTCGCTGTTGCTCGCCTTTGGCCAGGACGAGGAAACCACGCAGTACGGCGCTGGAGCTATCGGCCGCGTGCTCGAGGAGCGCGGTGTTGAACTTGAATATCTGATCGACGAGGGTGACTACCGTATTGTTTCGGCTGCCGAGTACAACGCGGGCGAGGGTTGGCTCATGCACGCCGACCTGGCTGAGAAGGGTTATGCCGACATTGTGCTCAAGACAAAGAGCGCGGGTGGGCATTCTTCCAACCCCTACGGCGGCACGTCGCTCGAGGTGTTGAGCCGTGCCATCACCGCAATCTGCGATATCGAGTGGCCGACGCGCGTGACCGATCTGCTTGCCGCGCAGCTTGTCGAGCTGGGGCTCTACACGGCGGATGAGATTGCCGCCAACGGGGATGCCATCGTGCGCGAGTGCCTCGCCAGCAAAAAGCTCTATCCGCTGGTGACGACCACCTGCGCGCCCACGCAGATCGAGGGAGGCAGCGCCGGCGCCAACGTAATGCCGCAGGATATGTGGGCCAACATTAACTTCCGCATGCTCGAGGGCACGAGCGTGGCCGACGTTGTGGCGCGCTGCCGTGAGGCGGTTGCCGGGGCGGACCTTGCCGGTCGTGTCGAAGTGGAGCTGGGCCCCGGCAGCTCCGAGCCCTCGCCGTCCCCGCGCATCGGTGGTCCCGGCCTCGAGGCGGTTCGCTCCATCGCCGCCCGCTATTTCCGCGATCCAAAGGGGACGGAGGAAAACGGATTATCCGAGCCGTTGGCGATTGTTCCCTCGACCGTGATCGGCGCGACCGATGCTGCCAACTACCAGCACATTTGCTCCGAATGCATTCGTTTTTCGGCGTTTGTGGTCGACGATGACGAGTGCGACCGCGGCGTCCACGGCACCAACGAGCGCATCACCCGCCGCGCCTACCTCCAGGGTGTACGCTTCCTCATCGCCCTGCTCCATACGCTCTAGAATCCGACAAAGGGACTCTCCCTTTGTCGGATTCCGTGCGGGTTATATGCAGGTTTGCCTGCGCACGCTATCATGTATGGGTTAGACCGCAACTATGTACCCCGTACGCGAAGGGATGCGCATGTATCTGAAGATCGACATGCTCTAGCTGGACTTACCCCCGCAATGGCGCCGTGCGCCCCATCAATTCTGCCGATTTTCACCTTCACGCATATAAAGGAGTCCCGTCATGCGCGACAAGCTCGAAAAGATCATCAAGGCCTACGAGGAGCTCGAGAAAAAGCTTTCCGACCCGGCCGTCGCCTCCGATATCAAGGAGTTCACGCGTCTCAACAAGGAGTACGCGCACCAGTCCGACCTCATCGCTGCCTCGCGCGAGTACATCGGCGCGCTCGATGACATCGAGGCCGCCAAGGAAATGCTCCACGATACTACCGATGCCGATGAGAAGGAGATGCTCCAGATGGACATCTCCGAAAACGAGGCTAAGCTTCCCCAGCTCGAGGAAGACATTAAGTACATGCTCATCCCGAGCGACCCCAACGACGACAAGAACACCATCGTCGAGATTCGCTCCGCCGCTGGTGGCGACGAGGCGGCCATCTTTGCCGGCGATCTGTACAAGATGTATCAGCGCTTCTGCGAGTCGCGCGGCTGGAAGACCACCGTGCTCGACTCCAGCCCCAGCGAGGCCGGCGGCTTTAAGTCCATCGAGTTCAAGGTCGAGGGCGACCGCGTCTACTCCGTCATGAAGTTCGAGTCCGGCGTGCACCGCGTCCAGCGCGTTCCCAAGACCGAGTCCCAGGGCCGTATCCAGACCTCCACGGCGACCGTCGCCGTACTTCCCGAGGCCGAGGAGATCGACGTCCAGATCAACCAGTCCGACCTGCGTATCGACACCTACTGCGCCTCCGGTCCTGGCGGTCAGTGCGTTAACACCACTTATTCCGCCGTGCGCATCACCCACCTGCCCACCAACACCGTGGTGCAGTCGCAGGAACAGCGCTCCCAGATCCAGAACCGCGAAGTCTGCATGCAGATGCTGCGCGCCCGTCTGTACGAGATGGAGCTCGAGAAGCAGCAGGCAGAGCTCGGTGCCGAGCGCCAGAGCCAGATCGGCCACGGCAACCGTTCCGAGAAGATCCGTACCTATAACCAGCCCCAGGACCGCGTGACCGATCACCGCATCGGTTTCAACTCCACCTACAACGGCGTCCTTCTGGGCGATCAGCTCGGCACCGTCATCGAGGCGCTCGCCGCCGCCGAGCGAGCCGAGAAGCTGGCACAGGCTGTGTAACGGGTTACGCGGTTTTACCAAACCGCGTAACGGCTCGACGCTGCAAGCGCCCCTAAGCGGCAATCTGACGTTCAATCGTCGGTCGCGTACCAAAGTACGCTTCCCTCCTCTTTCACGTCACCTTGCTCGCTTAGGGGCGTTTTCGCTGACTTATGCTCAACCTGCGGCGCCTTAGATGTAGTCATTGGGGACGTTCTTAAATGACTAGGTTGGGTACATTGCTTTGAGATGTTATTCAGTCGGCTGTTATGGCATTTGAGCTGCTTACCTGCTTAAGGTAATTGACGGCATAAGTCCGCTATCGAAAATATTGCTCAAAATATCGTTCAAGAAGTCGCGGAGCGATTTTTGATGGGTCGTGCGTCAAGCGATGTGGCAAGTTCTTGGTTAGATATTGGTCAGTTTTGGGGCAACCTTGCCAAAAGCTTGACGGATGCAGATTTAGACGTCGACGAATGAACACTCTAGGCAGGCTCCAAGCAAAATTCTGGGCTGATTCTCGATAATCGCCTTTAATCGCCCCTTGCCAAGCGCTGGCCTCGCGTACAATCTGCTCCGACATTCGCGCGCCGTCCGGCGCTTAAGAGGGGAGGGCCCCATGGCAAACGAGATTTGGACCATCAAGCGTTGTCTCGAGTGGACCAAGGAGTACCTGGCCGAGCGCGGCGAGGAGCACCCCCGTCTTTCTGCCGAGTGGCTGCTGTGCGCCGCCACGGGCCTGGCGCGCATTGACCTATATATGCGTATGGACGAGACGCTTAACGCGGCCCAGCTCGAGACCATGCATGCGGCCGTTGTCCGCCGCGCTAAGGGCGAGCCGCTGCAATACATCACGGGCAGCACGCAGTTTCGCATGATCGACGTCGCGTGCGCCCCCGGTGTGCTCATTCCGCGCCCCGAGACCGAGATGCTCGTCGAGGAAGTCCTCAATTATCTGGATGCCGAGGTACTGAGCCCCGAGGCCGCTGCCCGTCAGCGTGTTGAGCTGCCTTGGAACGATGAGGTCGAGGAGGCACGCAAGGCCGAGGCCGCATTGGCCGACGAGCGAGCGACGGCCGAGCGCCGTGCCGCCAACCTCACAGCTGCCGACGAGGCGGCGCTAGGCGGCGATGTGCTGGGCAGTCGCGCTTATGCCGAGGAACTGGCCGATCGCGAGGCCGAGGAAGCCGCCGCGCAGGCGGCAGAAGCAGAGGCCATGGAAACCCCCGAGCCCGAGCTCGACGAATACGGCATCGCCATTGAGGGTGCCGACCAGGAGACGGTTTCAGCTCAGGATGCCGCTGCGCCTGCCCCAGCCGAGCCCCGCACTGCTCGCGTTCTCGAGGTCGGCTGCGGCACGGGCTGCATCTCGCTCTCTCTTGCTTGGGAGCGCCGCGGCCACGTTACCTGCACCGCTACCGATATTGAGCCGCGTGCTATCGATCTGGCCACCAAAAACCGCGACGCGCTCGGCCTCACGGCAGATGAGGTTGCCTTCAGCCTCACCAACCTGGTGAGCTCCATTCCCCACGACGAGTGGGGCACCTTCGACGTGCTCGTCTCCAACCCGCCTTACATCCCGACCGACGTTATGCGCTCGCTGCCGCACGAGGTCAAGGACTTTGAGCCCGATCTAGCGCTCGAGGGTGGCGCCGACGGCCTGGATATCTTCCGCCGCCTGCTCAACGCGGCGCCCTACATGTTGCGCGCCGGCGGCCTCTTTGCCTGCGAGCTCTACGAGGGCGCGCTCGACGCTGCGGCCGAGCTCTGCCGCCAAGCGGGCCTGTCGGACGTGCGCATCGTCCACGACCTCACCGATCGCCCCCGCATCGTCCGAGCCATCGTCACCGAGCCCAAACAGCGCCAGTAATATTTATTAACTGGTTAGCAAAAATTATAAATTAGTTTATAATTAGGACGGCTGAAAGAGGTCGGCCCATGCAACCTCCTACCTTTCGGGAAATCATTGCCCTACTCAAGCACGATGGATTCGTGAAGGTCGCGCAAGTCGGTAGTCATGCTAAGTATGTTTCTGGTGACCGTGTTGTCACCGTGAACGGCTCTGGTGGCGATCGACCAAAGAAGGGCACGTGGGCAAGTATTCGTCGCCAAGCTGGATGGTAGTTGGAGGCAAAATGAGGCAGCGATTTACCTATGACTGCGTTCTCATAAAAGAAGACGACGGTTACTGCGCCAGCTTCCCGCAGATTCCCGGCGCCTTTGCCGATGGCGATACGCGCGAAGAAGCGATTGCCCATGCCACCGAGGCACTGATGGCGTTTTTGGCCGACGACCTCAACAACGGTTTGACTCCGGCAGGGTACGAACGCTCGGCCGAGGTCGTGGCCCTTTCAGTCGAAATCGACCACGAGGACGCTCGGGAAGCGGCGTGCCGAACATTTAAAGACGCAGCGCTGGACCTCAAAGTCTCCGCTCCGCGGATTACCGCGCTGGTCAAAGCCGGAAAGCTCGATGTTGAACTCGTCGACGGCCGTCGGATGATAACGATAGACAGCATCGAGCGCTACGCCGCCCAAGAACGCCACGCCGGCAGGCCAAAGAAGTTCGTCGCAGTCCAATAACCCCCTCACTTTCACCGACTACTAGAGCCGCTCACCAAACCAACATGCGCTCTGGGCAAATAGGTTGAACGTTTCGTGCGAGAATGCCCCACAGTAAACAAACTTGCACCAGAGCGTAAGGGGCTGGCATACACATGCAGACGGTCTATCGGGTATACGAGGGAACGCGCGAGCCGCATCGGCTTGCCGTCGAGCGCACGGCCGAGGTGCTCGGCCGCGGCGGCCTGGCTTTGATCCCGACCGAGACCGTCTACGGTGTCGCCGTTGCAGTCAACGCCTTTTCGGACGCCGTGCCTCAAGATACAAGCGAATTCCCATCGTGGCCGCGAGATTCGCAGGCCACCGTCAACGGCGCCGCGGTCCCCGCACTCGGTACCGGCTATCGTCGTATCTTTACCCTCAAGCAGCGCGAGCTCACCCAAACGGTTGCCTGGCTGGTCGATGATGCCGAGGCACTCGACCGCTATGGCGTGGATGTCCCTAACGAGGCCCGCGTGCTCGCTCGACGATGCTGGCCGGGCGCCCTGACTATCGTGGTCAAGGCGGCCCCCTGCGTGCCGACCTTTATGCGCGCCGCCGACGACACGGTGGCACTTCGCGCTTCGGCCTCGCCCGTGGTGCAGGCGCTCATTCGCGCCTGCGGCAGCCCTCTTGCCTGCACGAGCGCCAACACGCACGGCGCGCCCTCGCCGGCAAGCTTTGCTGCCGTCGAGGGTCGCATCCTGGAGGGGGTCGATGTTGCCGTCGACGCCGGTGAGACCCCGTGTCGCGACGCCTCGACCATCGTGTCGTTCCAGCACGGCGGGCTCCAGATCCTGCGCCAAGGCGCACTTCCCGCATCAGAGATCGAACGGGTCCTGTCCGACCCGATGCAATAGAAAGGTGTAAGCGATGTCGTTGAATCTGGGCAGCCTGGGCATGGAAGATGCCTCGTTTAACTTTGGCGGTTCCTACATCATGGCGCTCGACTGCGGCACCACCTCGGTACTTGCGACCATCGTCGACGAGTACGGATGCATCGTCGCGCAGGCACGTCGCAGCGTCAAAACCAGCTTCCCACGTCCCGGTTGGGTAGAGCAAGACCCCATGGCGGTCCTTGCCAGCCAGATCGCCGTCATGATGGAAGTCCAGTTTAAGAGCGGTATCCACTCCGACCGCATTGCCGCCATCGGCATCTCCAACCAGCGCGAGACCACGGTGGTCTGGGACCGCGTGAGCGGTCAGCCGATCTATAACGCCATCGTATGGCAGTGCCGCCGTACCGCGCCGGCAATCGACGCGTTGGTTGAACAGGGTTGCGAGGAGCTGGTGCGCTCCCGCACGGGACTCACGCTCGACCCGTATTTCTCGGCCTCCAAGGTACAGTGGATTCTCGACAACGTCGACGGCGCACGCGAGAGCGCGGCGGCGGGCGACCTCATGTTTGGCACCATCGACACCTGGCTCATCTACAACCTCACCGGCGGCCAGGTCTTTGCCACCGACTACACCAATGCCAGCCGCACGGCACTCTTTAATATCCATACGCTCGATTGGGACGACGACCTGCTGGCGCTCTTTGACGTTCCACGTTCCATGATGCCCGAGGTTCGCTGGAGCTCGGGTGACTACGGCCGCGTCGCGAGCGACATCATGACCAACATGCCGCCCATCATGGGTGTGGCGGGCGACCAGCAGGCGTCGCTGTTCGGTCACTGCTGCTTCCATCCCGGCCAGACCAAAAACACCTATGGCACGGGCTGCTTTATGCTCATGAACACCGGCGACGAGATCGTCGAATCCAAGAACGGTCTGGTCTCCACCATCGGTATCGCTGCGAACGGGAAGATCAGCTATGCGCTCGAGGGCTCCATCTTTGCTGCCGGTTCTACCATGAACTGGCTTCGCAACAACATGGGCATCATCTCGAGCGTGAGCGAGTCGGCACAACTCGCTGCTTCGATTAGCGACAACGAGGGCTGCTACTTCGTTCCCGCCTTTGCGGGTTTGGGTGCTCCCTGGTGGGACCCGCATGCTCGCGGTATCGTGTGCGGTCTGACCGGCGCCTCGAGCCGTGCGACCATCGTACGTGCCGCCTGCGAATCCATGGCATATCAGAGCTACGACGTGCTGCGCGCCATGGAGCAGGACGTGGGGCTTTCGATTGAGCGCCTGTCTGTCGATGGCGGTGCCTCGCGCAACGAGTTCATCATGCAATTCCAGGCCGACCTGCTGGATATCCCCGTGCTGCAATGCGAGACGGTGGAGACCACGGCAATCGGTGCCGCGTACTTGGCGGGTCTTGCCGTCGGCTATTGGGAAGACCTGGAAGAGCTGGAGCAAAATGCCCAGATCGTTAGGACCTTCCTTCCCCACATGTCCGCCGAGCGCCGCGAGCAAAACCTTGCGGGCTGGCGTGATGCAGTCAGGCGCTCGCTCAGCACCTCACAGTAGGGCTGCGATGGGCTGCTCGATACAACAAACCGCTAAACTAATGCATGGCGTGCGGCGGCAACATTGCTGCGCGCCTTGTCAGCAAGGCCGTTTTGCGGCCGCAACGAAAGGGGCAATCAATCCATGACCGTCACCTACGATGCGTCCCGTGTGACGCTTGTCGATCACCCGCTCGTCCAGCACAAGCTGTCGATCCTGCGCGACAAAAACACCGGCACCAACCAGTTCCGCCAGCTCGTGCGCGAACTCGCGCTTTTTGACGGCTACGAGGCCATGCGCGACCTGCCTATGGAAGACGTCGAGGTCGAGACCCCCATCACTACCGCCACGTTCAAACAGCTTGCCGGCAAGAAACTCGCCATCGTGCCCATCCTGCGTGCGGGCCTTGGCATGGTCGACGGCATCCTCGACCTGGTGCCCTCCGCTCGCGTGGGTCACATCGGCATGGAGCGCGACGAGGTCACCCACGAGCCGCACGAGTATTACTGCAAGATGCCCAAGGATATCGACCAGCGCATCTGCCTGGTCGTCGACCCCATGCTTGCCACGGGCGGTTCGGCCGAGATGGCCATCAGCTACCTGCGCGAGCGCGGTGTCAAGGACATCCGCATGCTGTGCATCGTCGCGGCCCCCGAGGGCCTCAAGTCGCTGACCGAGAAGGACCCAGATGTGCATATCTATACCTGCGCCATCGACGACCATCTCAACGAGGCTGCCTACATCGTTCCCGGCCTCGGCGACGCCGGCGACCGCATCTACGGCACGCTCTAGTCGCTGGGCTAAACGGCCGCGGCTGCAAATACGAAGAAACGGTGCGCGCGGACGAACAAAAGGCGACCGCGCGCACTCCTGTTAACGGACGTTTTGCCCTGCAGGGTTCGAGAAAAACGTATTACCGTACCTGCGGCATAAAGAAGGTCTTAAGAAAACGAACAGGTGCGTATTAACCGATGCTTTTTCGGTTGTACTTTAGCGATTGGCTCGTACAATAGTCACCAATGTTTGGCGGGAACTGTTCTGTGAAGCGTTAAAAAGGAAAGTGAGGACGCCAGTGTTTCAGATAGCCGATCTGCTCGCTATCGTTGCAGGCGCCATCGCGGGCGCAATTGCCTTCCTTCCCTTTGTCTTTACGCTCAAGCCGGTTCTTGACGATAAACAGAATGCGGACATGCTCAAGGGTATGGTGAGTCTGGCGGTCTCGGCAATCGCCCTGCTCGTCTTTACCTTGGTTGTGTTTGTGTTGTTCGGAGAGGCATTTCGCATGTTCCTCCTGGGCGAGGCGATCGGCTTCGTGGCCTTTATGGCCGCCTGCGCGGTTCGTGTCGCCAAGGCGCTGCGAGATCCTCATGAGGTCGAAAGGTAAGTCGTGGAAATTTTTGAAAAGCTGCCTGATGAGATTAATCATCTGGTCAGCGAGTTCAGCTCCACCCCTGTCGTGGGCGATCTGAGCTGCGGCATCACGCAGTACTCGTTTTGGCTGATCGTCTCCACGATCGTGCTCCTGATCGTCCTGGCCGTGTTCAAGAAGAAGCAGACCCTGGTTCCCAAGGGCTTCTTCGTCAACGGTTTCGAGTACATCATCGAGTACGTCGAGAACGATATCGGCAAGGGTGTCGTGGGTGAGAACTGGAAGAAGCACTTCCCGTTCCTGTGCTCGCTTTTCCTGTTCATCCTGATCAATAACATGATCGGCCTGATTCCGGGAATGAAGCCCGGCACCGGCGCAATCGGCTCCACCGCCGCACTCGCCATTTTCGCCTTCGTGTACTTCATCTACTACGGATGCAAGGCTCACGGCGTGATCGGCTACATCAAGAGCCTCGCCCCGCAGGGCGTGAGCTTCCCGATGAACGTGCTCGTGTGGGTCGTCGAGCTTTTCTCGACCTTCCTGCGCCTCATCACGCTCGCCGTCCGTCTGTTCTGCAACATGTTCGCAGGACACGTGGTCATGGGCTCGTTCGCCATCATGGCGAGCATGTTCATGCAGCCGCTGCTTCAGCAGGTTTCCGCGGCCCACGCCGTTGGCGCCCTGCCTTCGCTGGCCTGGCTTGCCATCCTCATCCTGATCTATGCGATCGAGCTTGTGGTCGGCGCCATCCAGGCTTACGTCTTCACGGTCCTTACCGCCGTGTATGTCTCCGAGGCAGAGGAGGTCGCGGAGGAGGAGTAGTCTTCCGTTCGCGCCTTAAAGGTAAGGTAATTCGTTAAACCGCCGGTGCCCGTACCCATGGAGCCCGGCAGTTATAAAAAGGTTATCCTGCGTGAAATAAGACACGCACGACAAAGGAGGAATCGTGGGAGTTATCGGTTACGGTCTCGGTGTTATCGGCGCTGGTCTTGCTATCGGCCTGTCTGCTCTGGGTGCTACGGGTGCTATGGCCCGTCAGCCTGAGGTCCAGGGCCGCGTGTTCACCGTCTTCATTATGGGCTCCGCCTTCGGCGAGGCTCTGGCTCTGATCGGCTTCGTTGTCGCGCTGATCGTTAAATAGCACGGAGCGTCAAGTATGAATCTTTCATCCCAGAAGAGCGCGATCGCACTCTCCGCGTCCGCGGCCGCGCTGCTCATGCCGGTTTCCGCGTTCGCCGAGGACGGCGCTGCCGGTGCGGACATCCTCATCCCTAAGATGGCGGAGTTCATCCCGGCGCTTATCGCCTTCCTGATTATCTGGATCGTGCTGGCCAAGGTCGCCCTGCCGGGCATCATGAAAACCATGGAGGAGCGCGGCAAGAAGATCGAGGAGAGCCTCGACGAGGCCGAGAAGACCAAGCAGGAGGCTATCGCCAAGCGCGCTGAGTCCGACTCGATCGTCACCGACGCCCGTCGTCAGGCTGCCGACATCGTTCTCGAGGCCCGTAAGGACGCCGAGTCCGAGCGCGCCCGTATCATCGAGGCTGCTCACAAGGAGGCCGAGGAGATCATCGCCAAGGCCCATACGACCGTCGAGGACGAGCGCAAGTCCATTTACGCTGGTGCCGCGAGCTCCATCGCCGACCTGTCCGTTGCCGTCGCCACCAAGATCGTGGGCGAGGCACTCGAGGACGATGCCGAGCAGAAGAAGCTCATCGAGCGCTACATCCAGGAAGCAGGTAGCCTGAATGCCGACTAGCCGCTATCAGGACAAGGTGCTCGAGACCTACGCGCGCTCCCTTCTGGAAGCCGCTAAGGCCGAGAACCATGTGTTCGAGGACCTCGAGATGATCGAGCGCTTGGCTTCCGCCAGCCCCGAGATCATCGCCGTGCTCGACACCATGTCCAAGCGCGACCAGCTCGACCTTCTTCCCAAGGTGGCAGCTGCCTTTAAGTATGTTGCCGAAGAAGACGAGGATGTAGTGGGCGTGACCGTCACCACGGCGATCCCGCTCGACGACGAGCTGCGTCAAACCATCACTAAGAAATGCGAGCAGGACTTCGGCCGCAAGGTATTCCTTATCGAGCAGGTTGACCCGTCTATCGTGGGCGGCCTGGTGCTCGAGGCCCGCGGCGAGCGTCGTGACATTTCCGTCAAGACGCAGCTGCGCATCGCGCAGGAGACCCTCGCAAACTCTGCTAATTCGTACGGAGGTGAAGCCTAATGTCCGAAACCCTCAATGCCCAGGATATCGCCAAGAAACTGCAGGAGCAGCTCACGAGCCTCTCCGCGACGGTCGATACGCATGAGGTTTCAACGGTCGACGAGGTAGGCGACGGCATCGCGCGCGTCTCCGGCCTCAAGAGCGCCATGGCAGGCGAGCTTCTGGAGTTCAAGAGCTCCGATACCGGTGAGACCGTCTTCGGCCTTGCCCAGAACCTTGACCGTGACGAGGTCGGCGCCGTTCTGTTTGGTGCCGTCGACTCCATCAAGGAAGGCGACGAGTGCCGCACCACTGGCCGCATTATGGATATCCCCGTGAGCCGTGCCATGCTCGGCCGCGTCGTCAATCCGCTCGGCCAGCCCATCGACGGCCTGGGCGACATCGTCGCCACGCACCGTCGCCCCATCGAGTTCAAGGCTCCCGGCGTCATCGATCGTACCCCGGTGTGCGAGCCGGTTCAGACCGGCCTGCTCGCTATCGACTCCATGGTGCCTATTGGCCGCGGTCAGCGTGAGCTCATTATCGGCGACCGTAAGACCGGTAAGACCGCCATCGCCATCGACGCTATCCTCAACCAGCGCGGCAAGGGCATGGTCTGCATCTATGTCGCCATCGGCCAGAAGGCCTCCACGGTTGCCAACATCCGCGAGACCCTCGCTCAGCACGGTGCGCTCGACTACACCATCATCGTTTCGGCCACCGCTGCCGATTCCGCCCCTATGCAGTACATCGCGCCTATGGCCGGTGCCGCTATCGGCGAGTTCTTCATGTACAACGGCGAGGACGGCAAGCCCGCCAGCGAGACCAACCCCGGCGGCCACGTGCTCGTCATCTACGACGACCTGTCCAAGCAGGCTGTGGCCTACCGTCAGATGTCGCTGACGCTGCATCGTCCGCCCGGACGCGAGGCCTATCCTGGCGACATCTTCTACCTGCACTCTCGTCTGCTCGAGCGTGCCGTCAAGATGTCCAAGAAGAACGGTTACGGCTCCATGACGGCACTGCCGATCATCGAGACCCAGGACGGCGACGTCTCGGCCTACATTCCGACCAACGTCATTTCCATTACCGATGGTCAGATCTACCTGCAGTCCGAGCTCTTCTTCCAGGGTCAGCGCCCGGCAGTCGACGTGGGCATCTCCGTGTCCCGCGTCGGTGGCGATGCGCAGACCAAGGCCATGAAGCAGGTCGCCGGCAACCTCCGTCTGGACCTCGCTTCGTACCAGGAGCTCGCCGGCTTTACGCAGTTCGGCTCCGACCTCGACGAGGCTACTCAGAAGCAGCTTACCCATGGCGCTCGCATGACCGAGCTCCTGAAGCAGCCGCGCTACAAGCCGTTTGAGGTTGGCGAGCAGATCGTTACGCTGTTCGCTGGCAACGAGGGCTTCCTGGATGACCTGGAGATCGCCGACGTGCTGCCTTTCCGTGCCGAGCTCATCGAGTACATGGACAATGGCTTTGGCTTGCTGCTCGACAAGGTTCGCGCCAAGAAGATCGATGATGACACCAAGGCTGAGCTCTTGCGTGTTATCGGCGACTTCAAGCAGCAGTTCATGGCCAAGCACCATTCGGATGTTTCTGGATCAGAGGAGAACTAAGCCCCATGGCCAACCTTCGCGACATTAAGAAGCGAATCTCCTCGGTTACCACGACCAAGCAGATCACGCGCACGATGGAGATGGTCTCTACGGCCAAGATCCGTCGTGCCCTCGATCGCTCCAAGCAGGCCGAGCCCTATAAGGAGGCGCTGACCGACGTCATGTTGACGGTCGCCGGCGACGCCTCCTGTTCGGGCACCGATCCCATGCTGCAGAAGCATGAGAGCGTCAAGCATGGCCTGATTGTCGTTATTGCCTCGGACCGCGGCCTTGCCGGCGGTTTCAATACGACGGTGGAGCGCACGGCCGAAAAGCTCGCCGCTTCTTGGGCGAACGACGGCATCGAGTGCGAGATCATCGCGTGCGGGCGTAAGCCGGCCACGTATTTCCGTGACCGCGCAAACGTTGTCATGCACTTTGAGGGCAACTCCTCTGAGCCCGATTTCAATCAGGCCCGCATGATCTCCTCTCATATCTGCGATGCGTATCGTGCCGGTGAGCTTGACCGTGTCGAGCTTGTCTACCACCACGCCAAGAACCGCGTGGATCAGGAGCTTCGCGTCGAGCATCTGTTGCCGCTCGACCCCGAGATGATCGCTATGGCCCACGGTCCGCGTAAGAACGAGACCGACGCCCCTAAGCGCATCTCGTCCACGTTCGAGTTCGTGCCCTCTCCCGAGCATGTTCTCGGCAAGCTTGTGCCGTCTTATATCCTGACGGTCATCTACCAGGCCCTGATCGATTCGGCGGCTGCCGAGCAGGGTGCACGCCGCAAGGCCATGCACTCCGCGACGGAAAACGCCACCGCGATCATCTCGACCCTTACCCGCACGTATAGTCGCGTGCGCCAGGCTTCGATCACGACCGAGATTAACGAGATCGTCGGCGGAGCCTCAGCATTGGAGGAACAGTAATGGCTAATAACACCGTAAAGCTTGCGGTCGAGGAAGCCACCAAGAAGACGACTGCCGGTGATGGTCGCATCGTGCGAATCATCGGCCCTGTCGTTGACGTCAAGTTTGACGGCGCGGTGCCCCCGATCTACAACGCGCTCACGGTCGAGGCCGAGACCCCGATCGGTCATCTGAGCACGATCCTCGAGGTCGAGAGCCAGCTTCCGGGCGGCGTCGTCCGCACGGTCGCCATGTCCTCGACCGACGGCCTGCAGCGCGGCCTCATCGCCACCGATACCGGTGAGCCCATGAAGATGCCCGTTGGCCCCAAGACGCTCGGCCGAATTTGGAACGTCATGGGCAAGCCCGTCGACGGCAAGCCCATGCCCGAGGTGAAGGAGTTCTACCCCATCCACCATGCAGCGCCCCGCTTTGACGAGCTCACCACCAAGACCGAGATCTTCGAGACCGGCATCAAGGCCGTCGACCTGCTCGAGCCCTACATCCGTGGCGGCAAGACGGGCCTGTTCGGCGGCGCCGGCGTCGGCAAGACCGTTCTGATTCAGGAGCTCATCAACAACCTCGCCCAGGAGCACGGCGGCACCTCGGTGTTCACCGGCGTCGGCGAGCGTACCCGCGAGGGCACCGACCTGTTCCTCGAGATGAGCGAGTCTGGCGTTATCGACAAGACCTGCTTGGTCTATGGTCAGATGAACGAGCCGCCCGGAGCGCGTCTGCGCATCGGTCTGGCCGGCCTTACCACCGCTGAGTATTTCCGTGATCGTGGTCAGGACGTTCTGCTGTTCATCGACAACATCTTCCGCTTTTCCCAGGCAGGTTCCGAGGTTTCCGCACTGCTGGGCCGTATGCCGTCCGCCGTTGGTTACCAGCCCACGCTGGCAACCGAGATGGGCGACCTCCAGGAGCGCATTACCTCGACCAAGACGGGCTCCATTACCTCCGTCCAGGCTGTCTACGTCCCCGCAGACGACCTGACCGACCCTGCGCCTGCCACGACGTTTACGCACCTCGACGCCACCACGGTTCTTTCGCGTAGCATTTCGTCGCTCGGCCTATTCCCGGCTATCGACCCGCTCGCATCTTCCTCCGACGCTCTCGATCCCTCGATCGTCGGCGAGGAGCACTACCGTGTCGCCGTCAAGGTCCAGGAGCTCCTGCAGGAGTACTCCGACCTTCAGGACATCATCGCCATTCTGGGTATGGACGAGCTGTCCGAGGAGCAGCGCCTTACGGTCAACCGTGCCCGTAAGATTCAGCAGTTCCTCTCGCAGTCCTTCCACGTCGCCGAGAAGTTCACCGGCAACCCCGGTGTCTACGTCCGCGTCGAGGATACCGTCCGCTCTTTCGCCGAGATTGTCGACGGCAAGGCCGATGACCTGCCCGAGCAGGCTTTCCGCTATGCTTCCACGATTGAGGACGTGCGCGAGCGCGCCCGCAAGATGGGGGAGAAGTAGGTTATGCGTATCCGCATCGTGTGCCCCGTGAGCTGCGCCTATGAGGGCGACGCTGCGTTTGTGTCGATTCCGTCCACGGATGGCGAGTTTGGCGTCCTGCCTGCTCACTCCAGCGAGATTTGCACGATCGACCGCGGTTACGTTCGCGTTTCCGATAAGGCCATGGGCACTGTCGACCACACGTTTGCCGTGGCCGGCGGCTATGCCCAGGTTGCGGACGATGTCGTGACCGTTCTCGCCGAGCGCGCTTGCGATTTGGCGACCGTCGATGCCGACAAGCTTAAAGCTGATATTCAAGGTTTTGAAGAGAAGCTGGGTAATTTGTCGGAGGATGATGCACGCCGCGCCTACCTCTATAATGAAATCGCATGGTGTAAGCTCAAGCTTGCCCAATAGTCAAACGATTTAGCGTTCGACCATTTGCGAACACATCATGCCCGGGATGGCCCAGCCACCCCGGGCATGCTTTTTGAAAGGGTAGACCTTGGATATTATCCGCGTTGAGGGTGGCCACGCCATCGGAGGCTCCGTGCCCGTCTCGGGCGCCAAGAACTCCGCGCTCAAACTCATGGCGGCAACGCTTCTGGCGCCGGGCAAGACGACGCTGCAGAACGTGCCCGATATTTCCGATGTCCACGTGATGGGCAAGGTGCTCAAGGGCATGGGCGCTACGATCGATGTTCTCGACGAGCACACGCTCGAGATTGATACCTCTCAGGTCGATTCATGGGAGGCCCCCTACGAGCTCGTTGCCAAGATGCGCGCTTCCACCGCCGTCATGGGACCCCTGCTGGGCCGCTTCCATCGCGCCAAAATTGCCATGCCGGGCGGCTGCAACCTGGGTGCTCGCAAGATCGATATGCACATTCTTGGTCTTGAGGCCCTGGGCGTTGAGTTCGATACCGCCCACGGTTACATCAACGCTAATGCGCCCCAAGGTCTGCGCGGTACCACCGTCACGCTCGAGTTCGCCAGCGTCGGTGCGACCGAGAACCTCATCATGGCCTCTGTGCGCGCACAGGGCACCACGGTTATCGACAATGCCGCCCGCGAGCCCGAGATCGTCGATCTCGCTAACATGCTCAACGAGATGGGCGCCAAGATTGTTGGCGCCGGTACGCCCGTCGTGACGATCGAAGGCGTGGAAGAGCTCCATCCCGTTACCCATCGCGTGGTGGGCGACCGCATCGAGGCCGGTACCTTTATCGTTGCCGGTGCGTTGATGGCCGACGATCGCGGTGTCGATGTCACGGGCTTTTGCCCCATTCACTTGGGCATGGTGCTCAAGAAGATGGAGCTTATGGGTATCGACTGCGAGCGCGTCGAGGATGGCGTCCATGTGAACCGTGCCGAGCGTATCAAGCCGGTCGACATCCAGACGCTTCCGTTCCCCGGCTTCCCGACGGACATGCAGGCGCAGATTATGGTACTCTCCGCCCTTGCCGACGGCAGCTCCGTTATCACCGAGAACATCTTCGAGAATCGTTTTATGTTCGCATCAGAGTTGGTACGAATGGGTGCCGATATTCGCATCGAGAGCCACCACGCCATGATTCATGGCGTCAAGGGTTTCTCGGGTGCGCAGGTTACCTCGCCCGATCTGCGCGGCGGAGCGGCCCTCGTCGTAGCGGGCTTGATCGCCGACGGGACGACCGAGGTTTCGGCTATCCATCACATCAAGCGCGGCTACGAGCAGTTTGTCGAAAAGCTGCAGGCGCTCGGCGCGCATGTCGAGCATGCTACCGTCCCCGATCCCGTCATCTACTAATACAGGTTGCCTATGTTTAATAAAAAGCCCCTCGCGGATACCACCACCCGAAGACGCTCAACTGGTGCGCAGGCCAAGATCTACAGTCGCGATAACGTGGCTCGCTATTCCGAGCGCGCTCGTCAACGCCGCCGTAGCCACACGATTCGTCACGTCGCGCTCATTGTCGTGCTTGGCGTGCTGCTGAGTGCCACTACCGCTGCCGGCCTGTGGTTTGCCACCATTATGGGCAAGCTCGGCGATTCTAATGTCATTACCGACAATCTGCGTCGGGTTCTGGTTGACACCGATGAGGCAAAGGATCCGTTCTACGTGCTGCTTCTTGGCACCGACGGCCGTCCGGGCGAGGATACGTATCGTGCCGACTCGATTATCCTGGCACGCATCGACCCCACGCAAAAGCAGGCGACGCTCATTTCCGTTCCGCGCGACACCAAGGTCGAGTACAAGGGCGAGACCATGAAGATCAACGCCTGCCATACCGTTGGCGGCGCCGAGGCCATGGTCGAGGCGGTCAACGAGCTGTGCGGTGTTCAGATCTCCCACTATGCCGAGGTCAGCTTCGACGGTATGCAGGCGCTGATTGATTCGGTTGGCGGTATCGACATTAACGCAACCGATGATGTTGACGACCCCGAGCACCTGGATATTAAGATTACCGCTGGCCAGCAGCATATGGACGGTGCCACCGCCCTTACCTATGCCCGCTGCCGCTACACCTATGCCGACGGCGATTACACGCGCATGCGCCACCAGCGTCAGGTGCTTGGCGCCCTTGCCAACCAGATTCTCAATAACTTCGATGCCACGAAGATCTTTGGCCTGGTTAATTCGCTGTCCGATATGCTCGTAACCGATATGAGCGTTCAGGATATCGTGGCTACGGTCAATGCCATGCGCGGTATGGATGTCGACGGTATCTACTCGGCCAACCTGCCCTCGTACGCCGACGACAGCACCATGATCGACGGTGTGAGCTACGTCTTTGTCTACGAGGACGAGCTCAAGGAAATGATGGAGCGCGTCGATGCCGGCAAGGATCCCAAGGGTCCCAACACCATGGGTCTTTCCGACGGTTCCAGCTCTACGATCGGCGACCTGAACAACAACACGTCTGACGACTACGCAAACGGTACCGCAACCTCATCGGTCAGCTCTGACGATTCCGATGGCTCAAGCGATTCGAGCGATTCGGACTACTACGAAGAGCCCACCGGCGACGGCAACGGTTACGAGGCCAACTATTAGGGTTACGCGGGCTTACCAGCCCGCGTAACCAGTTGACGCTGCAAACCCGCCAGAGCGGCAATCTGCCTTTCAACTTCGGCGGCATGATCAAAAGATCAATGCCGCCTCGTTTCAAGGCACCTTGCTCGCTCTGGCGGGTTTTCGCTGTCGTTGCCAAAACATCGGCGTTGCCTTGGTCCGGACTAGTCGTTGGGTAGTCATTGGGGACGTTCTTAAACGACTAGTCAAACAAGAACCTCCCCAATGACTACCCACAAAGCGAGAGTGGATGTCGTCATTTTGCGGCACTTGGGGACGTTCCTTTTGTGCCGGCAGTTTGGGACACTCCTTGCGTTAAGAGGCTGGCGTGCGTCAACCTGTTCTCATTGCAGCAAAAAATCGCCCCGTTCTCGGTTGAGGACGGGGCGATTCGTCTTTTTGACTTGTGCAGCCAGGCTTATGCAAAGCGGGCGACGAGCTCCTGGAGCACGTCGGTCATCTTGACGAGCGAACTGACCGGGACGAACTCGTTGACGCCGTGGTAGCAATAGCCGCCGGTGGAAAGGTTGGGGCAGGGCAGACCGCGGAACGACAGCTGCGCGCCGTCGGTGCCGCCGCGAATCGGCAGCACTTGGGGCTCAACGCCGCAGGCAAGGTAGGCTTCCTTGGCAACATCAATAAGCTCGGGATAGTCACGAACGATTTCGGCCATATTTCGATACTGCTGCTTAATCTCGACCGTTACGCGCTCCTCACCCAGACGCTGGTTGAGCATCGAGGCGGCGGCATCAATAAGGTCGAGTTTCTGCTGGAACTTGGCGGCGTCATGGTCGCGGACGATGTAGCGCGCCGTGGCGTGATCGACGGTTGCAGATACGCCCTCAAGGTGATAAAAGCCCTCGTAGCCTTCCGTATACTCCGGGCGCTGCACGTAGGGGAGCAACGCGTTGAAGTCGCAGAACAGATTGCCTGCGTTGACCATACGGCCCTTGGCGTCGCCCGGGTGGATGGACTGGCCCTCAAAGCGGATGGTCGCCTCGGCGGCGTTAAAGCACTCCCACTCCAGCTCGCCGATGGGGCCGCCGTCGACCGTGTAGGCGTACTTGCAGCCAAAGGTATCGATATCCAACAGCTCGGCTCCGTGACCGATCTCCTCGTCAGGGCAGAAGCAAATGCCGAGTGCGGGATGGGGCAGAGAAGGGTCCTGAGCGATACGCGCGACAAGCGACATGATCTCGGCGACGCCTGCCTTGTCGTCCGCGCCCAGCAGCGTGGTGCCATCGCTGCAGACCAAGTCCTCACCCGCGAGGTCGTTCAGGGCGGGAAGCTTGGCGGTACTCATGGCAACGGGCTTACCGTCAACCGTGCCGCAGACCAGGTCGCCGCCTTCGTAGTGTACGATGTGCGGCTTCACGCCGGCGCCCGGTGCAACTTCGGTGGTGTCGAGATGGGCGATCAGGCCCAGGGCGGGCTTGTCCTCAGCGCCCGCACTTGCGGGGATATGCGCGCAGACATAGGCATGCTCGGTCACGTGGGCATCTTCCGCCCCAAGCTCGCGCAGCTCTTCAGCCAGCACGTTGGCAAGGTCAAACTGAACGGCGCTCGAAGGTACCTGTTCGCAGTTTGCATCCTCGGACTGCGTGTTGATCTGGACGTAGCGCAAAAAGCGCTCGAGGACATCGGGGTTCGTGGTGGTGTTTTCCATAAAGACCGCTCCAATCTTGGTCGTCGTGTGCAACAAGAACTCTAGCACGGTATGCCACGGCATACCGCGACGCTTGGATGGGGTAGAATCAGCCATTGAATGCAGAAGGGACGGAAGATCATGGATACGACAAATAGCTCGCGCGAACTACATCTGACGGTGGCGAACGAAGACTACTTGGAGTGCATGGTTCGCATTGAAAGCGAAGAGGGGGAAACCAACGGCGTGCGATCGGTCGACATCGCGCAGCGCCTTGGCGTCTCCAAGGCATCGGTCAATAAAGCGGTTTCGGCGCTCAAGGCATCCGAGCTTGTCGAGCAATCGCACTATGGCAAGGTAATCCTGACCGATCGCGGCCGCGAGGTTGGCACGGCTATCTGGTACCGTCATCGCCTCATCCGCACGTTTTTGGTTCAGGAGCTCGGTGTCGAATTTGAGCGAGCCGATTCCGAGGCCTGCATGATGGAGCATGCGCTATCCGAGGACACGATGAGCCGCTGGCTCGCCTATCTCGAAAAGCAGGGAATCAGCGTCGAGGAATAGCGGGATATATATGGATACGAGTTATTACAACCGCTTTGGTGCCGAGGAACTTACGCGCCGCTTGTCGAGCGAGACCTTGTTGGCGCAGGGCCCCATGGGCAGTGTTCTGTTGAGTGAGTACGACGCCGCCGATATTCCACCGGCGTTTTGGAATCTGGCGGAGCCGCAGACCGTTTCTCGTATCCATCGCTTGTATGTCGCCGCCGGTGCGCAGGTGCTCATTACCAATACCTTTCAGGCATCAAGCTATGCCCTCAAGCACGACCAGATTGCGCCGTCCGTGGCGGAGGTCAATCGCGGGGCCGTCGACGATGCCCGCCAGGCGCACCCTCAGCTGCTGCTGGGCTCGATGGGTCCGATCGGTATTGAGTGGTTTGCCGAGGACTCGGCCGAGTTTCGTGAGATCCGAGGCATTGCGCGCGAACAGGCGCACGCCTTGCTCAATGCTGGTGTTGACGGTCTGCTGATCGAGACGGTGACGTCTATCCGTAATTTGCAGCCCATGCTTGCCGGCGCCCGAGATGCCGCCGACGGCATGCCTGTTCTGGTGAGTTTTGTCGTTGACGATAAGGGCGACCTGTTGGGCGATGGCCTCAACATCGAGGCAGCCGTTTTGTACGCCGAAAAACACGGCGCAAACTCGGTTGGTGTTAATTGCTGTTCGCTTGCGGCCGCGAACGCGGCGGTGCCCAGGATGGTTGCATCGGCGACTACTCCCGTCACGGTGCGTCCCAACGTGGGCGATCCGGTCCAGACTCAGGATGGCCCCGTATGGCACGAGAACCCCGAAGCTTTCGCGCGCGCATGCATCGAATGGAGACATGCCGGTGCCGCAATGGTGGGCAGTTGCTGTGGAACCACGGCAATCACTACGGCAGCGATGGCCGAGGCGCTCGATATATAAAGGGCAAAACCGCTCCATACGGGGCGGTTTTTTTATTGCCTGCATGTCCTCGGCAGCATTTGCCCAAATGGTGAATGCTGGTGCCGGCAGGTTGCCGAGCGTGTATCGCGGGTATACCTCATGCGTACCATGATCCAAACACTGTGAGGTGTCTGCGCGTGTGCGCGATAATTCATTTTGGAACTGACGGTTGGCGCGCTCGCGTCGATGAGGACTTCACTGCCGATAACGTTGCCCGTATCGCCGATGCCGTCGGCGAGTTGTGGCAAAAGACCAATCCGGGCAAAACGGTATATATAGGGTTCGACACTCGGCCCCTGGCGCGCGAGTTCGCTGAGCTTGCGGCGGGTGTGCTAGCAGCGCACGGGCTAGACGCCGTGCTCGCTTCGCGACCTGTTCCGACCCCTGCCCTTACGTGGGCGGCGGCTTATGACGGTGAGGCGTGCGGCGCGCTCATGGTGACGGGGTCCCATCATCCGCAGGGTTATCTGTGTCTCAAGATTCGCATGGGTGACGGCTCGACCGCCAACCAGGATGTCATCGAAGAGCTCGAAGAGACCATGGCTCCCGAGCCAATGGGGATCGAGGGGCAATATCGCACCGCGGATATCATTCCTGACTATATGCAAGCGGTGGCATCGTTTGTCGATGCCGAAGCCATCCGCGCCGCGCACCTGCGCGTGGTTGTTGACCCCATGGGCGGCGCAGCCCAGGGCTATCTAGCCGACTTGCTGCGCGAGCTTGGCGTTGAGGTGCACGAGATTCACGCCGGGCAGGCGCCTGACCAAGAAGATATCTGCCCCGACCCCGTTGAGCCGTGGGTGGACGCTTGCGAGCATACGGTTATCGAGGACGGAGCTTGCGCTGGCCTGGTGACCGACGGCGACGCCGACCGTATCGGCGCGGTTGACGAGCGCGGCAGATATATACATCCGCATCAGATCATGGCGCTCGTTTTGGGCGACTTGGTTCAATTTCGTAATTTGGAGGGACGCGTCGTCGTCAATCTTTCGTGCTCGACGCTCGTGCGTCGCATTGCCGAGGCGCTTGGCTGCCGCGTGACCGTCAAACCAGTCGGTTTCAAATATATAGCGGCAGAGATGAAGAAGGGTGGCGTCCTCATAGGCGGCGAGGAAGCCGGTGGTATCGGCATCGCCGCGCATATGCCCGAGCGCGATGGAATCCTCGCCTGTCTGATTCTGTGTGAGCTTATGGCAAAGACGGACGCGCCTTTGGGCGTTCTGGTCGACCAACTCGAGGACAGTTTTGGTAAGACGAGTTACGGTCGACGCGATTTGCGCCTTGAGGCCGAAGATGCCGAAACGTTACGAACCCTGCTGCCGGGCGTAAACCCCAAGTCGATTTGTGGCAAGGTGCCGCAAAACGTTAGTCATATGGATGGCTTGCGTTTAGCATTCGAGGATGACACGTGGCTGCTGGTCCGTCCTAGCGGGACCGAACCAGTGGTGCGCGTCTACGCCGAGGGGTTCTCGGTGGAAGAGCGTGATGAGTTGCTCGATGCTGGCTGTGCTTTAGCTAGGGGAACGTATCCGCTTTAACCATGAGACTGCCTTATATAAAGAGATGCTCGGTGAGCGGTAGTTAACGGCTGGCAAACGTTAGTCGGATCCCAAATTGTGTAGGAAATGTGTACGCCCAGATTCCCGCCCCCGGCGCCCCTCCGGTCTGGC
>CABPCG010000017.1 GCA_902405995.1 uncultured Collinsella sp.
CTGCGCAAGACGAAGGCCACATTAAGTGGCCTTCTTTGCGTGCGGAACTCGCGACAAACCAAAACCATCTCGTCAGCCCGGCGACCATGGGGTCCCAAGGTTTTCAAAAAAGCGGTCGGCGCGCAGGTGCGCCGACCGCCGATATATGGGGTCTGATATTTTCTACCAGCTAGGGCCTCTTACTCGTCTAGGAGATCCTCTGGCATGTCGTTGCCGTCGCCTAGGTCGACTGGGGCCTCTTCGGCGTCGGTTGCGGCCTCGGCGCCTTCGCCTTCGGGCTTCTCCTTGGCGGCCGTCATGCGGGCTACGGCGCAGATGCGGTCGTTGTCGTCGACGGTCATCATCTTGACGCCCTGGGTAGCGCGGCCAGTCTGGCTAATCTCATCGGTCTTGACGCGAATGACCGTCGCGCCCTCCGTCACGATGAACAACTCGTGCTGCGGGCCCACCGTCTTCATGGCCGCGAGGTTGCCCTTACGCTCGGTCATTTGGATGGTGTAGACGCCCTGGCCGCCGCGATTCTGCTCCGGGTAGTCCGCGACCGGCGTGCGCTTGCCGTAGCCGCGCTCGGTGATGACGAATAGATCGCCGTTGCCGTTAGTGACTTCCATGCCCAGAACGCTCACGCCGTCCTTCATACCGATACCGCGAACGCCGCTAGTATCGCGACCGGTGGCGCGCACCTGCTCCTCGGAGAACATGATCGCCTTGCCCGCGGTGGTGGCCAGGATAATCTTGTCGCCCTCGCGCACGCGGCGCACGTTCAGCAGCGCGTCGTCGTCACGCAGGTTGATAGCGATCAGGCCGTCGCGGCGGCTGCGGTCATATGCGCTCATTACGGTCTTCTTGACCATGCCGCTCTTGGTGGCAAACATCAGGTACTCGTCGGCAGGGAACTCGCGGCAGCTGATGACGCTCGCGATCTTCTCGCCCTCCTCGAAGGGCAGCAGGTTGACGATTGCGGTACCGCGCGCCTGGCGCGTACCCACCGGCAGCTCGTGCACCTTCAGGCGATAGACCTTACCCTTGCTCGAGAAGAACAGCACGTACTCGTGCGTGGACGCGATGAACATCTCGTCGATGACGTCGTCCTCTTTGAGGTTGACGCCCGACACGCCCTTGCCGCCGCGCTTCTGGGCGCGGTAGGCGGCCACCGGGATGCGCTTGACATAGCCGGTGTGGGTGATGGTCACGACCATGTCCTCATCGGCAATGAGGTCCTCGACGTCCAGGTCCTTCTCGACATGGCTGATCTCGGTGCGGCGCTTATCGCCGAACTTCTTGGAGATCTCGCGCATCTCTTCCTTAATGACGCCCAGGATCTTCTCCTCGTGCGCCAGCAGGTCCTCGTAGTAGGCGATGGCGCGGCGCAGGCCGTCCAGCTCTTCCTGGATCTTGTCGCGCTCCAGGCCGGTCAGGCGGCGCAGCTTCATCTCGAGGATGGCCGTGGTCTGCTCGGGCGTAAAGCCAAAGCGCTCGATCAGGCGGCTGCTGGCCTCGGAGTCGGTCTGCGAGGAGCGGATGATGCTGATGACCTCGTCGATATGGTCAAGGGCCATCAGGTAACCCTCGAGGATAT
The DNA here is from genome assembly GCA_902405995.1 of uncultured Collinsella sp. Taxonomy (GTDB): domain Bacteria; phylum Actinomycetota; class Coriobacteriia; order Coriobacteriales; family Coriobacteriaceae; genus Collinsella. Next base: position 1,580 of record CABPCG010000017.1, read on the forward strand.
GCGCGCGGGCCTGGGCCTTCTTAAGGTCGAAGCGGGTGCGGCGGGTGACGACGTCGACCTGGTGGTCGATGTAGTGCTGCAGCATCTCGCGCAGACTCAGGCATTTGGGAACGCCGTTGACAAGCGCCAGGTTGTTGGCGCCAAAGGTCGTCTGCAGCGAGGTGTACTTGTACAGGTTGTTGAGCACGACCTGCGGGATGACGCCCTTCTTGAGTTCGATGACCAGACGGATACCTTTCTGGTTGGACTCATCGCGCATATCCGAGATGCCCTCGATGCGCTTGTCGTTGACGAGCTGGGCGATCTTCTCCTGCAGGGTGCCCTTGTTGACCATGTAGGGGATCTCGGTAAAGACCAGGCGGCTGCGGCCGGTCTTGGTGGACTCCACGTGAGCCTTGGCGCGCACGGTAATGGAGCCGCGGCCGGTCTCGTAGCTCTGCTTAATGCCGGCGCTGCCCATGATGATGGCGCCGGTGGGGAAGTCCGGACCGGGCATGATCTGCATGAGCTCGTCGACGGTGGCTTCGGGGTTGTCGATCAGGTAGCAGGTGGCCTCGATCGCCTCGGTGAGGTTGTGCGGGGCGATGTTGGTGGCCATGCCGACGGCGATGCCCTGGCTGCCGTTGACCAGCAGGTTGGGGAAGCGCGCAGGCAGCGCCACGGGCTCGGCGAGTGATTCGTCGTAGTTGGGCTGCCAGTCGACGGTATCCTTCTGCAGGTCACGCAGCAGCTCCATGGCGGGCTTTGCCAGGCGGCTCTCGGTGTAACGCATGGCTGCCGCGCCGTCGCCGTCGATGTTGCCGAAGTTGCCGTGACCGTCGATGAGCGGCGTGCGCATGGAGAACCACTGCGCCAGGCGGACCATGGCCTCGTAGACCGCGGAGTCGCCATGCGGGTGGTACTTACCGATAACTTCGCCGACCGTCCAGGCCGACTTCTTGTGCGGACGGTTGGGGTAGATGCCGCTCTCGTTCATCGCGTACAGGATGCGGCGGTGCACCGGCTTTAGGCCGTCGCGCACGTCCGGCAGGGCGCGCGCCGTGATGACCGACATCGAATACTCGATAAACGACTGCTTCATCTCGCGACCGAACTCCGAAATCTGGAGCTGGCCGCCATTGATATCCTCGCCGGCCGAGGCGCCACGGTCGACTTCGCCAAAGCTCTCCTCGAGCTCGGCGTCGTCGTCCTCTTCCTCCTCATCATCGGCATCGGGGTTATAGGCGTCCGGGTCGCCGTCCTCGCCCTGCTCAGCACGGGCAAGCAGGCGCTTCAGATCGTCGGGCATGCCGGCGTCGCCGGCGTCGCCCATGCCCTCGTTATTGTTGATATCGTCTGCCACGTTACCTCCTCTTAAGCGTCAAGGAATCGTGCGTCATGCGCGTGCTTCTCGATGTACTCGCGGCGATAGCCGACCTCGGAACCCATCAGCTCGCGCACGGCGCGGTCCGCCACCACGGCGTCCTCGATCGACACGCGCTGCAGGATGCGGGTCTTGGGATCCATCGTCGTCGAAGCAAGCTGCTTGGGGTCCATCTCGCCCAGGCCCTTGTAGCGCTGGACGGTATAGCCCTTGCGCTTCTTGGTGATCTTGCCGTCCTTGGCCTTGCCGTCCTCGTCGTTGTCGTCGGGGTTCAGGCCCAGACTCTGGATGGTGTCGCGCAGGATCTCGTCTTCGGGCTGGCGGCCGTTGGGATACACGTAGTGGATCTTGTTGCGCACCTTAATGCCAAAGATGGGCGGGCAGGCAACATAGACGTAGCCGGCATCGATCAGCGGACGCATGTACTTGTAGAAGAACGTCAGCAGCAGGATGCGGATATGCGCGCCGTCGACGTCTGCATCGGTCATGATGATGATCTTGTGGTAGCGCGCCTTGGTGATATCGAAGTCGCCGCCGTCGCCGGCACTCGTCGTGACACCGCAGCCGATCGCGGTAATCAGTGACTGGATGGTGTCGCTCGAGAACGCGCGATGGTCACCAACGCGTTCGACGTTCAGAATCTTGCCGCGCAGGGGCAGAATCGCCTGGATGTCTCGGCGACGGCCGTCCTTGGCCGAACCGCCTGCCGAGTCACCCTCTACGATGAAGAGCTCGGTCAGCTCGGCATCGCGCACCGAGCAGTCAGCGAGCTTACCGGGCAGGGACGCCGTCTCGAGCAGGCTCTTGCGGCGGGTCGCCTCGCGCGCCTTGCGGGCGGCGTTGCGCGCCTTGCAGGCCTGTTGCGCCTTCTTGACAATCTCGCGGGCGGGCTTGGGATGCTCCTCCAAGTAATCGGCGAGGCCGTCGGTCACGATCTTGAGCGTGAGCGCGCGCATATAGGAGCTACCGAGCTTTGCCTTGGTCTGGCCCTCAAACTGAGGATCGGGCAGCTTGACCGAGATAACGGCCGAAAGGCCCTCGCGCACATCGTCGCCGGTCAGGTTGGCGTCTTTTTCCTTGAGCAGGTTCTGCTTGCGCGCGTAATCGTTGATTACGCGGGTGAGCGCGGTGCGGAAGCCCTCAAGGTGCATGCCGCCCTCGGGAGTGTAGATGTCGTTGGCGAACGACATGACGTTCTCGCCGTAGCCGCTATTCCACTGCAGGGAAACCTCGACCTCGCCCATCTTGGTCACAGGCGCGTCCGGATCCGATTTGCCCTCGATGTAGATGGGCTCCTTAAAGGCCTCGGGGACGTCCTTGCCCTCGTTGAGGAACTTGACGAAGTCGATGATGCCGCCCTCGTAGCAAAACTCCTCCACGTGGGGAGTCGCCTCGCGCTCGTCGGTCAGCACAATCTTAAGGTTCTTATTGAGGAACGCCGTCTCCTGCAGACGGTTGTGCAGCGTATCGAAATCGTAGATGCAGGTCTCGAAGATCTCGTCGTCGGGCCAGAAGGTGACGGTGGTGCCCGTTGAATCCGAGGTGCCCACGACCTCCATCTTCTTGACGGTCTTGCCGCGCGAGAACTCCATCTCGTAGGTGTTGCCATCGCGGCGAACCTGAACGACCACGCGCTTGGACAGTGCGTTGACGACGGAGATGCCCACGCCGTGCAGGCCGCCCGAGACCTTATAGGCCGAGTTATCGAACTTACCGCCGGCGTGCAAGATCGTCATAACGACCTCGAGCGTCGGGATCTTTTTAACAGGGTGCTCGTCGACGGGGATGCCGCGCCCGTTGTCGACGACCGTGATGGAGTTGTCGGCGTGGACCGTCACCTGGATCTCGGTGCAGAAACCGGCCATGGCCTCGTCGACGGAGTTGTCAACGATCTCCCACACCAGGTGATGCAGACCGCTGGCGCTCGTCGAGCCGATATACATGCCCGGGCGCTTACGAACGGCCTCGAGACCTTCGAGAATCTTAATCTCGCCGCCATCGTAATCGTTTTCGTTTGCCACACGTCCTCCTTCAGTCAAGAAAATGTGTACAGCCTTACTAGTTTATCGTAAAAAAATACCCTCGGGAACGAGGGTATTTGGCTCTACAAGGCCACCAGATGCGATTTAAGGCTCTTTTTTGCTTTGCACGCCCTTGGCCCACTCGGCACTGGCTCTCATGGCATTCTCGAGGGCCTCGCGCAGTTTTTGGTCTTCGATGGACGCCACTTGGCGCTCGATCTCGGTACGCTCGGCCTCACTTAGGTCGGCGTGCGGGGCCGGCGGTCGCTCGGTCACGGCCGGGCGCAGGCGCTCCTTGGCGGCGGGCGGCGTGTGACCGGGCGCGGTGGTTTTGAACACCAGGCCGTCCACATGCGCACCGGCGCGCTCCATGCGCGCGCGGATGATCTCGCGCAACAACGTCATTTCCTGCGTCCACGAGGGCGAGTCGAGATACACCAGCAGCTCATTGGACTCGGGCAGGTAGCGCAGTCCCGTCACATGCCGCCCCTCGCGCGTGCCCGAGCACACCGCGTTCCATGCGCGATAGACCGTGCGCGACTCCTCGGCGGCCTCCATCTGCGCACGGCGCTCAGGGGTCGCAGCCGCCAGGATGCGCTGGCGCTCTGCGTTCAAAAACCCGCTGAAGGCGACCGTTTCGCTCTCGCGCTCGTAATTAGCACGTCTCACCCATGCTCACCACCTTGGCTCGATCAAGCAGGTCATCGGTAAAGTACCCCAGGTTGGTCGTAGTTATGACCGTCTGGATATCATCGCCGATCAGCCGCAGGAAAGCGCCGCGACGCTCGCCGTCGAGCTCGCTCATCACGTCGTCCAGAAGCAGCAGTGGGGCGGTGCCCAGGACATCGCGAGCCACGGCAACCTCGGCCACCTTCCAGGACAGCACCAGCGTGCGCTGCTGTCCTTGGCTGGCAAATGAACGGGCGGAGCGACCAGCCACGGTGAACTCGATCTCGTCGCGATGCGGTCCCACCAACGTCACGCCGCGGCGAATTTCCTCGTCGGCATGCTCGTCAAGGGCGGCCAGCATGCGCTCGTACGCCCAGCCCTTCAGCTCTTCGCGATCCTCGACCTGGGGCAAATCCCCCAGCGTGGACGCATAGGTCACGTTGGCGGTCTCACCTGACGCCACTTGCCCGTAGGCAGTGTGCACATGGCCCGCCAGCCGGTCGAGCAGGGCCAACCGGTGCACGAGCAGGGCCGAGCCCGCGCGGGCAATCGAATCGTTCCACGCGCCGAGCATCTCGCGGCAGCACCAGGTCTCCTTGAGCAAGGCGTTACGCTGGGTCACGCAGCGCCCATAGGTGCTCGCAAGATCGGCATAGCGTGCGCTCAGCTGCATGCCAAAGTCATCGAGGGCGGCTCGGCGCACACTGGCGCCTCGCTTAACCATGTCCAGATGGTCGGGGCAAAACAGCACGCTCGGCAGAACCCCGCGCACACCGGCGGCAGAGCATCTCTTGCCGTTGCGGCTAAACGAGCGCTTACCGTCCTCCGCGCTCAATCCCATATCAAGCACGCGGCCGTCGCCCTCGATCCTCAGCTCGACCTTGCACGAGCCCACGCCGTCATGGACGAGCTCGGCTGCGGTCGGATGCCTAAACGAGGCGCCGCTCGTCAGCAGCTGCAGCGCCTCTATGAGATTGGTCTTTCCCGCCGCGTTGGGTCCCGCAAGTATCGTCACGCCCTCGTCCAGGGCAAGGCGATAGCTATCGAAGCTGCGGTAGTGCGCGACGGAAAGATCGCGGGCGAACATGGTCATGGCGCAGCGCTAGATGCGGACCGGCATGACCAGGTACAGGTAGTTGATCTTGTCGTAGGACTTAAAGATGCCCGCCTGCGAGTAGCTCTTGAGCTCCAGCGTGATCTCCTTCTCCTTTGACAGGGCATTGAGGCAGCCGAAGATGTAATGGTAGTTGAAGGCGATGGTACCCGACTCGCCCTCGGCCTCGACATCGATCGTCTCCTGCGCAAGGTCCTGGTCATTGGAAATGGAGGACAGGCCCATCTGCCCGTTCTCGACATCGATCTCGAACTTGACGGCGGGGTTGGCGCTCGCGATAACGGCCACGCGCTTGAGGGCGGCGTTAAAGGCGGCGACGTCGATCTTGACGCTCGTCACGCACGAATCGGGGATGAGCTGCTTGTAGTTGGGGTACACGCCCTCGATACGGCGCGACACGTAGGTGGTGTTGCCGGCCTCGAAGACGACCTGGGTGTCGGTAGCCCCGATCATGATGGTCGCCTGGCTGGCCATGATGTTCAGCGCGTCGTTAAAGGCGTCGGCCGGAACGTTGAGCTCAAAGGAGCCCTCGAGGGTCGAGGTCTCGACCTGCGTATCGCACACGGCCAAGCGGAAGGAATCGGTCGCCACCAGGCGTACGGTGTTGTTTTCGACCTTCATGTGCACGCCGCCCAGGATGGGGCGAGCCTTGTCGGTCGAGGTGACGCGCCACACGCGGCCGACCATCTCGGACAAGACATCGGTCGGCAGCTCCACGGCACTCTCGATGGCATAGGCCGGAAACTCGGGGAAGTCATTGGCATCGAGCGTGTTCAGGCGGAAAGAGCTCTTCTCGCAACCAATCAGCACCTGGCGCTCGGACAGCTCAAAGGTGACCGGGGCATCGGGGAGGGTCTTGGTGATATTGGAGAGCATCTTACAGGGGATAACCATCTCGCCCTCTTCTTCGACATGCGCCGCGATGCGATGACGGATCGAGATGGTGTAGTTAGAGGTCTGGAATTCCAAGATGCCGTCTTGGGCCTTAACGAGCACGCCCGACAGGATGGGGAGGGTGGATGCCGAAGCGACACCCTTCATAACGACGCCGATGGCTTGTGTAAGCGAGCTCTGGCTGACGGTGAACTTCATCTTTTAATACCTTTCTATAGATATAAATATTTTAATAATAGTAATAGCACTGACGAAACTGTTGATTACTCCCAAAGACGCAGGTCAGACCCAGAAAGAGAATCGACAGCAACCTGTGTGCAACAGGGGTGGTTTTCTACGTTCAAAACCTGCGCAAAACTTTTCATCACCGCGGGTTGGGTTTTAGACACCTTATGCCCGTGGTTTCGACAAGTTTTCAACAGGTGTCTCTATTTCCCTACGAGCGCAGTGTAATTTTATCGCGCAGCGACTTGAGGTCTTCGGTGACGGTGCGGTCTTCCTGGATCATCTTCTGGACCTTTTTGTAGCTCGTGCTGACGGTCGAGTGGTTGCGGTTGCCAAATTCGGCACCCACCGCCGTGGTCGTCATCTCACACATCTCGATGGCCAGATAGATGGCAATGTGGCGTGCTTTGGCGATATTGGCGTTGCGACGCGGGCCGATGAGCTCCTCGTGCGTCACGCCGTACTGCTCTTCGATGACGGACTGAACCGTCTGGACGTTGATCTTTTTGGCCGATGTGTCGAAGTACTGGCTGGCGATGGCGTCGATATCGTCAAAGGTGAGCTCCCCGCCCTCGCGCTCGCGGTCGCCCGCCTCGCCGGCGCAACGCTCGCAAAAGCTCTCGAGCTCGCGGATGTTGGTGCCCGAGACCTCGGCCATGTGTTTAAAGTGCTCGTCGGTCAGGTGCCCGCCGTCGCCCCCATAGGCCGCCAGCAGCGAGTCGTCGCCTGCCTCGGGAGCGGCGACGATGGTGTTCTCGTAATAGCGCTGCAAGATCTTGTATTTCATCTCGTAGCTGGGCTCTGCGACCAAGCAGAGCATGCCGGCGTTGAAGCGGCTGGTCAGACGCTCGTCCATGCTCAGGTCCTTGGGGGCGCGGTCTGCCGCGATGACGACCTTCTTGTTGTTGCGGATGAACTCGTCCATGAGCTGGAAAAAGTAGTCCACGCTCGCGCGCTTGCCGATGATGTTTTGGATGTCATCGATGATGAGCACGTCCACGCCGTGGTATGCCTGCATGATAGGGGCGTTGCTCTTCTTTTGGCGGTCGAACTCGGTCATCAGGTCGTCCAGATATGCCTGGGAGTTGGCATACTTGACCTTGATCTCGGGCGACTTCTCGGCGAGCTCGTTTTTGATGGCAAGCAGCAGGTGCGTCTTGCCCAGGCCCGATTTGCCGTAGATGAACAGTGATGTGCACGTGCCGCGCTCGTCCGCGAGGGCGGCAAACTTGAGTGCCGAGCGATAGGCATGGCTGTTCTCGGGGCCGTAGACAAAGTTCTCAAAGGTAAATTTTGAGTTCGCGGCGAGCGGGGCTCCATCCGCATTCTGCTCGGCCGGTACGGTCGGTGCTGGCATGGGTGAAGCGGGGGTCGCAGCTTGCGTGGACTTAGTCGGCGCTCCGCCCTTCATCTGGTTCATCATGCGACGAAAATCATCGGCCGAGAGCGTGTTCTTGATTGCAATGCCCGAATCCGCGCCCGCCGCTGCGTCGTGAGCGATAGGCATGTGCGTGACGGGTGCGTTCGTTGACGTCGCCGCCGCGGTCGGCAACGGTGCCATGGTTTCACGGGAAACATCGCCGTGCTGGTGCTCGATTGTCGGCACGTCGCCTGCGGAGGCCGGCACCGCCGGGGAAGCAGCGGGAGCCGTGGCGGGCGCCGTCGCGGCAGCAGATTCGGCCGTTGCGCCTTGCGGTGCCACGATGTCGAGCGCGATCGGTGCAAAGGCGATTTCTTCCAGATAGGCCTCAATGGTCGGCTGATGCTTTTTGAGCTGCGCGATGGCAAAGCGCGAGGGGGCCTCGATCGTGAGCGTATCTTCGGTCAGGCTTATGGCGCGCGATTGCCCCAGCATGTTGATGAGGCGTGCATCTTGGCCGTCGCGCTGGCAAAAGGCGATGGCATCCCCCAGGATGATGCTTGCTTCCTCGTCCACTGTCTCTCCCGTTCTTTAGCTCTGAGCTCGCACGCGAGCGGCGCCGAGTTCGGTCAGATGGTATTTCTGGCCATGCTTGATGACCAAGCCGGCCTGCGCCAAGTCATTGAGCGTGCGTGACCAAGTAGGGGCCGAGTTTCCAAACGCCCTCGCCAGATCGGTTGCACCGCACGCTTGATTTTGCGCCAGATAGCCCAGCGCGGCGTTGCCGCGATCGCTTACGAACACGTCCGGCTGTGGCTGCGCATACTGATTTGCTGCATTAGGATACATCATTTGAGCTGCTGGTTGTTGAGAACTCTGCATCGGCGGCATTTGCTGTTGAAAACTTTGAGGCCACTGTTGGTAAGGCTGCGGAGTCATCTGCTGGGCCCAGGGGTTGTACTGCTGCTGCGGCATCTGCTGGTACGGCTGCTGATATCCCTGCTGGTACTGCTGCGGGAACTGCTGACCATACCCCAGTGGCGGCATCTGCTGATATGGATATCCCTGTTGGTACGGCTGATAGCCCATTTGCTGGCCACCCGGTGCCCCCGTCGCCTGCTGCATTGCTGCTGCATCCTGATCCGCCAGCGGCATGGCCTCTGGCGCGTTTGGCGGCATCGACATCGATGCCGCCTGGGGCTCTTGTGTAGGAAGCATTCCGGGCTGCTGCATCTGTCCCACGGGGGGCTGCATCTGTTGCGTTGCCATGGGCTGCTGCGCAAAAGCTCCCGGCAGGGGATATGTGGGCTGTTCCGTCTCGGGCCGCACGGCAGCACCGCGTCCCCCTGCACGCTCTATTTCCTGCACGCGTTTAGGGTCCAGGCTTACCGTAACCACGGTGCCGTTGCCCATGTTGTCCTCGATGGACACGGCCCCGCCGGCGTTTTCCAAATACTCCTGCACCATGGGAAACCCTGCTCCGGTTCCACGGATGTAGCGCTTCATCTTGCTGTTTGCGCTGGTAACGCCAAAGTCGAAAGCACGCTCCTTGTCGTCGATGCCGGGTCCTTGATCAGCGAAGCGGATGGTGTCTCCGCCGTCCAGAATCGAGATGATGGGCTCGGCAAAGTGCGCGTGGATAAAGTTTTCGACAATCTCGCGGATGACCATGAGCGAGATATGGCCACCTTGTTCTTTCATGCACTGGTAGACGGTGTTGGTCGTCTCTTCCAAATACGTGCGGACATCTTGCGGATCAATGACGATCACACGCGGTGTCGACAGCATATCGTCATAGACGGCGATGCGCGCGGCGTACATGGCTTTTGGCGCCTGCGTGGTCGTCTGCTCGCCTTCCTCACGCTCTTCGTGCACGCCGGTGATGTGCTCGTTGTCGGGTGCCGGGTCTCCGGAATCGACCATGGTGTAAAAGTCGTCAGACATGCCGCTCGCAATCTTTCAAAAGGTTTCGAACAAATAGTAGCTCACCGTGCAATGTTTCTCATCTTTCGACAAACTTTCAAAACCTGTTGAAAACTTTGGAAAACGGACGAAAAGTTCTCAACATTGCCAACATGACCTGTTGAAAACTCGATGAAATATCGTGAAAAGTTGCCATGCACCGCTAAATCGAGCTCGGCTTATGGGGGAACCGTGTGAACTGCGCAACCTTTTACCTTTGATTTCTTGACATTTGAACATTGATTTCCCTACAATCTTCAAGCTCACGTGTCTATATCTGCGTCCGCGCCCCCGCGGACACTCGAAATGCAGCAGGAGGAACTTAAGATGAAGCGTACGTATCAGCCTAATAAGCGTAAGCGTGCCAAGACCCATGGCTTCCGTGCCCGTATGGCCACTAAGGGTGGTCGTGCCGTGCTCGCCCGTCGTCGCGCCAAGGGCCGCAAGCGTCTCACTGTCTAGCAGCGATACACACATCTCGCATGAAGACTATTAAGTCTCGGCAAGATTTCGAGCATGTGTTCAGTCAGGGGCGTCGTTTCAATCACCCTCTGATTCGAATGACCATATGTGAATCGGTTGGCGAAGGCGACTCCGGAAGGGTCGCCTTCGTTGGTGCTAAACGGCTCGGTTGTGCTGTCGTGCGCAACCGTTCTAAGCGTGTGATGCGCGAGGCCGCCCGCAGCTGTGGATTTCCCGTTGCGGGTTATGACATCATCTTGTTCGCAACTCCCAAGACGAGGGTTTCTTCGCCTCAGGAGATGGACAATGCATTGCGTTCGCTTATGAAACGCGCCGGCGTTGCCGGGGAGGAGCGATGAGCAATCACGTTTTGCGACGTGTTGCCATCGCTCCTATTCGCATATATCAACAGGTTATTTCGCCCTTATTGCCTGACGCCTGCATTTATTACCCAACGTGCTCGCAATACGCCGTCCAGGCGATTGAGAAGTACGGTGTTTTGAGAGGCTGCTGGCTTGCCGTGAGGCGCATCGCTCGCTGCAATCCCCTGCACGTCGGCGGTTATGACCCTGTGCCCTAGCGGGCACTCGCTATCGGAGGAAAACTTACATGTGGGATTGGATCGTTAACATCCTTTTCGAGCTGCTCAAGCTCATCCAGACCTTTGCGGTCGACTGGGGCCTGTCCATCATCATCCTGGTGGTCATCATCCGTCTGCTGCTGACGCCGCTTATGCTCAAGTCGACTAAGTCGACGGCACGCATGCAGGTGCTGCAGCCCAAGATGCTCGAGATCCAGGAGCGCTATGCCGACGATCCCCAGCGTCAGGCCGAGGAAATGCAGAAGTTCTACAGCGAGAACAAGTTCAACCCGATGGCTGGTTGTCTGCCGCTGTTGATTCAGATGCCTGTCCTGTTCGCCCTATTTACGCTGCTGCGTAACCTGCCGGACTACTTTAACGACGGCACGTTCTCGTTCTTTAATATTCTGCCCGACCTGACCACCACGCCGAGTGCCTCCTTTGCCGATGGCTTTATGGTCGCGCTGCCTGCGCTGGTCTGCCTGATCCTGTTCGCTGTCCTGACCCTGATTCCGCAGCTCTATATGTCGCGCAACCAGACCGGCCAGCAGGCTCAGAGCATGCGTATGATGGCCGTTGTCATGACGGTCATGATGCTTTGGATGGGCTGGAGCCTTCCCGTTGGTGTTCTGCTGTACTACGACGTCTCGTCTGCTTGGCAGGTTATCCAGCAGATTTTTGTGACGCAGAAGGTCATCGACAAGGCGAAGGCCGATGAGGAGGAGCGCCTTAAGAACGCGCCGCTGCAGGTTGAGGTCACTCGTCGCGAGAAGAAGCCGCGCCCGCACAAGAAGAAGTAGCGGGATATCAATCTTATTTAGGTACCTAACTTTTGGAGTACGTTATGTCTGAAGAGATCATCGAGGATATGCTTGAGGAGGTTGCCCCGCAGGTCGCGGGCGATTATCCCGAGATTGCACAGCGCTACAAGGCCGGTGAAGAGCTGACCGATGAGGAGCTCGACACCATTGCCGATGTTGCGATTTCCATCCTGCGTTCCATCCTTTCGCACTTCGATGCCGCCAACTCTCCTATCGATGAGTATGAGGGCGACGAGAGTGAGCTGATTTTTGATGTAACGGCTCCCGACCTTGCTGTTCTCATTGGCCGTCATGGTCGCACCCTTGATGCCCTTCAGGTTATGTTCTCATTGCTGGTGAGCCGCAAGCTCGGCTTTAGGTATCCGGTTGTAGTGGACGTCGAGGGATACAAGAGCCGCCGTCAGGACAAGGTTGCCTCCATGGCTCAGTCTGCTGCCGAGCGTGCCATCCGCACTCATAAGAGTGTTTCGCTTCCGCCCATGAATGCCTACGAGCGCCGACTGGTTCACATTGCACTTCGTGGCAATGATGCCGTCGATACTCATTCTGAGGGTTCTGACCCTGATCGCCATGTGGTGATTGTTGCTCGATAATCTACTCGAGCTTATGCTAAGGGGACGTGGTTTCCACGTCCCCTTTTTTTGTCAAAAGTTCTCGATACACTGATTTTTGTCAGAAAGGAGCTTTCGTTGTTAGTACTTACTGATCAGCAGGCTGACAAGATGTTGAGTCGTCTAACTTCTTATTGCAAAGAGTATTCCTTGAGCGTAACTGATGTTGAGCTGAGGAACTGTATTCAGCATTTGGATTTGGTTCTGGAAAAAAATAAGACAACCAATCTTACCCGTATTCTTAACGTAGAAGATGCTGCAGTACTTCATATCCTCGACTCACTTGTTTTGCTTCCCTATATCAATAAGGCTCCTGAGGGAGCTTTGCTCGATATGGGAACAGGTGCGGGCTTCCCTGGTATTCCTTTAACCATAACCACGCATCGTAAAGCTACTTATATTGACTCTGTTGGGAAGAAGGTTGATGCTGTCAATTCTTTTGTTAATGCTCTTGGATTGAAACATGCTCATGCGGTTCATGATCGCCTTGAAGAATATGCTCGAAGCCATAAGAAGCAGTTTTCTGTCGTAACCGCCCGTGCACTGGCTCCTCTACCGATTCTTGTTGAGTATGCGGCTCCGTTCATTAAAGACGGAGGGCTATTTGTTATCACCAAGGGTAATCCTTCGTTTGAGGAGCTTGCTTCCGGCATGTCAGCAGCTAAGATTTGTGGCTTCACTTTGCTTCTGAATGACGCAATCGATTTGCCTGAGGGCTTGGGCCACAGGGAGTTCATTGTTCTTAAAAAGAGTCATCCAGCATCCGTTTCATTGCCTCGTGCAAATGGCATGGCAAAGAAGAATCCGCTTGCCTAGATGTTTCACGTGAAACATAATGGATACTAACAACTTGCAGTGTTTCACGTGAAACATGGCGGTTGATATCGAATCGGAATGTTTCACGTGAAACATCCTCCGTTTGACAGCTTTAATACACACCAGGAGGGACCGTGGGATTTCGCGACGTTAAGCGTTCTAAGAGCGCAAAAGACACGCGTATCATTGCAATCATCAATCAAAAAGGCGGCGTCGGTAAGTCAACGACGGCTGTAAACCTTGCAGCAGCACTGGGTGAGCAGGGTCGTAAGACCCTGATTGTCGATTTTGATCCGCAGGGAAACAGCACCAGTGGATTTGGAATTGAAAAAGAAGACCTTGATCACTGCATCTATGATGCATTGTTGAATGATGTGCCGGCAGAATCGCTTGTTCTTGATACAAATTGCAAAAAGGTATTCGTAATTCCAGCTACGATTCAGCTTGCAGGTGCCGAAATTGAGCTCGTAAGCGCAATTGCTCGTGAAACCCGCCTCAAAGATTTGCTTGAGCCGATTCAGGACGAGTTCGATTTTATTTTCATTGACTGTCCTCCTTCGCTCGGCCTGCTTACTATCAATGCCTTGACCGCAGCAGATAGCGTTTTGATTCCAATCCAGTGTGAGTATTACGCACTCGAGGGCGTTACGAAGCTGCTTGAGTCAATGAAGATGGTCAAATCACGTCTGAATAAGGGCTTAGACACCTATGGCGTGCTTATGACCATGTATGACTCACGTACTTCTTTGTCGAATCAGGTTGTTGAGGAAGTTCAATCGTACTTTGGTGATAAGGCGTTTAAGACGCTGATTCCCCGTACGGTTAAAATCTCTGAAGCTCCGTCTTTTGGAGAACCGGTAATTACCTATGCACCTCAAAATAAGGGTGCAAAAGCGTATATGAACCTTGCAAAAGAGGTGATCAAGCGTGCCTAGTGCAAAGAAACGTGGTGGATTGGGACGCGGACTCAATGCTTTGGTCTCAGAGGCTGAGTATGAGACCGGTGGTTCTGCTGCATCTGCTTCAAATGCCGCATCTGAAACAAAACTACCTATTGAGGATATCGTACCCAACCCTAATCAACCGCGAATTCACTTTAATGAAACTGAACTTCGCGAGTTGAGCGAGTCAATCCAAGAACATGGCGTTCTGCAGCCGCTCTTGGTTCGCAAGCATGGAAACGGCTATGAGATCATCGCTGGTGAGCGTCGTTACCAGGCGTCAAAGCTTGCTGGTCTTGAGGAACTGCCTGTCATCATTAAAGATGTTAATGATGAAGAGATGCTGGCTCTTGCTCTTATCGAAAACCTTCAGCGTTCTGATTTGAATCCCGTCGAAGAGGCTAAGGGCTATCGCCAGCTCATCGATGCTAGCGGTATGACCCAGGAGGCATTGTCGAAGGCCGTAAGCAAGTCACGCTCTGCAATTACAAACTCGCTGCGCCTTCTCGATCTCCCCGAAGTAGTTCAGCAGATGATTTTTGAGGGTAAACTTACTGCTGGTCACGCACGTACGATTCTTGCAGTTCCCTATGAGGATGCTCGAATTCGACTTGCAGAGAAGGTTGTTGCGGAGGGCCTTTCCGTAAGAGCGACAGAAAATCTTGCTCCATTGTTTTCTGCCGGAGAGACACCTAAGACGCCGCGGCCCGCAACGCCGCAGTCTTTTAAAAAGGCTGCGCGTGTACTTCGTCAGGTATTTAATACCAACGTGCGTGTGAAGAGCTCGCGTGGAAAGAATAAGATTGAGATTGAGTTTAAAGACGAGGAAGAGCTCTCTCGTATTCTTGGTGAAATGATTCAGTTTGATCAAGGAGGCCAAGATGAGGAATAAGATTATTACTGCGATTGCATTGGTGACGACTGTCGCGGCTGGTGCCTTTGCTGGCTATAAGATCGCGACAGACGATGAACTTCGAGGTCGTTTGCTTCGTGGAGCGCAAGATATCATTGATACATCCAAGAAGAAAATGGATGTTATGACAGAAGATGTTGCCATGCGCACTGCTCAGGTAACGAAAAATCCTAAGATTAATCAAGGTTGGGTTAGCAACCAATGGGAAAATGTAGGCTATTAGGTACCTAACAATTACTTTGCATATTTTGAGGGGCCCTTGTCTGATTCATGAGACATGGGCCCCTTATTTTGTCCGTAAAAAATGGGAAAGGTAGCAGCTGGTCCAAAATTGAAGTCAATAAATGAAACGGCCCCGGTTGCATATCCTGCAACCGGGGCCGTTCGATGTTTCACATGAAACGTTTTGGAGTGCGACTCCCCTATGCGTTCTTCTGAACTTTGAAGCGCTGTTTCAGCTGTCCGCAAGCGGCGTCAATATCGTTACCACGGGAGTTACGAATCGTGGTCTCGATGCCACGGGACTCAAGACGACGCTGAAGATCCTCAACCTTATGAATCGGCGACGGCTTGAGCGGGCTGCCCTCGATGTCGTTAAGTTGAATCAGGTTAACGTGGCACAGCGTTCCCTCGCAGAAGTCGCAGAGTGCCTGCATCTCGGGATTCGTATCGTTGACGCCTTCGATCATGGCATACTCATAGGTCGGGCGGCGGCCAGTCTTCTCGGTGTAGAGCTGAAGCGCTTCGTGAAGGCGAAGCAGCGTGTACTTCTTGACACCGGGCATGAGCTTATTGCGCGTCGACTGGATGGCGGAATGCAGGGAAACGGCAAGCGTGAACTGCTCGGGGATATCGGCAAATTTGCGAATACCGGGAATAACGCCGCTGGTAGAGACGGTGAGGTGACGAGCGCCGATACCGATGCCATCGGGGTCGTTGAGGATACGCAGTGCCTTGAGAACCTCGTCGTAGTTGGCAAACGGCTCGCCTTGGCCCATGAAGACAACGCTTGTGGCACGCTCGCCAAAGTCGTTGGATACATGAAGCACCTGGTCGACGATCTCTTGAGCGGTCAGAGAGCGCTTGAGGCCGTTGAGACCGGTAGCGCAAAAGGCGCAGCCCATGCCGCAGCCTGCCTGGGTGGAAACGCAGACGGAAAGCTTGTTGCGACGGGGCATGCCGACAGTCTCGACGGAAATGCCATCGTGGTACTCGAGCAGATACTTGCGCGAGCCATCTTTGGAAACCTGCTTGGTGAGTTCAGTCGGCGTATCAAAGGCAAAAGCCTCTTTAAGCTGCTCACGGAAAGCCTTGGGAAGATTGGTCATATCGTCAAACGAACAAACGTTCTTCTCAAAGACCCATTCGATGAGCTGCTTCGCGCGGAAGGCGGGCTGGCCAAGTTCGGCCACGAGCTCGCGAATATCGTTTTGGCTCAAGTCGCGAATGTCCTGAGATTTAGTCCTGGGATTCATGGAAGCCTTTCGATTTTGGGGAAACGTAGAGGGTATCGCTACAATATGGTATCAGCTGCAGAAATTATAGAGGAGGAGTCTGCCCATGCCGGGTAAAAGCCTAGAGAACATGCACGTAGCGGTCTTGGCGGGCGGTCATTCCGCCGAGCGCGAGATCTCGCTCGATTCGGGAAAGAACGTTGTGGTGGCACTGAAGGAAGCCGGCTACACCTCGGTGGAGCTGCTTGACACGGCCGCTGATGACTTTATGGTAACCATGGCGACCGGCGGATTCGATGTGGCATTTATCGCCATGCACGGCGCCGGCGGTGAGGATGGCGCCATGCAGGGTGCCATGGAGACCCTGGGTATCCCCTACACGGCCTCGGGCGTACTTGCCAGCGCCTGCGGTGCCGACAAGGAGGTCTCTAAGCTCCTATACGCCAAGGCGGGCATTCCCATTGCCCCCGGCCTTGCGCTCGAGGTGGGCGATGAAGTCGATATCGATCATATCGTCGAGGTTTGTGGCGAGCGCTGCTTTGTGAAGCCGGCCGTCAACGGTTCCAGCTATGGCATTTCCCTGGTCCATGAGCCCTCCGAGCTGCCCGCGGCAATCGCCAAGGCGTTTGAGTACGGCGACAAAGTGCTGGTCGAGAAGTGCATCGAGGGTACCGAGATCACCGTCGGCGTATACGGCGAAGATGACGTGCGCGCCCTGCCGATTGTCGAGATTCGTAAGCCCGAGGACTGCGAGTTCTACGATCTGGACGTGAAGTATGTCGACCCTACGGATATCCATCGCATTCCGGCGCAGATTTCACCCGAGAATTACGCTCGCGCTCAGGAACTTGCCTGTGCCGCTCACAAGGCCCTCGGTTGCCTGGGTATCTCGCGCAGCGACTTTATTGTGAGCGAGGACGGCCCCGTTATCCTCGAGACCAATACCATTCCCGGCATGACCGATACGTCGCTGTATCCGGATGAGATCCGCCACACCGACGACATGACGTTCCCGCAGGTCTGTGACAGCCTGATCCGTATGGGCCTTCGTCGAGCGGGCATTGCATGCTAATCGAGGACGCGGTTTCGTCAGGAACGCCGCAGTTTGTCATCGACTCCTATGCCACGCTTGCCGACCGCGCCAAAACGCAGTCCTTCGGTCTTATCGAGGAAGATGTGATTGTCCTCGATACCGAGACCACGGGTCTTTCGGTGCAGGACAATGAGCTGATCGAGATCTCGGCGGCCCGTCTTTCGGGCCGCGAGATCGTCGACCGCTTCGATACCTTCGTGCATCCCAGGCAGCTGATTCCCGCCGAGATTACCGAGCTCACGAGCATTACAAATGCCGATGTGGCAGATGCCCCGTCGGCCGTTGAGGCCGTCGCCGCTCTCGCCGATTTTGTCGGTGGTTGCCCGGTGATCGCACATAACGCCACGTTCGACCGCTCGTTTATCGAGTCTGTCAAAGGCGGCGTCAACGTGAGCGATATTTGGATCGATTCGTTGGCGCTGTCGCGCATCGCGCTTCCGCGCCTGGCCTCGCACAAGCTGTCTTTTATGGCCGATCTGTTTGGCTGCGACTCGGTATCACACCGTGCCAATGCCGACGTCGACGCCCTGTGTGGCGTATGGCGCGTGTTGCTCGTGGCGCTCACCGACTTGCCCCAGGGCCTCATGGCGCGCCTAGCCGACATGCATCCGGACGTGCCTTGGTCCTATCGTCCTATCTTCTCATTCTTGGCAGGGCAGAACCCTGGTTCTATCTTCTCTCTCAGCGCCGCTCGTGCTGACGTTCTCAAGGCCGATCGCGCCGACGATCGGGTGGACGCCGATGAACTGCCGGTTCTCAAGATGCCGAGTCGTGAGGAGATTGAGGCAGGCTATGCGCCAGGTGGCCTAGTCAATCGCATGTATCCCACCTACGAGTCGCGTGATGAGCAGATCGCGATGGCGCTCGAGGTCCGCGATGCGCTGGTCACGGGCACTCATCGAGTAATTGAGGCAGGCACAGGCGTCGGCAAATCGATGGCCTATCTGGTGCCTTTTGCCGAGGCAGCACGCCGTAACAACATCACGGTTGGTATTGCGACCAAATCGAACAATCTTGCCGACCAGCTCATGTACCATGAGCTGCCAAAACTTGCGGAGCAACTGGACGGTGGTCTGTCATTTTGCGCTCTCAAGGGGTATGACCACTATCCGTGCCTGCGCAAGCTTGAGCGCATGAGCCGCGGCCAGGTCGAGATTACCACCAAGCGCGATCCGGCGGACACGCTCACGGCGGTCGCGGTCATTATGGCGTACGTCTGCCAATCAGCCGATGGCGACCTCGACTCGCTCGGCATTCGGTGGCGCAGCGTCAACCGTCCCGACTTTACGACGGCCTCGCGTGAGTGTGCTCGTCGCCTCTGCCCGTTTTTTCCTGATAAATGTTTGGTCCACGGCGCTCGCCGTCGTGCGGCGCATGCCGATGTGGTGGTCACCAACCATTCCCTGCTGTTCCGCAACGTCACGGCCGAGGGCAGGATTTTGCCGCCGATTCGTCATTGGGTAATCGACGAGGCCCATTCCATCGAGCGCGAGGCGCGCCGCCAGTGGGCGCGCGTGGTGTCGGCGGACGAATCACGCGTTCTGTTTGAGCGCCTGGGTGGCTCGAGCACCGGCGCGCTAAGCCAGGTTTCCCGTGATTTGGCAACCTCCGAGGGCTCTACGCTCTATTTGGGCCTTACTGCCAAGGCGACGTCGACGGTTGCGCGCGCGAGCATGGCAATCGCCGACGTGTTCGATGGCGTTCGCGAGCTCGGCCGCCGTGCCCGTGGGGGTTATGACAATGCCAATCTATGGATTGGCCCCGAGTTGCGCGAATCTGACGACTGGCATGATTTCTTACAGTCGGCCTACACAGCCATCGACGCATTGGAACAAGCTGACAAAAGCGTCGAGGCGCTGGTGCAAGCCGTCGCCGCCGACAAGCCCGAGGTTGTTGTCGACCTGGGTGATATCTCGCGCCGCCTGCACGAGCTGGTCGAGAACCTCAAACTCATCATTGATGGCACCGATGAACACTACGTATATTCGCTGCAGGTCAATCGCAGGTTGCGTGCCGGCGGAGAGTCAGTGACCGCAGAGCGCATCGACATTGGCGAGGCCTTGGCAACCGAGTGGCTGCCCGAGGTTCACACGGCTATCTTTGCCTCGGCAACCATGACGGTGTCCAAAAGCTTTGAGCACTTCAACCATGCTGTCGGCCTCGATCGCATCGGTGCTTCAACATCCTCATCGCTGCACTTGGACTCGAGCTACGACTTCGATTCGAACATGGCTGTAGTCGTTGCGGGCGATATCCCCGATCCGCGCGATCGTGAGAGCTATCTTACGGCGCTCGAGCGCGTGCTGGTCGACGCCCATCTTGCCATGGGCGGATCGGTGCTCACGTTGTTCACCAATCGGCGCGACATGGAAGACCTGTACGCCCGCGTTGAGCCCAAGATGGCCCGTGCGGGTCTGGAGCTCAACTGCCAGCAGCGCAACTCATCTCCTCGTCGCCTGCGCGACCGGTTTATCAACGAGCCGACCTCGTCGCTTTTTGCGCTTAAGGCCTTCTGGGAGGGGTTTGACGCCAGCGGCGAGACGCTGCGTTGCGTCATCATTCCCAAGCTGCCGTTCTCGAGCCCCACGGACCCGCTCTCGTGCGAGCGCAACCTGCGCGAAGACCGCGCTTGGGCGCGCTATTCGCTGCCCGAGGCGGTGCTCGAGGTTAAGCAGGCGGCCGGCCGCCTTATCCGCTCGTCGACCGATTGCGGCGTGCTGATTCTGGCCGACCCGCGCCTGGTGACGAAGGGCTACGGGAAGAAGTTCTTAACGTCGCTGCCCACGAGCTCCTACCAGCGCATCGAATCGGCGCAAATCGGGCACTATCTGCAACTGTGGCGCGCACGTCACGAGCGGCGGCGCTAAAGCGGACAGACGAGGGTTTTTGCCATATCGCACAGACGCTTTGACAGGGCGGGGTCATCCAAGATGCGGATGGCTCCGCCCGCTGCGATTATCTGGCTCAGTAGCCAACGCTCGGAGCCGTAATGCACGGTTACCGTTGCCGTGTCTGCCCCGCCGCGCTCGATGAGGGTGATGCCGGCCCAGTCCAGATGCTCCGCCATATCGAATGGCATCAGGAGCTTTGCGCTACGCTGCGTCCGGGCAAGGGAATCGTGGAGGGATGCGACGTCCGGTGCGTGAGGCACGACGGAGTCTTCCGTCAAGGTGAGTCCCTCGATTTTATCCATGCGATAGGTGCGCTGCTCATCGACCGCGATGTCCCAGGCAATTAGGTATGTTTGGTCGCCGTTTACCGTAATGCGCAAGGGGTCGACCAGACGCTCGCGTGGCCGCGCATCGTCCATCGAGCGATACGAGATGCGGCAGCGAACGCCGTCCTGAATGGCGCAGCTCAGCTGCTGCCAGTGCGACCCGTGGTTGACGGTGTCAAAGACGCGCTGGTTATAGCCGAGCTCTTCGGGCAGAAGAGCATGTCGAATTCGAGCCGCCGCCTGGGGCTCGATCCCCAACGATTCAAGTTCGTGGTTGAGCACAGCGCCCTCGGCGGCACTCAGGCGCAGCGGTAGCACACGCCCGGCGTCACCGGTGAGGACCACGCGCTCGCCGTGGCATTCGCAGATGATACGCGCACCCGATTCTCGGTCCGCGAGCGTCGAGACGATCTCGAGAATCTCGTCGAGCGACGCCCCCGTGATGTCAAAGCGACTGCAAATCTCGGTTCGTGTCATGCCGCTCTCGCCGGCGGCGTAGAGGGCCTCCATGATGTCGATGGCGCGCGAGAGCCTCTGCTCGCTGGTGAGTTTACGCACGGGCATGCTCGTGCACCGTCCTTTCAATGAGGTGGTTCCACGCCTGCTTGAGCGATTTGGGGGCCATGGGCCTCATGCCGTCCATGGCGTGGGCCATGCAAAATGAGGCGGCGGCTTCAAGATCTCGCACGTCAACGGTCCAAGTCCATCCCGAATCGGTGTGTGCGAGCTCACCTCGCCCGCGCGTGAGGCCGTTGATCATATCGATCTGCGTCTGCGGGGCGAACGAGAACGTAGCCGCAACGGGCGGGCGGTCGGCAAAATCGAATTCAAAGAACAGGTAGTCGCTGAGGTTGAAGTCCGCAGGGATAGCGTAGGCCTTTGAGGGGCGCCAAGCGCGAACGATACGGTCGCAGCGGAATGTCCTGATGTCGTCGGTGACATTGTCGAGGCCGCAGAAGTACGCAACGCCCTCGCGCTCGAACATGCCGTAGACGCAGACGGTACGCTCTTTCTGCTCACCGCGTCCGTTCTGATATAAAAATCGCAGCGCGCATCGCTCGGCAAAGGCGCTCCATACCGCATCGACGGTGGGAGAGCGGCGGATCGGTGCTTCGTCCGCCGTCGTCCTGCCGGTGAGGTAGGCAATCTTGGAACGAATATCGGCAAGCGGCGCGGCAAAAGTGGATGAGCCGGCCGCTAGCGTCTGGTCGATAGCGTTGAGCAGGATATCGGCGTCGTCTGCGGTGATGAGGCCGCCTGCCGCAAACGTGTGCTCGCGGTCGATTGTCCATGAGCTTTCCTCGGTCTCCTGCGCGCCGGCGGGGCGAACCTCCTTGATTAAGATGCCGCGTTCGAGCAGTTTGTCACGATCGCGCCGAAACTTGCGCTTATCCGAGTCGATATTGCCCGAGCCATATCCCAGGTCAGAATCCAAGACGATCTGCTCGGTCGTCAGCGGTTCGGGGGAGCTGTTGAGCACAAAGAAAAGATTGAGGATGCGCTGAGCCGTTTTATCGAAACTGGGCTCCGAATTCCCCTTTTTAATTGTCGCGGTCGCGTCGCTTGCCGTCATAGAGTCCTCGCATGAGAAGGTGGTTTGCTGCCATGATTTTAGTCCGATATGGAGATTAGGCTATATCCTTGTCCGCTCGGGGCGTTAAGATGGCCCGAATTCGGTCGTTTGCGCTCGCTCGGGGTATACTTTCGACTATATACGGTTCTAATGTGCATGCATTGGGCCTATTTGTCGGATTATGGATGTGGAGCGCACATGGCGAACACCCAGAACTATATTAACCACCTGCTGCAGAACACCGGCATCACGCCGGCATGCAGCGAAGAAGAGCGCTTGGCTGCCGAGGATATCGCTCAGATCTTCCGCAACCACGGCTTTGATCCCGAGGTTCAGGAGTTCAATGCCCCGGCGCCCAGTAGGTTGGCATTTGCCGTTACCGGTATTCTTGCGTTTGCCGGCGCCCTGCTGATGGGCATCGGCGGCGGCATCGGCTTGGTCGGCACCTTGCTGGCCATTGCCGGCGCCGTTCTTTACGTGCTCGAGCGCACGGGCCACCCCGTGGTTTCACGCCTGGGCAAGACGGGCGTGAGCCAAAATGTCATCGCCTACCACAAGGCCTCGGGCCCGCTCGCGTCTCCGCGCAACCGCCCGGTGGTCGTTGTCGCACACTACGACTCTCCCCGTGCTGAGCTGCTCGCCCGCGAGCCCTATGCTTCGTATCGTGCGCTCATCGCCAAGCTGTTGCCCGTTGCCACGGTTGCCCCCGCTGCCGTTGCCATCCTGCGTATCCTGCCGCTCCCCGGCGCGCTCAAGGTTCTGCTGTGGATTGTCGCGATCCTCGCTTCCCTCGTTGCACTTGCCAACGCGGCAAACATCATCTCTAACCGCCACATTCTTCCCTATACGTCTGGCGCGGTGTGCAACAAATCTTCTGTCGCCGCTATGCTCGGCGTTATGGACAACGTTGCTCCCTTCCAGGGCGAAAACGAGTTTCCCGACGATGTTCCGTTCGATACCTATTTTGGGGAGCAGAAGCGTCGTGCCGAGGAGATGGCGCGCGCAGCAGCGGAGTATGCCGCGGCCGAACAGCAAAACGACTACGGCAACACCATCGAGTATGAAGAGCCTACCTACGTCGAGGACGAGTTCGGTCAGCCGATTGCTCCCGACGCTCAAACCGAGCCCGAACAGGGTGAGGCTTTCGACGAGCAGATCGAGGGCTTTGATGGTGCATCTGCCGACGAGACACTGATTGGCGCCGTAGTGCCCGAGGATCAGAATCAGGCTGTCCAGACCGAAGAGTTCAATGACGAGGTTTCCGCTGCCGAGCCGGCGGAGGAGCCTGTCGCGGCCGAGCCCGAGCCCAAGCTCTATCGCAATGCCACCGGCAACATCCGCTTTGGTTCGGATGCCATCCGTGCGCTCGGAATGCTTCCCGAGTCCTGCACGCTCGATTACGAGGAGGGCGAGGAGCCGACGTTTGAGCCCGAGCCTGTCCCCGTCGTGACTGCACCTGCGCCCGCCGTCACCGTGGATGATGAGTCTGCCGCGGTTACCGCTGCCGTTGCCGAGCCCGAAGCGGTGTCCGCGATCGATCCCGCGGCAGGACTGGACATTTTGGCTCCCGCCGCGCCGGCGCAAGACGTTGCGGACGAGTCTGACGACGATTACGTTGAACAGCCGAGGCGCGTGTCTTACGAGAGCGATACTGATTTCTCGGCCGAGATTCCCGCGGCAACGCCCCATGCCGATATTGCATCCGCGTTCTCTTCGATTGGCGCCGGCGCTTCCAACTTCTTTAAGGGTGCGCTTGCAAAGGGCAAGAAATTTGTCGACGATTTCGAGGAGAAGCGCGCTGCCGCACGCGAGGCTGCCGAGCAGGAGGCTATCGCTCAGCAGCAGGCAGCCGAGGCGGCACGTGAGCGCGCGGCGCAAGAGTTCGAGCAGAACGAGGCTGTGCAGTCCGTGCCCGTCGACGCTGCCGAAGCTACGACGTCCTTTGAGTCCCAGCAACCGGCGTCCGCGGATGTTGTTGAGGCGACGACGTCTTTCGAGGCTCAGCAGCACGTCGATAGCACCATGTCGTTTGATGCCGCGCAGTTCGATTCCACGATAACGTTTGAAAAGCAAGGCACCGCGATTGCCGAGTCCCTTCCTGTTTCCGATGAGCGGGGCGATGCGGCAGACGATGACGAGCCTATTGATGCTGCCGCAATCCAAGATGCCGCCGAGGACGAGCCCGTCGAGGCCAACTCTGACGAAGAGCAATACGCAACAGCCGAGCAAGATGATTCGACCGAGGTCGAGCAGGAGGAAGTGCCTGCGGTTTCCGAGGCTCCCGAGACAGATGAGTCGAGGCCTTACTCCACGCAGATTTTCACCATGCCGACCCCGAGTGGTTCCGGTGCCACGATTGCCAATGTCGCTCCCACCCAGGACGAAACGGTCGATTCCCTTATGGCCCAGATTTCCTCCCAAGCATCGCCGCGTCCGCAGATGAATGTTCCCGATCCGGCGTCGGCACCGTCGCCTGCACCCTCCTCGTCTCCGCTGGCTTCGGTCCCCGATCCGTCGCTGCCGTCGATGAAGCAGACAAACGTTGCGTCTCGCACGTCGCTGTTCGACCTTCCCGATCCCTCCGCACAGGTCAACGACCCCTTTGCTACCGCCCAGGGTCCCGAACCCACATCGGCACCCGTTGCGCCTCCTATGCCCGTTGCGTCGGGCGCACAGCCGATCGAGACCATTTCGGCTCCCGCCCCTGCGGCACCCAAGTCTCGCAAGCGCGGCCTGGGCGGCCTGTTCGGTCGTAAAAAGAAAAACGAACAGGACAGCATGAGTGACTGGCTGGGCGTCGAAGACGATTACGATGCCAAGAAGTCCGGTCGCGGCATCGGTTCGTGGGATAATTTCGAGGACGATAACGATGGCTGGAAGGGCGGCGCTACGTCTTCCGACGGCGCTTCTTCCGAAGATATGCTCTCGGCTGTCGCCTCTATGGGCGACGATGAGCTGCTCGGTCACGATATCTGGTTTGTGGCAACGGGCGCCTCGGATTGTGATGGCGCCGGTATGAAGGCCTTCTTGGCTTCGCATCGCGATAAGCTCCGCGGCGTCTTCTTCATCAATCTTGAATCCGTCGGCGCCGGTAGGCTTTCGGTGGTGACGGTTGAGGGCGAACAGCAGCTGCTCAAGGGCGATCGCCGCATCATGAACCTGGTCAGCAAGGTGTGCAAGTCGTTCCATGTCGATTGTGGCGCGCTCGAGATGCCCTATGCCAAGACCGATGCCTACGCCGCGCTCGAGGCGAGCCGCCGAGCCCTCACCATCGCCGGCGTGGACGGCACGCGTCTGGCTTGCGCTCGTACCGAGGACGACCTGCCCCACAATGTCAACCCGACGAACATTGCCACGGTATCCGAGGTCGTGACCGAGGTTATCCGCCGTTCGTAGACGGAGCTCTAAGGAGTCAACGTGTTTTCGTATATTAAGCGCCATTGGCCTGTCTACGTGATTTTGACCTTGATTGCCATTGCGTTGGGGTTTGGAGCCGCCTATATCGTGGGCGCGAAGGGCTCGACCCCCGCCTCCGCAATCAGCGAAGAGGTGGAGCAAGAACAGAGCACGGGTGCCGATGGGATTCCTGAGTCCGAGCAGGCAATCGTTGATGGTGGATCTTCGTCTGCAGAGTAGATACGGCGATTTAAATGATTGAAAGCGGGCGAGCCGGGGGACTGGCTCCCCCTTTTTCATCGCGCTAGCGCTTCTTTGGGATTGACCTAAGGCGAGCGAACCATAGGGCTGCGGCACCCGAGGTCAGGAGCGCGGTGATGCAAGCGGCGATGGGGGCTGATCCTGTTGCCGGTAGGTCCTGCGGTAGGGTACAGCGTTGAATGACACTGTCCTCGTCATGTGACTCAAGTTTATCGCCGCCGCCGTTGCGGCAAAGATCGACGCGTGCGCTGTTGGTGAGTGCAGTTTGGGGTGTATAAGCCGACGTTGCCTGCATGTGCACGACTGCGCCCCGAGCATCTGTGCCAAGGATTGCTTTGGCATCGTCAAGGTCGTCGTGCTCATCTTTGAGATCATCGCGGGTCCAAGAATCCACATCGCTTCGAGTCGTAAAGTCGGCGGCTACCGCACCGTATTCAATGCGAATGTCCGTTACGACGGTATTGGATGCAAGGTCAAGTTCTTTCGCCTCGAGTGTGGTGGATTCCGTGGTCGAGACATCCGCCTTCCAGAGGTGCCAGCCGTCGTAATCGACGAGACGGCAATCCTCACCCAGGCTCTCTTTTACTTCGTCGGACTCAAGCCAAAGATTTTCGTGCCCATCGTCAAGTGTCGCGTTTGCCGGCTCATCGACGTCTGTCGAGTCCAACGGCGTCGTGCGATACCACACGTTGCACAGACCGTTGAGGTCGCCGATGGCGACGGGGGTTTCGATTGAGACGAATCTCGCCGTGCCGTCTTTGGCGCACTCAAGATCATCGGTAATCGTAAACTCATCAACCCAAGTAGCGGAATCGTTTCGAGCATCGATGGTATAGGAGAAAAGCCCATCCGTATTGGTTTGCATCGCGGCGCGGTTTTTTCCATCGCCGTTAGCCAACAGACCCTTCCCGATAGGTTGGACAAGTTCCTGACGCTTGTCGACCTGTCCTTTGATCTCGATGGGCGCATCCTTCATCGCGACGGATTGGACTTCTCCCGTATCCTTTATTTCAAACGTTATCTCCTCGGCAAGGTCATAGGTCCGCGGAGACATCGTTTCGCGCAACGAGTAGGTGCCGGGTGCAAGATGTTCGATGCGGTGCGGCTTGTCGGATGAGGTCCAGGAGTCTATTTCGGTTTTATCGGGACCATATAAGGTGAGCTGTGCGCCTTTCACTTCCTGCTCTCCGCTTGCATCGACCTTGGAGATATCAACCTTGGTGTAATCGTCGGATACGTTAAGCCGTGCTTCCACAACGGGTGTTTTCTGGTCGGCATAGGTAAGGTCGACGATATGGTGCGTCCGGTCGAGTAAGAAGCCTGCCGGCGCTTGAGTCTCGACAACCTCGTAGCGTGCGGTGCCAGATCCCAACGGGAGGTCGTCCGCGCGTGCCTCTCCAGTTTCATCCGTCGCGATGGTCGCGACGGTCTCACCGTCGAGCGCGGCAATGCTACCATCGGGGCGCACGATATCACCCGAGGCACGGATCTCAAAGATGGCGCCCGCGAGGCTGCTGCCGTCTACGGCATCGGTTTTAACGATCCTGATGTTTCCGGTCGCGGCGTGGTCATAATACGAGGCGATTGCAATGGGCGTTAGGTTCATGTCGGCGGGTATGTTTACCTCGATCTCTTCACCGACAAGATAGGGCTCTTTGGCCGAGGTTTCGCGTACATAATAGGTGCCCGGCACGAGCGATTCGGGCAGTGTGACGGTGCCGGTCGCGTCAGTCGTAAAGGTGTCCATTACATTATGTGCTGGATACCAGCATGTTTGTGAGACAGGTTTGTGATTGCTGTCGAGGAGTTGGAAGGTGAATCCGGCTAGGGGAACAGAAGCGCCTGTTTGGGCATCGCGTTTTACAATCTGGAGATGCGTCGACAGAGCGTGGTTGTCCACGATATATTGAAGCTCGGCGCCATCGGAAATCTGATTGGCCTCGACGGTCCATTCCCCCGCACGTTTAAAACCCTCGGGGACGGTTTCCGGAACCTCACGAACCGTGTAGCCGGCGCGGTCGTATGGGACGGCTCCGTGGACACCGGCTGGTCGCTTGCCTGTGCCGAACCATGCTTCGGGCTGGTCTTTGGTGGAGGCAAAGCCATAGATGTTTGTAGTCAGTGTGCCAACAACCTGCTGAGAGCTGTTACTGACAACCTCAAAGACAACATCTCCTGCCGGCTGCTCCAGGCCGGATTGCTCGCTATTGCCGTAGTCCTTGAATTTGGAAATCTCAAGGTCAAACGCAATGGGGATATCGGAAACGCGAGATTCGATCTCGACCACGCCTGAATCGCCGAGTTGGTCGGCTCCAACGGTGTAAGACCAACTGTCACCGGAGGGCAAATAGCCCTCGGGCGCCTTCGATTCATAGATGGTAAAGGTTCCCAGGGGGACATCGGTGAGGGTAGCTCGACCGCTTTCATCGGTCCTGAGAGTTTGTGTCCATCCAGGGGTTGATTGCGATACGCACACGAATTCTGCTCCTGCGAGCGAAGCCCCAACTTGGGGGCCTGCATTCGTTGCGGCGTCGAGCTTTACAATGCGCAAGGTAATGGTGCCGGGTTGTTCATCAATGGTGACGTATCCGCCGTTATCCGTCGTGGTAAAGGCAATGCGATCACGACGGGGGGCATAGCCGGCCGGCGCCTTCGTTTCAACTAGGTAGTATGCCGTATTGGGCAGAAGTGTTGCCTGTGCTCGACCGTTGCTGTCCATCTGGATGGTGCCGACACGCGCGCCGCTGGCGCTCTCAAAAACATCGAATGTTGCCCCGGTAAACTGATAGGTATTGTTTCCGCTGGTAATAACAGTGTTCGCAGACTGCTTTTGGAAGGAAACAGAGACCGCCGGCAGTACATAGAGCATGTCTTGACGTTTGCTGCCGCCCGATACGGCTCCTAGATAGCGTCGCGCGCGGTGCGGAGCGGCTTTGATGCTTCCTGATTTTGCGCTGTCGTGGAGCCACCGCGCAGCCGCCACGACTTCATCGTCGGCGGTAAAGTGCCCGCTCTTGGTTTTGCCCTGAGCGGTCGTGTAGGAGTAGGTGCCGTCGACATGGGTAGTGCCGTTGAGCATCCATACGGCAAGCTGGGTGGCGGCGCGGGCGCGATCGGGTGAAAGATGGTAACCGCCAAACGACGTGGCGGTAGGATATCCGTGACAAACGATTGCTGCGAACTCGTCGTCGAGCCACACCCAGCCTTGATCAAAGTTGAGCCATGGGCCGCCCGGCTTGGTGGGGCCGGGACGCTCCTGGTTCATGCAGTAGGCAATCGAGGCGTCTTGAGCTTCATACTTGCCGATAAAGAAGGGCCCACAATCATCGCTGATAGTGCGGAAGCCGAGCTGGTCGTAGCCATCGACGGCAAATGCGGCTCCCGGTGCCAGGCAGCCGAAAAGCAGGAAGAGGAGCAGGAGCAGCGGACCTGTTGCGATTGCGCTGTGGACAGAGTGCGTGGGTGCGTTGGACATGGCTGCTCCTTATCCCTCGTGCGCCGCACGGGGAGGCTGCGACGCGTAGGATGAGGCTACCCCCGAGGTTCATGCGGGTAAGTACCGGAGCCTGACCAAAAGCTTGCCCAATTCCTGACAAATTGAGCTCAAATACAACAATCAAGCAAAAGCGCAGGTAGAAGATAAGGTGAACAGGAAGTCAAAGGTCCTCGTTTCCACAATTGACGCGATTTTCAAACGAATCTCCACAGCTAAAACAAGCAACGCCACCCTTGTATCGAACAAGACAACCGCGTTATACTATCCCCCACATATGCGGGCATCGCCAAGTGGTAAGGCATCAGCTTCCCAAGCTGACACTCGCGGGTTCGAGTCCCGTTGCCCGCTCCATTCGAATTTCAGGCACGGTAACGTTTCGTTACTGTGCCTTTTTCAATAAAGTGCCGGGACTCGAACCCGACAGGGTGCGAGCGTTAAATAAACGCGAAGCGTTTATAGCGAGCAGGCAAGGTCGCCGATAGGCGACCGCAGCCGGTGCGGATTTGCGAAGCAAATACGCGGACGTCCCGTTGCCCGCTCCAATTCCAAAATGTTAGGTTAATGCCTGCTGCCCATACTCGCACCCGCGCACGGTACAATGGTTGAGTTACGACCAACGTGCCAATAACCAAAAAGGAGCCGCTATGATCGATCGCTATACCCGCCCGGAGATGGGACATATCTTCTCCCTCGAGAACAAGTATGCCATTTGGCAGGAGATCGAGGTTCTGGCCTGCGAGGCCCAGGCGGAGCTCGGCAAGATCGGCATTTCTAAAGACGAAGCCCAGTGGATCCGCGACCATGCCAACTTTGAGAAGGCGAAGGTCGATGAGATCGAGGAGGTCACGCGCCACGATGTCATCGCCTTCCTGACCAACATGAAGGAATATATCGACGCCGATGTTCCCGAGGGCGAGCCCAAGCCTAGTCGCTGGGTTCACTACGGTATGACCAGCTCCGACCTGGGTGATACTGCTCTGTGCTATCAGCTTACTCAGGCGTGTGACCTGATTGTCGAGGACGTCAAGAAGCTCGGCGTGATCTGCAAGCGCCGCGCCTTCGAGGAGCGCAATACGCTCTGCGCCGGACGCACCCATGGCATCCATGCTGAGCCGATGACCTTCGGCATGAAGTTTGGCTCTTGGGCATGGGAACTCAAGCGCGACCTTGATCGTCTTGAGGATGCTCGCAAGAACGTTGCCTTCGGTGCCATCTCCGGTGCCGTCGGCACCTACAGCTCCATCGAGCCGTTCGTCGAGGAGTACGTCTGTGAGCACCTGGGTCTGGTTCACGACCCGCTGTCCACGCAGGTCATCAGCCGCGATCACCACGCCTATCTTGCCGGCGTGCTTGCCACTACAGCGGCCACCTGCGAGCGCATCGCGACCGAGGTCCGCAACCTGCAGAAGACCGATACACTCGAGGCCGAGGAGCCCTTCCGCAAGGGCCAAAAGGGCAGCTCCGCCATGCCGCACAAGCGCAACCCCATCACCATGGAGAAGGTCTGCGGTCTGTCGCGCGTCGTGAAGTCCAACGCCCAGGTCGCCTTCGACAACGTCGCCCTGTGGCACGAGCGCGACATTTCGCACTCTTCCGCCGAGCGTGTCGCCCAGGCCGATAGCTTCATCGCGCTTGACCATATGTTCCAGTGCCTCATTCGCGTTATCGACGGCCTGCAGCTGTATCCGGCCCGCATGATGGCCAATCTCAACAAGACCCGCGGCCTCATCTTCTCCTCCAAGGTCCTGCTTGCCCTCGTCGATACGGGTATCACCCGCGAGGATGCGTACGCCATTGTGCAGGAGAACGCCATGGCCACCTGGCACGAGGTACAGGATTGTGTCTCTGGCCCCACCTTTAAGGAGCGTCTCGAGGCCGATCCGCGCTGCACCGTCAGCCAGGAGAAGCTCGACGAGATTTTTGATCCGTGGGACTTCCTCACCCGCATCGATACGGTCTTCGATCGCCTGGAGCAGCTGAGCTTCGAGTAGGGTTAACCTAATTCGACCGCTTGCGGATGCATTTCAACCTTTGGCGCCTTGCCCGTCTTGGGCGAGGCGCTTTTTTTTACTGTCGCATATGCGCCCGGGTAATAAAATGAACTCCGACTGCTGTTTCGATGAAAGGGGGCACGTGCCCAGACGCATCAAGCGGGCCACCATCGTCTCGTTTACGCTCATACTCCTTGTTGCCGTCTTTGCGGGCGCCCTGACGTATACCGTTCGAAGCAGTTCTTCCTCCTCGAATGAAGCCGATAGAGATCTCCCGGTGCTCAAAATCGGCGTTACGGATAACGACCCCTATGTGTATGTCGATACCACGGGCGATTACGCCGGTATCGATATCGACATCGCCCGCGAGGCCTGCAAGCGTGCGGGGCTCAAGCCACAGTTTGTCGATATTGACTGGAACGATCGCGACCGGCTGCTCAAAAACGGTGATATCGATTGCCTGTGGTGTGACTATTCTCCCTGTTATCGCGAGGATAAGTATTACTGGACCGAGCCGTATCTAACCGTGACGGTCTCGGTTGCCGCCAAGAAAACGAGTGGCATCAAGTCCTTGGCACATCTCGATGGAAGTAAGACCATTGCGGTGATTGCGGGTTCGGTGAGTGAACGCCGATTGCTTGCGGGGGATCTGGGGGTCTCGTCGGACGTTCAAATCAAATCATATGGCTCTGCCGAACTCTGCAAAGCCGCTCTAGTCAAAGGGTACGTTGACTGCTGGATGGCGGATGTCCAGTCGCTTGACCGACTCGTTGCTCAGTATCCCGGCGTTTACCGTGTGTTTGCCGACAATGTTATGACGGTTGACCTGGGCGTCGCGTTTAAGGACGGCTATGAGGGGGAGTACGTCAAAAACCTCAATACCGCGCTGTTCGACATGGATCGAGATGGCACGATTGACCGTATTGTGGGCAATTACAAGACAGGAGCGACGACGGGCGGGCAAGGAGGAAATTCATGACAACTGATGAGCACCGCTTGAGTCGAAAGACTCTGAACGTCATAGCTGCCAGCGTTATTGTCAGCGCCGTCTTGTTAGGCCTGTTGTATACGGTTGGAACCCATCGCTGCCTCGAAAAAACGCTTGGGTTTGGCCAAGAAACCATGGTGTTTTTGGAGAACGCTTGCGAAAAATATGACCGCTACGAACAGGGGAGAAAAACCGAGGCGACGCACGATTTGCTCGCCGCGGTCGAATCGTTTGTGACGTTCCTGTCCTCTGATCGCGTTGAGGTTAACGACGATCTTATCGAGCAATTTGTCCATGCCGAGAACCTTTCGGGGCTGATGGTCATGGACTCCGATGGCCATATGGCTGCCCACTACGACATCGATGGTCGCGATCCGCTCATGTTGTGGCGAGATGAGTTGGCCTGTTCGCCGGTCGCATCGATGTATCAAGGTTCCAAAGTGACCTACTCAACTGTCGATGAGCGCCGTGGTGTCGTTTTTGCCGTCTGTGCTGTTCCGTATGGCGACGGCGTTGCCCTGGCATACCGCTCACTTGTTTCCGATACGGCGGACGACTATTCATATGCCATAGCCGACGTGCTTTCGAACAGTACCTTCCACCAGGGTCCCACGGTGCTTGTTATGGAGGATGCGGAGATTGTCTCATCCAACAGTGCCGATGCTGACGTGTCGCTCGCCCGACTCCTCACCAGCGTAGGAGTTGAGTGGAAAGACGACGGCCTGACGCGCATCGAATATCGAGGAGACGAATGGTATGCCGTGCGTGCGGCATATAAGGACTACCGCCTGCTTGCGCTATATCCCAAATCTGAGGTCATGTCTGACAGGATTTCATTTGTCGCCGTCGGCGTCTTGGTGTGTCTTGCGTTTTGGGTTGTGGTGCTGTTGGCTCGAAATATCGTTGACCACCGCAATTTGGTCGAAAAGGATAAACAGCTCGGCATTATCAATGCCATAAGCGCCATCTACGATTCGACCTTCCTTTTGCATCTCGACACCCTCGAGATCGAGGGGATCAATATGTCGCCGGCGATAGCGAAGATATTTGCCGAGCACAGCGAGGCATATGACTTTATGGACACGGTCTGCCGGGATATCGTGAGCCCCGAAAGCCGCGAAGCGGTTGTGGGACTCGTAGATATAAGTTCGATTCGTGAACGTATGGAGGGCGTACCGTACTTGGCTGCCGAGGTGCGAGATTGTCGAGGCGCTTGGTACTCGCTACAGGTTGTCCCCCAGCATCGCGATGAGCAAGGCCGGCTGGAGTCGGTCGTCGTGGCGACGCACAACATATCGATGGTCAAGCATGCCGAGGAGCTGTCATATCAAGACAAACTGACGGGGCTTCGCAACCGCAACTATCTTGAATCGCGCGGAGATAGCCTGGTAAACGAGGACTTGCCCGTGAGCGTGATTATGTTGGACTGCAATTATCTCAAGCGGACCAACGACATCTATGGTCACGAGATGGGGGATGAACTGCTGCGACGGACGGCGTCCGTGCTGCGGCGGGTGGCTGGTGCGGATTATCTGCCGATGCGCCTTGGCGGCGACGAGTTTTTGCTGGTTTGCCCCCATACTGACAACGAGTCTGCGCTCGGACTGGAACAGGATCTTCGTCTCGGTCTTGCCGCGGTAAGCGATGAGGCCCTGACGGTCAGCGCATCGATTGGCGTGGCGACCGTCGAGACGGCTGGAAATACGCTGGCCGATGTATATCGTGTCGCCGACCACAATATGTATCGGGAGAAGCGCACGGTCCACGCGCGGGGTGCGGACTGCTAATCTTGCCCCCGCGAGTCCATGCATCGTAGGATGTTGAATCGGTGCTTGCGATAATAAGTCGGCCCAGGCGGGGATAATAGACGTCTGAAATTTCTTTCTGAGAGGGGATCTCAATGATTAGTTTTGACTACAAGCCGCAGGGTGTATGCTCTCGCAATATTCACCTCAATCTCTCTGACGATGGCAGCAAGGTGCTGGGCGTTGAGTTTACCGGCGGCTGTGACGGCAATCTCAAGGCAATCTCCAAGTTAGTCGAGGGTGCTCCTGCCGATCGCGTAATCGAGGTTCTCGCCGGTAATACCTGCGGTATGAAAAAGACCTCTTGCGCCGATCAGCTTACGCGCGCTATCGAGGCCGCTCGCGCCGAGATCGCCTAATGGGTATCGCCGACCACATCAAGAATGGAATATCGCGCCGTGGCTTTGTGCTCGGCGGTGCTGCCGCGGGCGCTGCCACGGTGCTTGCCGGTTGCTCGAAAAAAACGGGCACCAGCGACGATGCCGCCGGCGAGCCGCAGGTTATCAAGGACGATTCGAAGATTGTCTCGATCACTGATGAGTACGAAGCTGTTGATATCGATCTTGAGCCGGCGGCGTCGTGGACGCTGCCGCTGGGCACGCTGCTGTACTACTGCGATGGCGACTACGCCGCCGCGATGATGGCGCCTGCTTCTGCTCTGCATGCCAATACGCTTGGTGTGCTCAACCTGGGCGATGGCTCGCTTACCACATTAATCGAGGATCCTATCGAGGGCACGGGATATGCTTTTTACGATGTCCGTGCCGGCGATGGCGTGTTTGCGTGGGTTGAGATGAACTTTGCCAATTCATCGTGGAAGCTCTACGCTCAAAATCTGTCGGGCGCTTCGCTCTCTGGCGACGTGGCTGAGCTCGATCGAGGTGGCAAGGACTATGATCCGCCCCTGTTTACGGCGTTCGGGTCATCGGTCATCTGGTATAAAATGCCTTCGGCAGGCGGCAATAAAACGAGTAGTGATTCGTTTTGCTATCGTCGCTCGCTTGATGAATCCAAGGCCGAGGTAATTTGGAAATCGATGGGCCGCTTTGCATCGGCCCCGCGCGCGAGCGACGGCATTTTGACCATCTCGCCGCGTGTCCGCAACGACGAAGGCGTCTACTATGGCATAACGGCAATCGATCTGACCGATGGCAACAACACCAAACGTGCCCAGCTAGTCCTTCCCTCGTCAGTCTCGCCTTTCGAGGCCGTATATATGGGCGATACCTTCGTGTTTTCTATCGAGGCGACCTATAGTGACGTGGGCAGCCTGGGCAACATGGGCACGTATATCGGTAATGAGGGAGGGCCATACCTCTTTCTGTCCCGCGAGCCGCTCGCATGTGCTGCCGGCAAGAAGAATAAATATCTCGTTAAGGTACAGGCATCGCATTTTCTCATCGACACCTCTGCCAAGACCTATGGCTCGCTGTTGTCGCCCGACCGCGCTTTGGAATATGGCGATTATCCAGCTACGGCGGGAAAATCGGACTCATTCCTTACGTACGCCACGGTGCGCAACAGCCAGGGTATACCCGAGACGGTCACCGCACGCCTATTCTCTCTTTAAGCTTAGAGGGGTTAAAAAGGCGCCAACAGGGGAATAAACGCGTTGTAATTGTGAGTACCGCCCGCCGAGCTGCCGCGTCATAGTGGCATCCGGCGGGCTCAGGTGCGTTAAAATGGGCTTGTTCTTAGCTGATTGAGACAGGGGGGCCGTGTTATGGCTTCAGATGCAAAAAAGATTCTGCTGGTCGAGGATGAGAAGGCAATCCGTGACGCCGTCGCTGCCTATCTCGAGCGCGAAGGCTACTGGGTTGTGGGTGTCGGCGACGGCCAGTCCGCGATCGAGGAGTTCGAGAAGCATCAGTTTGACCTGGTCGTGCTCGACCTTATGCTCCCCAAGATCCCCGGCGAGCGCGTTTGCCGCACCATTCGCGATACCTCGGATGTCCCCATCATCATGCTGACTGCCAAGGGCGAGATCGAGGACCGTATTATCGGTCTTGAGCTCGGCGCCGACGACTATCTGATTAAGCCGTTCTCGCCGCGCGAGCTTGTCGCGCGCGTACGCGCCTTGTTCCGCCGTGCCCATCAGGCCGACGAGCCAGCCGTCGAGGTACTCGACTTCGGCGATCTGGTCATCGATATCTCGGGCCACAAGATTTTGGTCGAGGGCAAGGAAGTCGACCTGACGGCTTCCGAGTTTAAGCTGCTCACCACGCTTGCCCGTCACCCCGGTCGCGTCTACAACCGCATGGAGCTGGTCGAGAAGGTGCTCGGCTACGACTTTGAGGGCTATGAGCGCACCATCGATAGCCACGTGAAGAACCTTCGCGCCAAGCTGGGCGATGATCCCAAGAAGCCCAAGTGGCTCTACACCGTCCACGGTGTCGGCTATCGCTTCGAGGCTCCGGCCAAGACCGATAAGTCGGACGAGAAATAGGGAAATCACATATGACACCTGCGCGCTTTGAAATCGGACAAAAGCACAAGCAGGAGAGCGAGGCGGGTTCCAAGGCTAGTTGGAACACGCCTCGTTCCGATTCACGGCCAACGATGAGCTATCCCTCGCGCATGGCACTTGCTTTTGCTCTGACATCGCTCATGACGGTATTGGTGCTGGTGGGCGTGGTCTCTGTTGTGTGGGGCACGGTCTTTTCGGATTACACGCGCTCCAATATCGTCGAGATCGCCAATTCTGCTGCCGAAAAGCTTGCGACGTCGTATGAGGAAAACGGCAACTGGACTGCGGGCGAGCTGCGCACGGTCGCGACATCGAGTTTGGTATCCGACGACCTGAGTATGCAGGTCGTCAACAAGAAGGGCGTTGTCGTCTATGACGACTCATGGCCTTCGGCAAGCGCGACCGCCGATGTGCGCGAGAACGAATCGCCGTCGAGCAGCTCGAGCGGGAAAAAAGCATCGCATAGTCCGGTCTCGTCGGCTCCCACCGGCTCCGATAGCGTTGCAAACGTCGAAATCATAACGTCTTCCGGCGAGCATGTCGGACAAGTAAAGCTGTGGGCCATCGGCTCCGATGCCTTGCTCACCAAGGCAGATTCTGCGTTTAGGGAGAAGACCTTTAACGCCATGGCCCTTGCTGCGGTTGTTGCAGTTTGCATTTCGGTCGTTATCGGATCACTCGTGTCGCGCATGCTCACCAAGCCGATTCACCGTATTACCAGCACGGCCAAGCAAATTCGCGATGGCGATCTGTCTGCTCGTACGGGCTTGCGCGGCGATGACGAGATCGATCAACTGGGCGAGACGTTCGATGAGATGGCCACTTCGCTCGAGAAGGATATGAAACACGAGAAACGTTTGACCTCGGACGTGGCTCACGAACTTCGTACTCCGCTTATGGCCATGCTCGCAACGGTCGAGGCCATGCAGGATGGCGTATATCCTACCGACGATGAGCACTTGGAGACTGTTGCTTCCGAGACGCGTCGCCTGGCTCGTCTGGTGCAGCAGATGCTCGACCTGTCGCGCATGGAAAACAGCACGGCTCCGCTCAACCTTGAGCCGGTGGACATGGTTCCCTTCGTGCGTTCCATCGTCAATGCCCAGGAGCGCCTGTTTGTCGACCGCGATCTGCGCTTGCGCTTTGCTGACGAGACCCAAGGTCACGACGATGTCGTCGAAGCCGATCCCGACATGATCACACAATGCGTCATCAATCTCATGAGCAACGCCATGCGCTACACCCCCGAGGGCGGTTGGGTCGTGGTGTCGGTGCTCAGTGACCGCAAACACGTCAGCATTGCCGTTTCTGATACCGGCATCGGTATTGCCAAGGATGACTTGTCGCGCATCTTCGGCCGTTTTTGGCGCGCCGATGCCAGCCGTGCCCGTGAGGCGGGCGGTCTGGGCGTGGGCCTCGCCGTGACTAAACAGATCGTCGAGCGCCATCACGGCTACATATCCGTGGAGTCGGAGCTTGGAAAGGGTACGACTTTTACGATTCATCTGCCTCGCGAGCACACGGCGGACGCGGCATCTACTACAATGGAGCACTAGCTTTTCGCTATTCGGTGAAGGAGGGGTTTCGTCCCTGCCGCTCCGAGTTTGCGAAAACGTGCGGGAAAGAACCCGCATTACTGTCGTATTTTGGTAAGGAGTGACTCACGTGACAACGATGGAGCGTCGTCCGGATTCCCGTGGCAAGGTTCGTGATATCTACGATGCCGGTGAAAACCTGCTGATGGTCGCCACCGACCGCATTTCTGCGTTCGACTTCATTCTTCCCGACGAGATTCCGTTTAAGGGAGAGGTGCTCAACCGCATCTCGGCATTCTGGTTCGATAAGTTTGCCGGCATCGTTCCCAACCACCTCGTTTCCATCGACCCGGCGGATTTCCCCGAGGAGTTTGCTGAGTATCGTGACTACCTCGCCGGCCGCGCCATGCTGGTTAAGAAGGCCCAGACGATTCCTATCGAGTGTATCGTCCGCGGCTATCTGACCGGTTCGGGCAAGAAGACCTACGACGAGAACGGCACCGTCTGCGGCATCCAGCTGCCTGAGGGCCTGACCGAGGCTTCCAAGCTTCCCGAGCCGCTGTTCACGCCGTCCACGAAGGCCGAGATCGGTGACCACGACGAGAACATCTCGTTCGAGCGTTGCTGCGAGATCGTGGGCGAGGACATCGCCACGCAGATTCGCGACCTTTCCCTCAAGATCTACAAGGCTGCCGCCGAGTATGCAGCGACCCGTGGCATCATCATTGCCGACACCAAGTTCGAGTTCGGTGTCATCGATGGCAAGGTTACGCTGATCGACGAGTGCCTCACGCCCGACTCCAGCCGTTTCTGGCCTGCCGCCAGCTACGAGGAGGGCAAGATTCAGCCCAGCTACGACAAGCAATTCGTCCGCAATTGGCTCAAAGCCAACTGGGATATGACGGGGGAGACCCCGCATCTGCCCGCCGAGGTCATCGATGGCACGTCCGAGCGCTATCGCGAGGCCTTCCAGATCATCACGGGCTCCCAGTTCACAAGCATGAAGGAGAACGCATAAGTGAGTACCCGTAGCGCCACGAACAAGCGCACGCAATCCCACGAGGTTACCGGGGTTGCGCGCAAGTCCGCTGCATCCGCCAAGCCCGCCCGTCAGGCAGCGAGCTCTGTCCGCGTCGTGCCGGCTTCGTCTAAGGCACGCCGCAAAGAGCTCGAGAAGGGCGAGAACCTCGAGGGCCTCTCTAAAGAGGAGAAGCGCGCCCGCAAGGCTAAGCAGCGCGCCAAGGAGGATCGCATCTACACGGTGTCGAATATCCTTCTCAAGCAGGATGAGGACTACACCAAGCGCCGCCGCATCTGGTGGGCCGTGCTCACTATCGGCATGGTGCTCGTCGTGGCCATTTGGGCTTCGCTGTACTTCGCTCCCGCTGGCATGGTGTCCAGCCCTGTCCAGATGGTCGGCATTGTTTTGTCCTACGTCGTCATTTTGGGTGACTTCATCTACGACTTCGTTCGTATTCGTCCCCTGCGCAACATGTACCGCACGCAGGCCGAGGGCATGTCCGAGAACAAGCTCAACGCCCTTATCGAGCGCTCGGCTGCCGAGGAGGACAAGAAGGACTCCAAGAAGAAGTAGCGTTTGCATGCATACTTATCGCTAAGATATAAGGCGCGTCGTTTTTGCGGCGCGCCTTTTTACTGTTCTATAGATAGATGGAGTGGCACATGATTCGAGCTGCCCTGACGGTCGAAGAGGCTCTGGAGGGCATGAAGGCCCTAGAGCCCAAGATTAAAAACTATGCGCGCCTGGTTGTCCGCAAGGGCGTAAACGTCAAGCCCGGTCAGGAGGTTGTCGTTCAGTCTCCGGTCGAGTGCGCGCCGTTTGCGCGCGTGGTGGTCGCGGAGGCCTATGCCTCCGGTGCCGGTCACGTGACGGTTATTTGGGCCGATGACGCCGTGACGAGGCTCACGTACGAGCATGTCGAGAAAAGCTATTTTGAGCAGACGCCCGAGTGGAAGCGCCTGCAGCTTGATTCACTGGCCCAGGATGGTGCCTGCTTTATCTTTATCGAGGGTGCGGACCCTGCCGCTCTTAAGGGCATCGATCCCGCTAAGCCTGCTGCAGCTTCTAAGGCAAGGAACACGCAGTGCAAGGTCTTCCGCCGCGGACTGGACTACAACATCAACCCGTGGTGCATCGCCGGCGCGCCGGTCGTTGCCTGGGCGCGCGAGGTGTTCCCGGGAGACGCCGATGAGGTTGCAATCTATAAGCTGTGGAATGCGATTCTGCATACCGCTCGCGCCGATGGCCAGGACCCGGAGAGCGACTGGGAACTCCATGACGCCGCATTCGAAAAGAACCTGCGTTTCCTGAACGACAATCGTTTCGACTACCTGCATTACACCTCGGCAAATGGAACCGATCTGACGATTGGCATGACGAAAGGTCACGAGTGGGCCGGCGGCAAGGGCAAGACGCCCGATGGGCACCCCTTCTTCCCCAACATTCCCACCGAGGAAGTCTTCACCTCGCCTGATCGTATGCGTGCCGACGGTATCGTGTATTCGGCTATGCCGCTCATTCACCACGGTAACAAGGTTGACGATTTTTGGATTAAGTTCGAGGCGGGCCGCGTAGTGGACTACGATGCCCGCGTGGGTAAGGCGACGCTTGCGAGCATTATTGACACCGATGAAGGTGCCGCTCATCTGGGTGAGGTCGCGCTTATCTCCAAGAACACGCCGATCCGTGAAAGTGGCGTTCTATTCTATGACACGCTCTATGATGAGAACGCTAGCTGCCATCTCGCGCTGGGTGTCGGTTTCCCCGAATGCATCGAGGGTGGGTATGACATGTCCAAGGAGGAGCTCCTGGAGCATGGCGTTAACGTCTCGAGCACGCACGTCGATTTTATGATCGGCACGGACGATATCGATATTACGGGCATTACGCCTGATGGACGTGAAGTTGTGATTTTCCAGAACGGCCAATGGAGTTGGGAATAGCCCCAGACCGTGGTACAATGCCACCCGCGGGCCGTTAGCTCAGCTGGCAGAGCAGGGGACTTTTAATCCCAAGGTCCAGGGTTCGAACCCCTGACGGCCCACCATAGAATAGAAAAGCGACTGGCGGATGCCGGCCGCTTTTTTGTTGCCGCGACATGGGTTCGAACCCGAAAGGGCGCGGAGCTGAGTAAACGCGTGAGCGTTTGCCAGCGCAGCGCGCAAGGCGCGAAGCGCCGCAGCGGCCGTCTGCAGAGCAGGCCGAACCTCTGACGGCCCACCCAAAGAAAGGAAAACGAAATGAAAACAGATAGATACGGAATTAGCGGCAGCACATTAAAGATAATAGCGGCCATTTCGATGGTTCTCGATCATGTAAGCAGGATCGTCCTGACCAATGGAATCATGACTCACGCATCGTACAATCAGATATCAGACGAACAGTGGGCGATTCTAAGCGAGGCTTCGGATGTGCTTCATGTTCTTGGCAGAATTGCATTTCCCTTATTTTGCTTTTTGATAGTTGAGGGATTTTTGCATACTCATGACATAAAGAGGTACCTGCGAAATATGCTTGTCTTCGCAATCATTGCGGAGCCCATATACGATTTCGTTCAAACCGGGCAACTATTTGACCTTCGGCAACAAAATGTTATGTGTGAGCTCCTGCTTTGCTTGGTCTTCTTGATAATTCTGGAAAAGATACAAAGCCTTTCAAAATGGAAGAGGTACATCGCAGAAACTGCTCTGATTGTTTTGACAGCACTGGCAGCTGAATACACTAAACTAGATGGCGGTGTGTATGGCATTCTGCTTGTGGCTGCATTCTATTTATTCCACGACAGCAAGGCCAAGATGTTCTTTGCTGCAGTATGCGCAGTGCTCCTTTCGTCATGCCATATAGTTGGCGGCGGATTTGAGTTTGCTACAGCTAATATATTTAA
Source organism: uncultured Collinsella sp. (assembly GCA_902405995.1). GTDB lineage: Bacteria > Actinomycetota > Coriobacteriia > Coriobacteriales > Coriobacteriaceae > Collinsella. The sequence goes on from CABPCG010000017.1 coordinate 43,513, forward strand.
TCCTGATGTTGCTGCCGCGGTCGTTTCGTTGCTGCTTATCAATCTTTATAATGGCAAGCGAGGGCTGAAGCTCAAATATTTCTTCTACATTTTCTATCCGGCTCATCTTGCTCTGCTTTATGGTGTCTCACTTATTGTTTTGAACTGTCTTTAAAAACTCTCAAACAAGTCTCTGAAAGCAGAACTAAATTGACCCTAAGACTGCTTGTGAATTTCCGGAAGACCTGTGAGATACGAGGATAGACAACGAGGGCTGTAGAAAGATGCTTCGAAAGCATGAATGGCAGCGAGAAAATGAGTTCGGAAGCGCCCTCTGGATGATCCAGCATAGAATAGAAAGCGATCGGCTCCGGCTGGTCGCTTTTTTGTTGCCGGTGCACGGGTTCGAACCCGAACTTCTCTATATATAAGAACGCTTGGCGAACAAAACCTGCCTTTTACCGACGGGAAACAAATAGCTGATGCTTTTGGAGTAAAGTGGCGCTCCAGAGATGACCGATGCCTTAATACCTATAAACCAGCTGGTCATCGCCAATATCAGAAGCCAATGCTTCAGTTTTAACCTCAGTGATGCGACTGAGGGACCTATTCATTTGTGAACAAAATATGGAGTGCGCGATTCCCGCCCCCGGCGCCCCTCCGGTCTGGCAATATATCTCCTTGCCGCGCGGCCCGGTCGGACCGGATCAGCCGCG
>CABPCG010000018.1 GCA_902405995.1 uncultured Collinsella sp.
CTAGGGCTGAATAAAAAGTGAGTGTGGGCGCCGTCGTTTGTTTGAACGACGGCGCCCACGTTTTGGATTTATTGGGCTGTGGCGGTGAAGGTTGTTTTGTCGGCGGCGATGTGCACGTGCAGCTTTGCCTGACCGTCGCAGCTGATGAGCACGCCTACCTCGAACGGGGTTCCCGTCTTGTCGTAGGTCGAACGCACGATGCGCATCGCCGCCTTACCGGTGTTCTGTCCCAAAAGGCGCGCCTCATGCTTGTCGAGGTTGACCGTCTCGTAGACGGCATCGACGCTTGCGGGCAGGATGCCGGTCTTTTCCGCGATGTAGGCGTAGAGCGAGCCATCCACGTCTTTGCGTGTGAGCTCGGGGCAAAGTGACACGGGGATATAGACGTAGTTGAGCTCCATGGGTTTGTCGTTGGCGAGACGCAGGCGGCGAATCTCCCAGACGGGTGTCCCCTCGGGCACTTTGAGCCCAGAGGCGATGCCGCGGACGGCCGGTATGCTTGAAAAGGCGAGAATCTGCGAGCTCGGAACCCGTCCCGCTTCGCGCATCCGCGCGCTGAAATTCAGGGCCAGGTCGATGCCGGGTGCTGAGGTTTGGGGTTTGATGAACGTGCCCTGCCCACGTTTGCGCACCACGCGCCCCTCGATGACGAGATCTTGGAAGCAACGGCGCACGGTCGCGCGCGATAACTCTAGCCGCTCACAGATTTCGAGCTCGCGTGGCAGCGGCGTCTTGGTGTCGAACGCCTGGCTGGCGATAAGCAGGGCGATTCGATGTTTAAGTTGGACATAGAGCGGCGTATCACCGCTGCGGTCGAAGGGTTCGGAGGCGAGAAACGAGATCATATCCATGGGGTACCTCCATGTCGTGGGCGTACGTGACATGGTCTGACACTGCGGAGCAAACCGGAGATGCCAGGCCCGATTCTTGCTGGTATGTATGGTGCATAAGGAACATAAAACATTTATCAGGCAATCTACCTGCTATTTTAAAAATAATTAGAAGAAAAAATAATTTAGGCACAAAAATAGTTGCTACCGTTAACCGATGAATAGTTGCCGTTCGCAGCTATTTTCTTGTACCGAACATGCCCCGGCGCAACAATAATCTCAGCAAAAAGCAAAGCCGTGCGACACACGGCAGGTCGAGAGGAGACCGCATGCGGTATCTGGTAATGGTCAGTCACGGAACGCTCGCTCCCGGACTGCACAGTGTCCTCAAGATGCTCGGCAATGACGCCCTGAACATCTTGTCGACGAGTCTCGTGGACGGCATGGGCGCTGACGAGTATGTCGAGAACGTCAAGGCGATGCTCGCTCCTGTTACCGCCGATGACGAGGTTGTCCTGCTCGGTGACATCCTGGGCGGATCGCCGCTCACCAATGCCATGAACACGCTGGCCGAGAAGGGTCTGCTCGCCCACACCATTGCCTTCGGCGGTATGAATCTGCCCATGGCTATGACCGCCATGATGGGGCTTGCCACCATGGACCTGGATTCCCTCAAGCAGATGATGCTGCAGGAGGGCAAGAACGGTATGTCCGAGCTCGTTGTCCCGACCGATGACGCCGACGACGAGGACGACGACATCTAGGCAGCGCATCCGCCCAAATTTTCGTGATGGAGCGGGGGTTAAGAGGAAAGACCCCCGGTGATAAAGAAAGGGAGAACGCATGATTTCGTTCATCCGTATTGACGACCGTATGATCCATGGACAGACCGTTACCCGTTGGGCCCTCGAGTATCCCTGCGACGGTCTTATCGCCGTCAACGACGCCGCGGCGTCCAACCCCGTGCTCAAGGAGGCCTACAAGAGTGCCTCGGGCAAGAAGACGTTCGTGTGGACCAAGGAGCACTTCAAGGAGGTCTCCGAGAAGGTTCTCAAGTCCAACACCAAGTACTTCCTGATCACCAAGAACCCGCTCGACATGAAGGAACTTCTCGTCGATTTTGGCTTTAAGCCCGGCATGGACCGCATCATCGTCGGTCCCTGCAACGATCGTCCCGGCACCACCAAGCTCGGCAACAACCAGTCGATCACGCAGGAAGAGGCCCAGGCGCTCGAGGATCTCACCAACGCCGGCTACACGGTCGAGTTCGCCCTTATCAAGGAGAAGTCCATCGGTGAGTGGCCCAAGTTCCGCGGTCAGTTTGGCTTCTAGTTAGGCGCCAGCCGCATTTTGGTATCTACAGCCCTTGGTGAAAGGGGCTGAGGAATAAAGAAAGGGGAAAGCATGGCAATCAATGCATTCCAAGCCGCGCTGTTCGGCCTGTTCGCCTGCCTGGCATCACTGCCTGGCATGGGCGGCACGACGATCGGCAACTACACTCTGGGTCGTCCTCTGGTCGCCGGCCTCATCGTCGGCATCATCATGGGCGATATGCAGACGGGCATCCTCGTCGGCGCTGCCATCCAGGTTGTCTACATCGCTCTCGTGACCCCCGGCGGAACCGTCTCCGCCGACGTCCGCGCCGTGTCCTATATCGGCATCCCGCTGGCGATCCTCGCCATCAAGAACTCGGGCATCGATCCCGCCTCCGCTGAGGCTGCCGGCATGGCCGCATCCCTCGGTGCCGCCGTCGGCACGCTCGGCACTGTGCTCTTCTATGGTACCGCCACCATCAACCTGGTGTGGCAGGGCATGGGGTGGAAGTGGCTCGAGAAGGGCGATCTCCACAAGCTCTACCTGGTCAACAACGTTCTGCCTTGGATTGGTCACATCGTCTGCTCGTTCCTCCCGACGTTCATCATCACCATGGGCGGCACCGCCATGGTCGACCTCATGAAGACCTACATGCCCATGGACGGCATCGCGATGAAGACGCTGTTCACCGTCGGCTCGCTGCTGCCTACCGTCGGTATCGCCATCCTGCTCAAGCAGGTCATCTCCAAGCCGACGGACTTCCTCACGTTCTTCTTCGGCTTCACCCTGTCCGCTGTCATGGGATGCAACCTGATTGCCGCTGCCGGCATCGGCTGCTTCTTCGCCCTGATCAACTATGAGATCGCTTCGCTCAAGATCGACCTCGCAAACGCTCCCAAGGCAGCTATCGCCTCGGGCTCCGATGATGAGGAAGAGGAGGACATCTAATGGCAGAGAAGAAGAAACTCTCTAAGAAAACGCTTGCCAAGTCGTTCCGCAACTGGTCCTATGGCAACCTGACTTGCTTCTCGCAGGAGCACATGCAGACCTTCGGTTACCTGTGCGCCATGCTTCCGATCGTCGAGGAGCTCTACGACACGCCCGAGGAGCAGAAGCAGGCCCTCCAGACCTACTCCGCGTTCTTCAACACCGAGCCGCAGATCGGCACCATGATTGTCGGCGTCACCGCCGGCCTCGAGGAGGCTCGCGCAAACGGCGAGGCCATCGACGACGACGCCATCAACGGCATCCGCGCCGGCCTCATGGGCCCGCTCGCCGGCCTTGGCGACTCGCTGATCGTCGGTACCCTGATCCCGATCCTGCTCGGTATCGCCCTCGGTCTCTCGACCGGCGGCTCTCCGCTCGGTGCCATCTTCTATATTGTCGTGTGGAACCTGCTCATGTTCCTTGGCATGCGCTTTGCCTACAACCAGGGCTATGAGCTCGGCGGCAAGGCGGTCGAGGCACTGGTCGGCCCCAAGGCAAAGGCTCTTCGCGATTCCATCGTGATGGTCGGTACCATGGTCATCGGTGCAGTCGGTGCTACCTGGGTCTCCATCACCTGCAGCCCCAACCTGGTGCTGCCCGGTGGCGGCAAGTTCCAGGACACGCTCGACGGAATCTATCCGCACCTGCTGCCCATGATCTTCATCATCTTCTGCTGGTACATGATGACCAAGAAGAAGGTCAACCCCATCGTCATGATGCTGATCCTCGTTGTGATCGCATTTGCGGGCGTTCTCATTGGCTTCTTCGATCCGGCGCTGAGCTACTAGTCATCATCCTTTGACCCCCTGCAAGGCCGTGCGGCCTCAACCGCACGGCCTTCTGATTTTACGCCGCCCTTCAAGGGCAATATGGCCAGCGACCTCCATCGCCTACACGACACCCGCTATATTGCTCTTGAAAGATGACGTATTCGATAAACGATGGACTTGCGCATGATGCACACTTTGCACGAGGAGGACCATATGCACGAGAAACACGGACACGACCTTTCGCGCGACGACTTGATCCGCGAGGCAAAGATGCAGACCGATGCTATTCAGCGGCTCAACGTTTGGCTGCGCCTGGGCTATTCGCTCGTGGCGATTGGCTTTTTGATGGGGATGTGGGGTATGCAGGGAGGCCCCGGCTGGGGTGTCCCCGTGGGCATCGTGTGCCTGGTGGTGGGCACTCCGCTTTCGATCGTGCTTAAGGTTGGCACGACCAACGCCAAAAAGAATGTCGAGCGCATGCTTGAGGCCGCGGGTATCGACGTTGAGGAGCTTATGCGACGCAAGAAGGACGAGCAATAGACTTCCACGTTGGGGTATCATAAATAATTGTTGCGAATGTTAACTAATGTACGGCAAATGACGGTTTTATGGCCCTTCTAGAGTTGCAAAGGACAATATCCCCAGTGGATTACGATGACGTTGCTCGAAAACTGATCGTGTACTCACGTTCCCTTGCCAAGGGATCCTTGAGTGCTGCCGGCGGCGCCAGTGTGGGCGAGGCACCGGTTTTACAGTATCTATCGGGTATTGACGGTGATGTCATTCCCTCCGAGATTGCCAAGAAGCTGAAATTCTCCCGTGCGCGCATGTCGCATATCTTGGATTCACTCGAGAGCAAGGGTTACGTTCAGCGCAGGACCGATCCAAACGATCGTCGGCGTGTGCTGGTGAGCATTACCGAGGAAGGCCGTGATTTCGCGGCGAAAAAAAATGCCGAGAGTGTAGCATCGCTCTCGAAACAACTCTCAGCGCTCGGCGAGCACGATGCTCAGGAGCTCGTGCGCATCCTGAATAAAGCCTACAGCCTTACCTATGATGCCGACGATTACCTGGACAATCTATAAGGATAAAGACAGACATTTAGGTGCATCATGAAATGCATCCGGGGCAATTGTGCCCATCAGCCACCGTCAACATCTCATTCCAAACAAAATCAGCCAACGTACGTCATGGCAATCCCCGGTAGGTCGCAGGGTGGCGGTTGAGCCTTTCCCTCGGGAAACTTCGCGAAGCCCAGTTCCCGAGGGAAAGGCTCAGCCGCCACCACAAAGACCGCAGGGACGGGAGCAGCTATACTACTCTCAGTAGTTAAGGGTCGCGGATCCGCCGCGTCGCCGCTCTCAACAGGAGGTCTTTGTTTATGGCAGATCAAAAGCCGGTTGTCGGGATCATCATGGGTTCCAAGTCCGATCTGGGCGTTATGGAAGGCTGCACCGCCGAGCTCGAGGCACTGGGTGTGCCCTATGAGCTCGTCATTGCGAGCGCGCACCGCACGCCGGCGAAGGTCCACGAGTGGGCTTCGACTGCCGCCGATCGCGGTATCAAAGTGATTATCGCCGCCGCCGGCAAGGCCGCTCACTTGGGTGGTGTCGTGGCTGCCTTTACGCCGCTGCCGGTTATCGGCGTGCCTATGAAGACGAGTGACCTGGGCGGTATGGATTCGCTGCTGTCGATGGTGCAGATGCCTTCGGGCGTGCCCGTAGCCTGCGTTGCCATCAACGGTGCCAAGAACGCCGCCATCTATGCCACACAGATTCTGGGTGCTTGCGACCCCGAGTACCGCAAGGTTATCGAGAAGATGAAGCAGGAGATGGCTGACGCCTAAGCGTTCCGCCGTTTCACCGCAGTATAAGGAGAGCCATGTCCGATTATCAGGGAAAACGATTCAAGGCTTCTCAGATTCCCGATCCGTCGAAGCCGGGTGCTGCCCGTGCGGCACAGCAGGGTCGGACATCCTCTCCTCAGCAGCCGCGCGCGCCGCGCCCCGTGACACCGGCGACGCATCGTCGACAGGACGCGCCGGCCGCATATCGTCCTTCGTCTTATAGCTCCGCTAAGAAGCCGCCCCGGTCTTCATCGCATGCCGCGCCGTCGGATCGCACCGAGCCGCCGCGCAAAAAGCGCCACTCCATTATTCCCATTCTGCTCATCATCATCGGTATCGGTCTGATTGTCGCCGCCGCCGCTATTTTTATTAATGCCCAGATTGGCTATAAGCAGGCGAGCGATTCGTATCAGAAAATCGAGAAGCAATATGTAAGCGATAAGGACGCCAGCGGCGTGCCGATTATCGACTTTGATGCGCTTGCTCAGACGAACCCCGAGATTGTGGGTTGGATTTACGTGCCGGGAACCAACATCAACTATCCCGTGGTGCAGACCAACAACAACTCCAAATACCTCAACACGCTGTTCGATGGCACGTCTAACGCCTCGGGTGCCATCTTCTTGGATAGCGATGACACCGCGCCGGGAATGGTCGACCAGCAGACCACGATCTACGGCCACCATATGAACGATGGGTCGATGTTCAACGTGATTTCGGATACGACTGACCAGGCAACGTTCGATAGCATTGAATATGTGTACTACATCACGCGCGATGCGACGTATAAGTTGCGTCCGCTGGCGACCAAGGTGGTCGAGGACACGTATGCCAAGGCGCGCACGACCAATTTTGAGGGCGACGACGGACTCAAGAACTACCTGTCCGAGATGCTCGACGGCGCTTCTGCCGTGGCGAGTGATGCCACCGATCGTGCCGCTTCGGCAACTAAGGTTGTAACGCTTGTGACCTGTCGTTCGCTGTCGCTGAGCAACACACGTGCCGTCATGGTGCTCACGCCGGTTGAGGAATAAGTTGTTCGAGAGTAGCTAAAAAGGCCCCGTCCCAAATTGGCTACTCGACGACGGTAAGGGAGAAATGATGCTCGAGAGTGGCAAATTGATGCCTTCGATTGATGCTTGGCTGCGCGAGGCCAAGGCCGATGCTTCGGCGGCAGGCTGTGGGATGTATCTGACGCATAACGGTGTGGTGCGCGCGACGCCCAAGGCTGAGGTGCGCGGAGTCGAGACCGATGGCGTGGCGCCTGGGCATAAGGTGGGCGGCATGGTGTTTGGCTTCGATGCTCAGAAGGTGCAGGCTGCTATCGAGGCCACGCGCGCGATGCCGGGTATCGGCTATGTGCGCGTGTGGCTGGCAAGCGGCGAGCTTTCCGTAGGTGACGACATCATGCTCGTGCTTATCGGCGGGGACATTCGCCCACACGTGGTCGATGCACTGCAGGCGCTCGTTGGCACCATCAAGAACGAATGCGTGAGTGAGGTCGAGCGCGAGGCATAGAGGATTGCGTCGATAGAAGGATCGTTTATAAAAATGCCCACCGGTACGTGTGATACCGGCGGGCATTTTGCGTTTTGGGCGCGGTGAGCGCTATACGCGTGTCGCATCCTTGGGGCTCATGGTCATGCTCTGGAAGCGGTTTTCCATGTATTCGTTGTCGAAGTGCTCTCCGTAGAACTGTGCGACGGGAATGTCCGGCTCCGTGCCGTTAACGCGCTGGTACCAGTAGTCGAGCGACTGCAGCGTCATGACGCCGTCGACCAGCATGATAACGGTAAAGATGACGGTGGCCGAGTAGCGGCTCTTCCAGGGGATCTTGTTGATAAGCTTAAGCAGCCTCGGCAGCAGCAGCTTGATCCAGATGAGGCCGCCCAGGCCCCACAGGCAGGCGAAGCCCGTGCAGGTGCGTCCGCCCGTGAGGACCACGAGCGGATCGGGCAAACCGAACAGCGTTATGTGCGAGTAGCTCCACGAGACCACGCCAAACGCGGTCTGCATAAACCAGCCCACGAACACCTCAAAGCTGGCGCCGAGCAGGGCGCTCACCAGGAAAATGATGATGGGGTTCTTTTTGTAGAAGCGGTTAAGCACCATGGTCATGAGCACGGCGCCAAATCCGTAGATGGGGCTGAAGGGGCCAAACAGCATGCCGGCGCGGTTCTGATAGACGCCCGGGTCGTCGACCGTCATGTGCCAGATGTCCTCGGCGATCAGGCCGAGTATGCAGCAGACAAAGAACACCCAGAACAGGTTGAAGTAGTTGAGCTTGATGTAGCCCTCGCCGGTTTCATCGCGGCCGAGCATGCCCTCGGCGGCAGCGTCGCGGTCGAGCATCTCCTGCAGGCGGCGCTGCAGTTCGCGCTCCTGACGCAGCGTGGGGTCGACGGTTGCCGAAAGTGCAACAAGGATGCCGAGCTGGATCGCGGGACGCAGCAGGAAGGGCCCGATGCCCTGGAGCATCACGTCGACCAAAAGCTCGACGACGGTGAATGCAATAAGGATGTAGGACAGGCGGGCGGCGTTGCGGCGCTGGTTTTTGATAAGGTCCAGGCCAAAGATGATTAGGATGACGGCACTTGCCGCAGAGAGCATGATGCCGGCGACGATAAGGCCGACTGCGACGAGCGTGTTGTCGCCGAGCTTGGCGGCGGCGTTGCCGTTGATGAGCGCGGTGATGACCTGCCACATAAAGGCGCCGACCGAAGGGAGCGTGCCCACGCCGGACAGGATGCACAGGACGGCGTACACCTTAATGATGAGGGGGATCTTCTTGACCTCCGTGGCGCTGGGGACGCTGGGGTCGAGTTCGTTTCGATCCATACATAACCTTTCTCGTTTTGCTGTAGGTACAAGGATACGCCGCCGACCTGCCAAAAGACAGGACGAACGTCCCAATTGCAACAATGCAAGCCCCAACGGCGGGCGAGACGCGTCGTAACGGAAGTATGCGGGATCGTCGGCCCCGAGGCGGTTGCCCAATAAAATGTTTGGCTGCAAAACGGATTATAAGCTCGGTGGGCTTTTAAAAAGCGCTGTTCATGCGCGGGAGTGCTTGTCTTGCCGTGCGTATAATAGGGCAGGTAACGCCAAATAACGAGGCTCTGAGGGGATGCCATGTCTCAAGAAACCATCCACGCGGCCGAGCGCGCCGCGGGACAGGTGAAGACCATGTCGACGTATGATCCGGACTCCGACCAGCTGCATGAGGAATGCGGCATTTTTGGTGTGTGGGCACCCGATCGCGATGTGGCTCGACTGACGTACTTTGGTCTGCGCGCGCTACAGCATCGCGGCCAGGAATCGGCGGGAATCGCCGTGGGTGATGGCGGCACGGTTATGGTTCGCAAGGACCTGGGACTGCTCGATCGCGTGTTCTCCAACGCCGACCTGTCGACGCTCTCCGGCCAGCTGGCCGTGGGCCACGTGCGCTATGGCACCGCCGGTGCCAAGAGCTGGGAAGCCTCGCAGCCGCATCTTTCCACCATCAACAGCGTCATTATCGCGCTTGCTCACAACGGCACTCTGGTCAACACCGACGAGCTGCGCCGCCAGCTGATCGAGCTGGGCGTGCCGTTCCTCTCCAATTCGGATTCCGAGGTCGCTACCAAGCTCATCGGCTACTTTACCCAGCGTACGGGCCACCTGCGCGAGGGCATTCGCAAGACCATGGAGCTCGTGCGCGGCGGCTACGCTATGACGCTCATCAACGAGCAGGCACTCTACGCTTTCCGCGATCCGCACGGCATTCGCCCGCTGGTGCTGGGCAAGCTCGTGGACGAGGGCCTGGACCAGGCAGATGCCGCATCCGTTTCGCAGCTACCGTCGCAAGACGACGCCGCGACGGTCGACGCCACTGCCCATGTCACGCGCGCCGGCGGCTGGGTTGTTGCTTCCGAGACCTGCGCACTCGACATCGTGGGTGCCGAGTACGTCCGTGACGTCCGCCCCGGCGAGATCTTGCGCATCAGCGCCGAGGGCCTGGTATCCGAGCAGGGCGTGCCTGCAGCCGAAGAGCCCGCCAACTGCATCTTTGAGCAGGTCTATTTTGCCCGCCCCGACTCCATCATGAACGGCAAGAGCGTCTATGCCTGCCGTTACGACATGGGTCGCCAGCTGGCGCACGAGGAGCCCGTCGAAGCCGACCTGGTCATCGGCGTGCCCGATTCCGGCCTGCCGCCCGCGGAGGGGTATTCGCACGAGAGCGGTATTCCCTTTGGCGAGGGCCTCATCAAGAACCGCTACGTGGGCCGTACGTTTATCGAGCCCACGCAGGAGCTGCGCGCCATGGGCGTGCGCATGAAACTCAACCCGCTGCGCGACAACATCGAGGGCAAGCGCCTAGTCGTCATCGACGACTCCATCGTGCGCGGCACCACCATGGTGCAGCTCGTCAAGATGCTGCGCAACGCCGGCGCCAAGGAGATTCATATTCGCATCAACTCGCCCGAGGTCATCTGGCCGTGCTTCTATGGTATCGATACCGACGTGCAGTCGCAGCTTATCAGCGCCAACAAGACGGTCGACGAGATTTGCGAGTATATCGGCGCCGATTCGCTGGCCTTCCTTTCGGTCGAGGGCCTGCTTAAGGTCATGCCCAAGGGCGGCTACTGCGATGCGTGCTTTACTGGACGCTACCCCGTGGCGATTCCCGAGAGCTTTGGCCGCGACAAGTTCATGGAGGGCTTTAAGCCCCGCAACCTGGACAAGCCGCTTCACTTTGACGACGACGCCGTGGTCGAGAAATACGACGACCGCAGTTGGGAAGAGGAACACGGCGAGGCCTAAAACCTGCCATTTAGGGACAGGTTTATTTTGGTAGGTTTCACCTGCTGTTTTGTTGATATGACGGCGCGTGCTGTTATGGTGCGCGCCGAAATGAACGCAACTATGAGCACCGCTTGGCGCCCGCGCGGCGCCACGGTAGTGGGAGAGGAAGGCTCAGATGAGCGACAGCAAGCATGTGACGTACGAGGACGCCGGCGTCGATACCGCCGAGGGCGGCCGCGCCGTCGACGCTATTAAGCAGATGGTCAAGGACACCAACCGCCCCGAGGTTATCGGCGGCATCGGTGGCTTTGGTGGCCTGTTCTCGGCCGCCGCGCTCAAGGATATGGAAGACCCGATCCTGATCAGCGGTACCGACGGCGTCGGCACCAAGCTCGTGCTCGCCCAGATCATGGACCGTCACGAGACGGTGGGCCAGGACCTGGTCGCCATGTGCGTCAACGACATTTTGGCTTCGGGCGCCGAGCCGCTGTTCTTCTTGGATTACGTTGCCATCGGTCATATCGAGGCCGAGCACATGGCAAAGATCATCAAGGGCGTGGCCGACGGCTGCAAGCTCGCGGGCTGCGCGCTCGTGGGCGGCGAGATGGCCGAGCACCCCGGCGTCATGGCTCCGGCCGACTACGACCTTGCCGGATTTACCGTGGGCGTCGTCGACCGTCCCAAGATGCTCGACCCCGCAAACGTCCGCCCGGGCGATGTGATCCTGGGTCTGCCTTCCACCGGCGTGCACTCCAACGGCTACTCGCTCGTGCGTAAAGTCATCGGCGTCGACGGCATTAAGCCGGGCACGCCCGAGGCCGCCGCTAAGGCCGAGGAGCTGAGCCGTCCGCTCGAGGAACTCGGCGGCGCATCGCTGGCAGACGCCCTGCTGGCTCCCACGCGCATTTATGTGAAGCCGATTCTGGAGCTGCTCCGCGGTGGCGCCAACGTGCACGCTATTGCCCACATCACTGGCGGCGGTATTACTGAGAACCTCAACCGCGCGCTCGCCGACGACGTCGACGCTGTGGTCACCCGCAACGGTGCCGAGATGGGTTGGGACGTTCCGCCCGTCATCACCTACGTGTCGCGCCAGGCCGAGCTCGCGCCCAACGAGGCATGCAAGACCTTCAACATGGGCGTTGGCCTGTGCCTGATCGTCGCCCCCGAGGACGAGGCCGCGGTTACCGAGGCCCTGGTTGCGCTGGGCGAGAAGCCGTTCCGCGTGGGCGAGTGCGTTGAGGGTTCCGGTAAGGTCGTGTACTCCGATGAGCGCTAACGAGCAGATGGCTGCCGCCGAGGTCCTGGCCTGGGACCCGTATACCCGACCGACCGGCACTGATACCGCCGAGCCGCTCAAGATCGGCGTGCTCATCAGCGGTTCGGGTACCAACCTGCAGGCGCTGATCGATCTGATCGCCGCCGGCAAGCTTAACGCTTCGATTGAGCTTGTGGTGTCGAGCCGTCCTTCGGCTAAGGGTTTGCAGCGCGCTGAGCGCGCGGGCATCCAGACGCTCACGCTGTCTAAGGATGTCTACGCCGACCCCATCGCCGCCGACGAGATCATCGCGCATGAGCTACTCGAACGCGGTTGCGAGTACGTGGTGATGGCCGGCTATATGCGCATGGTGCACACGCCGCTGCTGGCGGCGTTCCCCAATCGCGTGGTCAACCTACACCCGGCACTGCTGCCGAGCTTTACCGGCGCCCATGCGATTGATGATGCCTTTGCGCGCGGCGTCAAGGTAACTGGCGTGACCGTGCATTTTGCCAACGAGATCTACGACAACGGTCCCATCATCGCTCAGCGTGCGCTGGCTGTTGAGGAGGGCTGGGATGTCGACACGCTCGAGGAGCACATCCACGCGATTGAGCACGTGCTGTATCCCGAGGCCGTGCAGATGCTCGCCGACGGCCGCGTCCACGTGCTGGAGAGCGGCAAGGTCGCAATTGATCCGGCACGCTAGTCGTGTGTAAGAGGGCTCATTGAGCGTTCTTTGGGACGTAAGCGATCTAGAAAATCTGATAGGGCCCTGTCCGTGCGCGGGCGGGGCCCTTTTGTGTGGTCTACTCTGTTTGCTATACTGCTAGCAAGTAGAGAGGAGCCGCTATGGGTACAGCAACGGTGCAGCTCAACACACGAATCGACCCTATGCTCAAGGCCGGTGGCGATGCGGTCCTGACTCGTAATGGACTGGGGCCGAGTGACGCCATTCGTGCGCTTTGGACCTATCTTGCCGAGCATCAAACGTTGCCGGGATTTATGGTGACGGATAAGTGCGAGACGCCCCGTGCGAAGAGTCTTGCCGAACAGGGGTGTGGTCTGGCTTTTTCCTCGTTGGGGTTGAGCTTCTCAGATTTTGCGCCAGGCGAATCATCGGCGGACAACTGGGATGCCGTACGCGATGATATGTATGACGCGATGATTGCCGACATAGAGGCGAATTGCTGATGATTGAGGCAAAGCGGCTCTTGGTGGACACGAATGTTTGGCTTGATTACTACCTGCAAGAGGGCGCATTCGACAACGTGAGAAGATTGGTTGAACTGGCCGAAGCGGGAAAGATCGACCTTCTGTACGCGCCAACGACGGCAAAGGACGTGTTCTATATCTTGCCTCGGCGTCTAGCTCGACGGAATGTGAATGGGATTAACGCTTCGTTCGGTCCGGCTGCATGGGCATGCGTCGAGCATATGATGCAGGTGGCAACGGCTTCCCCGCTTTCGATGGCGGAGTGCGAGATGGCGCGCATGCTTGGCAAGCGCATGCCGGACCTCGAGGACAATCTCATTATCGCCTCGGGCGATACGGCGGATGTTGACTACGTAGTCACGAGCGACCGACGCATGTTGGAGACGATGCCCGAGGTATGCTTGACGCCCGCGCGCGCACTCGAGCTCATCGGGATCCTCGGCTAACCTTGCACACCCCGTTTCGCTATCATATTGAGCATTGTGGCCCTCATGCAACTTTGGAGGACGGTATGGCGGATAACGAAGCACTGTTTACGCCTGAGCTGGTGTTTTTTGATTGGGAGTGCGCGACGCCCGCTGAGGTGTTTGCGCGACTCGAAGGCGAACTTGCCCCACGCGGCTACATCTGCACCGGTTGGCTCGACGCCGTCCGCACGCGCGAGGATGCCTATCCCACGGGCCTTGCCATGCCGGCGGCCAACATCGCCATCCCACACACCGACCCGGGGTTTGTGGCCAAGCCCTATATCGCGGTGGTAAAGCCCGCCGCGCCCGTGACGTTCAATGCTATGGCCGGCATGGGTGCCCCCGTGCCGGCGCAGATCGTCATCAATTTGGGTATTGCCGAGCCGGGCGGCCAGGTCGAGGCCCTGCAAGCGCTCATGAATATCTTTATGGACGCGGACGTCGCAGCCGATGTGCTCGGCCAGACCACGCCCCAAGGCATGGTCGACGCCATCCGCCGCCACTTTTAAAGCCGGCACTTGGGGACTGTCCCTAACTGCCGGCAGAAAAGGAACGTCCCCAAGTGCCAGGGTCGCCCCTTTGTCGCGGGGGCTGCGTTGTGACACAATGGCGTTTGTTCGATTCGTGATGCGAAAGGCCAACTATGGCAAACAAGAAAAAGAACCCCGAGGCCGCGCCGACGCCCGAGCAACAGGCTCGCGCTGCCTCCAGCTCTCGTAAGAAACAGCGCAAGACGTACGTGTCTAAGACCGTCAAGATCGTTCTGGTGGTTATCGGCGTGCTGGCAATGCTGCTTTCTGTCTCGGCCATGGCATGCTCCGGTCTCATGTCGCAGACAGAGGATACCTCGAGCTACAAGCTTACCGGCGGCGTCGCCGCCACCATCAACGGCACCAACCTCACCGAGGACACCGTGACCAAGCAAATCATGAGCATGCGCACGTCCTACGGCTACACCAAGGACAAGGACTGGGCGCAGTATCTGGTCGACAACGATCTGACGCCCAAGAAGTACCGCAAGCAGCTCATCGATTCCTACACGCAGCAGATTCTGCTTCAGCAGGCGCAGAAGGAAAACGGCGTGACGGTATCGGACGAGGAGGTCGAGAAGGCATGGAAGGACGCGTGCAAGAGCGCGGGCGGTGCCAAGGCCTTTAAGAAGACCCTTAAGACCTACGGCTATACCGAGGACACCTACAAGGACTCGCTCAAGGAGAGCTTGGCACAGCAAAAGCTTAAGGATGCCGTGGCGCCCACCAGCAAGCCCAAGGACAGCGAGATCGTCGATTACATCAACGAGAACCTGTCTAACTACAACGACGCCCGCCGCTCGTCGAACATCCTGATCAAGGTCGATTCCGACGCATCTGACGAGGACAAGGCCGCCGCCAAGGCCAAGGCGCAGGAGTGCCTGGACAAGATCAACTCCGGCGAGCTGAGCTTTGAGGACGCCGTGGAGCAATATTCCGACGACACCGGCTCCAAGGAGAAGAAGGGCGATGTGGGTTGGGATAAGCTCACTACCTTCGTCGACAGCTACCAGACGGCGCTCGAGGGACTCAACAAGGGCGATGTGAGCGACGTCGTCGAGTCGACCTATGGTTACCATGTCATCAAGTGCACCGACTACTTCCATGTCGATAGCCAGGTCGATGACATCAAGCAGGTACCCAAGGACATTAAGAAGTATGTTTCCAACGTGGTGAAGACGCAGGCGGCCAGCACTGCATACAGCGAGTGGCTGGAACAGTACAAGAAGGACGCCGACATCACCGTTAACCCCATGCCCAAGGACGTCCCATATAACGTCAGTCTGAAGGGCGTCACCAAGAGTTCGACCGACGATTCGTCGACGACTGAGTAATCATGGGGCGGTACTCGTGCGAGTGCCGCCCGCACTATTGAGGAGGATTTGCAGATGACCAACGAAGAGCTGCAGAAGGAAATGATCGCGGCCATGAAGGCCAAGGACAAGGTTCGCCTGTCCATCATTCGCCAGGTTAAGGCCGAAGTGAAGAACATCGAGGTCAACGAGCGTCGCGATGTGACCGAGGAAGACGTCAACAGCATGATCAAGCGTCTGATTAAGCAGACGAGCGAGACGCTGGAGATGTCCATCAAGGCCGGCACCGACCAAGAGCGTACCGACAACCTGACCGAGCAGGTCAAGATTCTGGAGAGCCTGCTGCCCGCGCAGGTTTCGGGCGAGGAGCTCGAGGCTCTGATTGAGCAAGTTATCGCCGAGCTGGGTGCCACGTCCAAGAAGCAGATGGGCCAGGTCATGGGCGCTCTGGGTAAGGCCACCGGCGGCAACTTCGACAAGCCTGCGGCGGCAAAGATCGTCGGCGCAAAGCTTGCGTAAGGGCTGGTCGACACATAGTTGATATTGAGGGGTGCGACCATTGCGGTCGCGCCCCTTTTTTGTTGGCCAATAAGTGCCCAATGAGTGGGTGGAAGGTTGCGGGTTCTTTACGGGAATGTAGTGTGGGCTGCGGAAACACGGTTCTTTCCGTACAATAGTTCAACTCGTGTAAACGCAGGGAAGGGACATTCATGGCAGACATGATCGAGATCAAGCATCTCAACAAGTACTTTGGCGACCTGCATGTGCTCAAAGATATCAATCTCACCGTCAAACGCGGCGAGAAACTCGTAATGATCGGGCCTTCCGGCTCGGGTAAGTCGACGCTCATCCGTTGCGTCGATTATCTGGAGGAGCCCACGTCGGGCGAGGTTGTCATCGACGGTACGCCGCTCACCAAAAAGAATCACCTGGAGATGGCTCGCAAGTATAGTTCCATGGTGTTTCAGCAGTTCAACCTGTATCCCAACATGACGGTGCTCGGCAACCTGACGCTCGCGCCCATCAAGTTGCAAAAGAAGAGCAAAGAGGAGGCGACCGAGATCGCCATCGCCGCGCTCAAGCGCGTTGGCATGGCGCATAAGGCCGGCGAGTATCCGCAGAATCTCTCGGGCGGTCAGCAGCAGCGCATCGCCATCGCCCGCGCCCTGTGCACCAAACAGCCCATCATCCTGTTTGACGAACCGACCTCGGCGCTCGACCCCGAGATGGTCCAGGAGGTTCTGGACGTTATGATTGAGCTCGCGCAGGAGGACATCACCATGATCTGCGTGACGCACGAGATGGGCTTTGCACGCCAGGTGGCCGACCGCGTCATCTTTATGGAGGACGGCCGCATTCTGGAGGAGGGCACGCCCGAGCACTTCTTCGATAACCCCGAGAACCCGCGCTGCCGTGAGTTCCTGTCCAAGATTCTGCACTAGGCGCGGTGATGGACATGACGGATATGACGAGGGCGGCCGTGTCGCGCCGTCACTTTTTGCAGTTGGCGGGCGCCGGCATGCTCGCGCTGACGGGGACCGCGCTTACCGGTTGCGGCAACTCCACCAGCGGCGAGGGCTCCGACAAGGGGTCCAAGCTTGCGGCCATCAAGTCGCGCGGCCATCTGAATGCCGGCGTTAAGAAGGACGTTCCCGGCTACGGTTATTACGACACCGCCAAGGGCCGCTTTGAAGGCATGGAAGTCGATTTGTGCTACCAGATCGCCGCTGCCGTCTTTGGTGTGAGCTACAAGGATGCCCGCGCCCAGGAGCTTGTCGAGTTTACCGACGTAACGCCCAAGACGCGCGGCCCGCTGATCGATAACGGCCAGCTCGACGTGGTCGCGGCGACCTACACCATCACCGACGAGCGCAAGAAGAGCTGGGATTTCTCGACGCCGTACCGCACCGACTACGTGGGGCTCATGGTCAAGAAGCGTTCGGGCTTTACCTCGATTGAGGACTTGGACGGCAAGGTCATCGGCGTGAGCCAGGGTGCTACCACGCAGGGCCTGATCGAGCAGATGATCAAGGACAACGGCTTTAGCTGCAAGCCCGAGTTTAGGGCCTTTAGCGGCTACCCCATCATTAAGAGTTCGCTCGACGCCGGCAATATCGACGTCTTTGCCATGGACCGCTCCACGCTGGCCGGTTACATGAACGAGACCGTTGAGCTGCTGCAGCCCGAGGTCAAGTTTGGCGAGCAGGGCTATGGCGTGGCGACCAAGAAGGGCTGCGACCTTTCGGCTGTGGTCGATCAGGTGATTTGCGATCGCCTAGCCGATGGCTGGCTCGACCAAGAGGTCAAGACCTGGGGCCTTGTATAGGCGCATCGTCCAAGGAAGGAATCAAATGCTCGAAGGATTATTTGACGCCGACCGTTGGTCGACGACATTTCAAAACATGGGGCCCTTCTGGGAGGGCTTTGGCGTGACGCTGCAAGTGGTCGTTGCCGGTCTGCTGCTGTCGCTGGTGCTGGGCACGCTGCTGGGCGTGTTCTCTACCACTCGCTCACGCGTGCTGCGCGCCATAAGCCGCGTGTACGTGGAGTTTTACCAGAACACCCCGCTGCCCGTACAGGTGCTCTTTATGTACATGGCCGGTCCGCAGTTTTTGCAGGCCATAACCGGTGCCGACCAGCCGGTGCGCATCGCGCCGTTCGTGCTGGGCTTCTTGGGCGTGGGCCTGTATCACGCGGCCTACATTTCGGAGGTCATCCGCACCGGTATCGAGGCGGTCCCGCGCGGTCAGATGGAGGCGGCCCAAAGCCAGGGCTTCACCCGTGCGCAGGCATACTGGTACATCGTGCTGCCCCAGACGTTCAAGATCATTTTGCCGCCGCTGTGTAACCAGGCGCTCAACCTGGTCAAGAACACGTCGGTGCTGGCGCTTGTGGCCGGCGGCGACCTTATGTACCGTTCCGATAACTTTGTGAGTCTGTACGGTTACCTGCAGGGATACATCGTCTGCTGCCTTATGTACTTCATCATCTGCTTTCCGCTCGCCATGCTGGTGCAATGGCTCGAGCGTCGCTCCAAGGAGCGCCCGCGCGGCGTGAGCCTGGCCGAGCTGGGGCTCGATAACGTAGAGGAGGCCTAACGCATGGAAATCTTCAACGCGACCAACCTGCTCTACATTTGGGGCGGCTTTGTTAAGACCATAGAGATCTCGGCGCTGTCGATTTTTTTCTCGCTCATCTTTGGCACGGTGCTGGCGCTCGTTAAAAGCTATGCGCCCCGCCCGTTCCGTATTTTGGTGAGCGCCTATATCGAGCTGTTCCGTTGCACGCCGAACCTGCTGTGGATTCTGTTTATCTACTTTACGGTGCAGGGTTTGGACATTGTGATTTCGACCATCGCCTTTACGCTGTTTACCAGCGCCGTTATGGCCGAGATTGTGCGCGGCGGCCTCAACTCGATTCCGCGCGGCCAGTTTGAGGCGGCGCAGAGCCAGGGCTTCGGCTTCTTTGCCACTATGCGCTACATCATTCTGCCGCAGACGTTTAAGACGATCATTCCGGCGCTGTTTAGCCAGTGCACGACCGTCATTAAGGACAGCTCGTATCTTTCGGGTATTAACGTGGCCGAGCTCATGTACACGGCAAACGTCGTAATGGCCCACGCGATCGACCTGTCGCAGGTGCTTATGCTCTACGGCCTGGTGTTTGCGATGTACTTTGTGCTCAACTTTGGTATCTCGCTGCTGGTGAGGGCATATCAGAGGCGAATGGTGGCAGCGTAGAATGTGGCAAAGGGACAGCCCCTTTGTCACATAGAGAAAGGAATCGCGATGAGCGATCTGGAGAATAAGAAGAATCCTGTGGTCATTACCATCGCGCGCGACTTTGGCGCCGAGGGCCACGAGATTGGCCGCATACTTGCCGACGAGTTGGGGATTCCGCTGTACGACAACGAGCTGCTGGTGCGCGCGTCGCTGCGCGCGGGCGAGTCGCTCGATAAGATGGCCGCCTATGACGAGCGTCTGGCCGTGGAGAACATGGCGTTTCTGCCCGACCGCTACGATGCGCGTTCGTACTCGGACAAGTTGTTCCAGAAGATGAGCCAGGTGATTTTGGACCTGGGCGAGACCGAGAGCTGCATTATCGAAGGCCGCCTGTCCGATTACCTGCTGCGTAACAACCCCAACCACATTGCCGTGTTGGTGACCGCTCCTTTTGAGGACCGCGTCGAGATTGTGCGCAAGAAGCGTGGCCTTAATAAAAAGAAGGGCGCCAAGCTGGTCAAGCAGCAGCAGAAGGCGCGCGAGGCGTTCTATAAGCGCTACAGTGCCGGAAAGTGGAAGATGACGAGCGGTAAGGACATCGTCGTCAACCGCGCCAAGCTGGGCCGCGAGGGCTGCAAAGACGTTATCGCCGCTGCCTACCGCTACAAAGTAGCGCAGCTCGAAGACTAACCGACCAAAACCACCACAAAGGGGACAGGCACCTTTGTGGTGGTTTTTGTTTTAGGCCGAGGGGAAGGCCTTGGCGGCAGTGCCTATCCTCGGCTTTTGCATAGTCTCGATCTGTAACACCAAGCCAGCGAAAATGGCTCTAACTGTTACAGATTTAGATGAACCGTTCGGCCGTCAGCCCAACGTCTTGATCTGTAACACCAGGCGGCATATTTGGTCTCTAACTGTTACAGATTGAGATGCGGCGTGGGCGGCCGGCACAATATCTCGATCTGTAACAACTGCAGGGCTCAACGGACTCCAACTGTTACAGATTGAGACAAAACGATCAGGCAAGTCCAAAACCACCACTAAGGTGCCTGTCCCCTTTGTGGTGGTCGGGCGGCCGGCATAGAAAAAGTCCCCGCCGGGCGTGTGCTCGACGGGGACTTTGCCGTTTGATGGCTAGCGCTGTGGGTGATTACTCGCCCAGCAGGCTCTTGGTGATGGAAGCGGCGGCCTTCTTGCCGGCGCCCATCGCCAGAATGACCGTAGCGGCACCGGTGACGATGTCGCCGCCGGCCCAGATGCGGGGATCGGTGGTCTGGCCGGTCTCCTCGTCGGCGACGATGTAGCCCCACTTGTTGAGCTCCATCTTGCCGCCGATTTTGGCAGCGAAGGGGTTGGCGTTGGTGCCGATAGCCGAGATCGCGACGTCGCAGGGAATCTCCTCGATGGCGCCCTCGATGGGCACCGGGCGACGACGGCCGGACTCGTCAGGCTCGCCGAGCTCCATCTTCTGGACCTTGACGGCGCACACGGAGCCGTCCTCGCCAGCGACAAACTCGAGCGGGGAGACGAGCGGCAGAACCTCGACGCCCTCGGCCTTAGCATGGTGCAGCTCGGCGCGACGGCAGGGCATCTCGTCCTCGGTACGACGGTAGGCGATGATGGCGTGCTCGGCGCCCAGGCGCTTGGCGGTACGGACGGCGTCCATGGCCACGTTGCCGCCGCCAAAGACAACGACGTTCTTGCCGTGCTTGGTGGGGGTGTCGTACTCGGGGAACTTGTTGGCCTTCATCAGGTTCACGCGGGTGAGGTACTCGTTCGCGAAGAAGACGTTGGGCAGGTTCTCGCCGGGGACGTTGAGGAACTTGGGCAGGCCAGCGCCGGTCGCCACGTAGATGGCGTCGAAGCCCTGCTCGAACAGCTCCTCGGCCGTGGCCATGTTGCCCACGACGGAGTTGTACTCAAACTTGACGCCCATGTCCTCCAGGCCGTCAATCTCGCGTTTGACGACCGCCTTGGGCAGACGGAACTCGGGGATGCCGTAGACCAGCACGCCGCCGCCGGTGAAGAAGGCCTCAAAGACGGTAACGTCAAAGCCGTTACGGGCGAGCTCGCCGGCGCAGGTGATGCCGGACGGGCCGGAGCCGACGACAGCGACCTTCTTGCCGTTCTTGGGGGCCATCTTGGGCGTGGAGGCGAGCTCGGGGCGGTCACCCAGGAAGCGCTCGAGCTGGCCGATGGCCACGGGCTCGGACTTCTTGCCACGGATGCACTTGCCCTCGCACTGGTTCTCCTGCGGGCAGACACGGCCGCAGATGGCGGGAAGCATGGAGTCCTCGCGAATGGTATCGAGAGCGCCGCCGAAGTCCTTCGCGCGGATCTGCTCGATAAAGCGGGGAATGTTGATGTTGACGGGGCAGCCCTCAACACAGAACGGCTTCTTGCAGTTGAGGCAGCGCTCGGCCTCGGCCAGCGCCATCTCTTCGGTGAAGCCCTTGTCGACGGGGCGGAAGTCGCAGGCGCGCTCGGCAGCCGGCTCCTCGTTATCGGGGGTGCGGGGCGACTTCATATCGGCAACGAAACGACCGTTAACTAGTGGCATGCGCAGCTCTTTTCCTCATAGGCCTTGAGGGACTCGCCCTCTTCGGAACGGTAAGCGGCCTGGCGGGCACGAAGGTCATCCCAGTCGACCAGGGTGGCATCGAAGTCGGGGCCGTCGACGCAAGCGAACTTGGTCACGCCGCCCACCTCGACGCGGCAGCAGCCGCACATGCCGGTGCCGTCAACCATGATGGGGTTGAGCGACGCGGTGATGGGGGTGTCGTACTTCTGGGCGGTGAGGGTCGAGAACTTCATCATCGGAACGGGGCCGACGCAGAAGACCTGGCTCACGGCCTTGTCCTGCAGCAGGCGCTCCAGCGGAGCGGTGACAACGCCCTGCTCGCCGTAGGAGCCGTCGTCGGTGGTGATGTGGATGTGGTCCTCGTCGAGGAGCTCGCGGAACTGGTCCTCCATGAGCAGGAGGTCCTTGGTGCGGGCGCCCATGATGGCATGCACCTCGTGACCGGTCTCGACCAGGTGCTTGGCGACCGGGAAGGCAATTGCCAGGCCGACGCCGCCGCCAATGACGGCGCAGGGGCCCTCGGCCATCTCGGTGGGAACGCCCAGCGGGCCCACGACGTCACGCAGCGACTCGCCGGCCTCGTAGGTGGACAGCATCTCGGTGGTCTTGCCGATCACCATGAAGATGAACTCGACCCAGCCCTCGTCACCGTTCCAGCCGGCCAGGGTAAACGGGACGCGCTCGCCCGTCTCGTTGGCGCGAACCATGAGGAACTGTCCAGCGTGCGCATGTTTGGCGATTGCGGGCGCCTCGATGCGGAACTTGAACACCTTCTCCGAGAACTGCGTCTTCTCCAGGATCTTATACATAGAACCCCTCTCTTGTTAGGGCCGCCGAACCGTGCCTCCACGGAAATGGACGGTAGCCCGAGTAAAACCGTACGCGCACAGGCGTTGTGCAGACATACGGTGCAAATTATACCCTCATGGACATGCTGTTTACGTGTGTCTTCGGCGGTTGGGAAAAGGGTTTATCCACTTCGACCTACCAAATAGGGATAGGTTTATTTTGGTCGGTTTTATCAGGCAAAACGGCAAAGGGGGCCGGCCTCGGGTTGTGATGAGGCCGGCCCCCTTTGGGGTGTTATGCGTGTATGGCGGCGCGGGGTTTATTGCGATGCGGCCACCGGGGCGTTTCCGCAGATAAAACCTGCCAAAATAAACATCCCCAAACGGTAGGTTTTAGTGCTTGCCGTTGGCGGAGGCGGCGCCGTTGACGTGGTCGCGGGCGTAGATTACGCCGTGCACGATGGCCAGACCGGCGGCGTCGGCGGCGCGGGCGCAGGTGTCCTGGAAGGCCTCGGCCTCGCGGGCGCGCAGCTGCTTGAGCACATAGTCTGCCACGGCCATCTTGCCGGGAGGGTTGCCGATGCCGGTGCGGATACGGCTAAAGTCGCGGCTGCCCATCTTGTCGATGATGGAGCGCAGGCCGTTGTGGCCGGCGTGGCCACCGCCCACCTTGACGCGCACGTCACCGGCGGGGATGTCGAGCTCGTCGTGGATGACGAGCAGCTCCTCGGCCTTGATCTTGTACTCGCGGCAGAGCTTGGAGATGGGGCCACCCGAGGTATTCATATACGACTGCGGCTTGACCAGCACGATCTGGCGCTTGCCACCCTCTTCCTCGGGATCGTTGATGTTGATGAGTGCGACCTCGGCGCCGGCCTGGTTTTTCCAGTACGTGACGCCGGCCTGACGGGCCAGCTCGTCAATCGCCTTAAAGCCGGCGTTGTGGCGGGTCTCGGCATATTCCTCGCCCGGGTTGCCAAGCCCGGCAACCATGCGAATCTTAAGCGGCTGTGCAGCTGCCATGTTCATCCTTTCGTTGATTTGTCGCCTGCTATGGTGAGCGACCCTGTTGCCGCTGTCAAATGGAGGGTAATTGAGGGCGTTTGGGGGCGTTTGGACGGCCGTCGAAATCCGAGGTGGACAGTTAGTTCAGATACGTATAAGTTCTGAGGACTCGAATTACTCAATTCAATGCCGATACGTTGTTTTGGAGCTTTAGTTAGTCCATATGGCGCTGTTTTGAAGTCTACCCTGCCTTCAAATAGGGCGAATGGTATAGAGATAGCTGCAAAACAGTCTAATTCAATGCGTCCATTTATACGTATTTGAACTAACTGCCCAGCCCTGCTCGACGGCGCACGGGTGATTCGCCGTTTAGACCGGCGCGAGGCCGGTTCCGGCCCGCAGAGCGTTGAGCCAAGCGGCCTGACGCTTGCGATAGCCCTTGATACGGTACCGGAATCGGACTCCTGCGAGTCGATGCATCGTTTGGGCGAAGGCTTCGAGTGCAACAAGGTCTTTCATTTGGTCGCGATTGATAACCAGGACGTGGATGCCCATGGCCTTGAGGCCATTATTTCGATTGCCATCGTGGATGCGAGCGTTTTGAAGCTCATGCCCAATTCCGTTGTATTCGTTGTCGACTCCGGCTGCCGGGCAATATAGGTCGCAGATGGCATAGGGGATGCCCGAGGACATGTTGACCGCAAGAGTATCGAAGTCGATTCGATGGTTGAGTTGCAGGCCTCCCATGGGCAGGCTGCAACATCCGAATCCGCCAAAGCGCATGGGCGCTCCGAGAACGGCAAACATTAGGGATTCGGCTGGGGATGCGGATCCAGCCCGGGCGAGTTTGACTGCCGTGCGAAACGAGGCGTATGAGCTACTTTTGGCGAACCGTGCGACCGCCTCGAGCTCTTCGATGGTCGTGGCGGGCTCGCATTTGTAGTGCGCCTGTTCATAGCGGGTTTCGTTCTGTTGTTCGGCCGCTGACTGGTTGCCCAGGCAATCAAGATCGCCCGTCGCTTCGTAACCATCGCCCTTGGGCCAGATGTCGTCATGGGCAATGGGGTATGTTGCCCCGGGAGGAAGGGAGTAAGTTCCGACCAGTTCCATGAGAAGCATCAAGGTTTTGGCGACTGATTTATTTTTAGAACAAAGCACGGCTGTCATGGCAGGAGACGTTGCGTAGATGTCGGCCTCGACGTGCATAATTGCACCTTCAGGAAGCGGAGCGGAGAGAATATGCTGAAGAAGTCGCTTGTCGGGGCGTCGGTTGCCTTCGTTTGAAACGAGAAGATCGAGCAGCTCGGAATCATCTTCATTCCAGGCGTCGAGTATCGAAAGTGCGCCAAAGTCTATCGCGTCATTATTGGGAATGCAGCTAGCCAAGGCCTGTGCTTGCTGTTCACTATCAATGGAGCTCCAGGGTAGGGCAGAGTACGCCCGTCGTGCGCGACGAATTGCGCGGAGGGCGGAGAAATGTGAAATCACGGTCGTCATAGCTATAACGTACTAAGTTGGCGGCAGAATGCGACCGCCATACCGTTCTTTTCGCTCAGCGGGGTGCTGGGCGCCATGAACGGCCGGGTGTTAGGAAATCGGTGGAATCGGTTGAGGGGATTGCAGGAAATTGAGCTCTGCCGAGAAGGTTGACGATGGCTACTGGACAGTTAGTTCAGATACGTATAAGGCGGCGGGCGTTCGAGGTGTTTCTAAGGGCCTTCGAGGGCGATTTGAAGATAATATATGCGGCGGTTGTACTCGAAAACGATGAGCTTCGGGCGGCATGGCATCCGCCGGGGAGCTCAGAAGGCTCCGAACGGACCTTTGGAGCTTTAAAAAATACGTATCTGAACTAACTATCCAGGGCGGATTGGCGAGGAATAGAAAAAGGGTCGGAAGCGAGCTTCCGACCCTTTAAAAACATCAAAGATGATGCGATACGCGTTGGACTACAGCGCGAAGTCGCCGCCGACGAGCGTGGAGACGGGCTCCTCGTGGTAAACGGCGGAGATGGCCTGAGCGAACTCCTCGGCGACCGAGATAGTCTTGATCTTGCCGCCGACCTCGACGGGGATGGCGTCGGTGACGACGCACTCGACGATGGGGGCATCGTTCAGGCGCTCGATGGCCGGACCGGAGAAGATGCCGTGGGTGGCGCAGACGTAGATGTCACCGGCGCCCATAGCCTTGAGCTCCTTGACGTTGGCGCACAGGGTGCCAGCGGTGTCGATCATGTCGTCGTTGATGATGCAGGTCTTGCCCTTGATGTCACCGATGATGCCCATGACCTCGGCGGCGTTGTGGCGCGGACGGCCCTTGTGGGCGATGGCCAGGTCGCAGCCGAGCATGTCGGACAGCTTCTTGGCGGCCTTGGCGCGACCCACGTCGGGGGAGACGACAACCAGGTTGTCGGTGTCGAAGTGCATGTCGTTGTAGTACTGGCCAAACAGCGGCAGTGCGGACAGGTGGTTAACCGGGATATCGAAGAAGCCCTGGATCTGGCCCTGGTGCAGGTCGAGGGTGATAATGCGGTTGACGCCGGCGCGCTCGAGCAGGTTGGCGACGAGGCGGGCGGTGATGGGCTCGCGCGGGCCGGCCTTGCGGTCCTGGCGGGCATAGCCGTAGTGGGTGATAACGGCGGTGATGGAGCGGGCGGATGCGCGCTTGGCAGCGTCGGTGGCGATGAGCAGCTCCATGAGCATGTCGTTGACGTTGCCGCCGGCCACGGACTGAATCAGGAAGACGTCGGCGCCGCGGACGGTCTCGTCGTAGCGGGCGTAAATCTCACCATTGGCGAACTGCTTTAGCGTAAGGCCCGAAAGCTCGACCCCAAGGTACTCAGCAATCTTCTGAGCGAGGGGACGGTTGGAGGAACCGGAATACACGCGGATGGACTTGCGCATATTCTCCGACTTCTCGGGATCATTAATCGGCATTACCCTTCTCCTTTATACATCGAATGCCATATAGATGCCTTGTTGCATTGTAACCGCGCGGCGGGGTTTATCGGGTCCTGATAACGTCTTTACCGCCAACGGACACGAACCGACCACTCATCCGGTTGCGCAGGTCACGATAGAAAAAGGAGCCGCCCCCATGGAGCAGCTCCTTTTGTGCTTGGTAAAACGTTATACCTCGTCGTCCTCGTGCAGGCGGCGGCGGTAATCGGCGGCCCAGCCCTCAATATTTACCTGACGGGCGCGGCCCAGACCGAGCGCGTCTGCCGGGACCGGCTCGGTGATGACGGAGCCAGCGGCCACGAGCGCGCCGTCGCCGATCTGGGCGGGCGCGACCATCATGGTGTCGGAGCCAATGAAGGCGTCCTTGCCGATGACGGTCTTGTGCTTGTGCACGCCATCGTAGTTGCAGGTGATGGAGCCCGCGCCCACGTTGACGCCGGAGCCCATGGTGGTGTCGCCGATGTAGGACAGGTGCGGCACCTTTGAGCCCTCGCCGATCGTGGACTTCTTGATCTCCACGTGCGTGCCGGCCTTGGATCCGTCGAGCATGTGGGTGCCCGGGCGCAGGTAGGCGCGCGGGCCGCAGTCGACGCCGTTCTCGATGACGGCCTCGATGGCGATGGTCTCGTCGATGACGCAGCCGCTGCCGACGGTGGTGTCGGTGAGGCGGCTGTTGGGGCCGAGCTGGCACTCCTCGCCCACGGTGACGTGGCCGATCAGGTGCGTCTGCGGCCACACGACGGTATCGCGGCCGATAACGGCATCGGGGCCGATCCAGGCCTGCGTGGGGTCGATGAAGGTAACGCCCTCGGCCATCCAGTGCTCGTTGATGCGGTCGCGCGCGATGGCGGTGAGCTGTGCGAGCTGGATGCGGCTGTTGACGCCCAGGCCGTCGCGGTAGTCGTCGCAGTGGAAGATGGAGACAGCCTGGCCGTGGCCCTTGAGGATCTCGAGCATGTCGGGCAGATAGTACTCGGACTGCGCGTTGTCGTTGCCGATCTCGTTAATGTGGGCGGCGAGCTGCGCGCCGTCAAAGGCGTAGCAGCCGGCGTTGCACTCCAGCAGCGTGGCGGCCTGCTCGGGCGTGCAGTCCTTCTGCTCGATGATGCGCTCGATCTGACCATCGGCGCCCAGCTTGATGCGGCCGTAGCCGAAAGGATCGGGCGGGGTCATGGTCATGACGGTGCAGGCGAGCTCGCCGGTGGCGACGGTTTGCGCGAACTTGGCGACGGTGTCGGCGGTGATGAGCGGCAGGTCGCCGTTGAGCACCACGACGGGGCCTTGCGTGATGCCACAGGCCTCGAGTGCGACCTTCACGGCGTGACCGGTGCCCAGACGCTCGGTCTGCTCGACGCACTCGACCTTGGTGGCGCTGTTGGCGTAGGCGCCATCGATGAGGGCGCGCATCTCGTCGGCGTGGCTGCCGATGACGACCACGACGCGGCTGCAGCCGGCCTTGATGGTGGCGTCGACGATCCACTGAACCATGGGCTTGCCCAGGATCTTGTGCGAAACCTTGCAGTGGTTCGACCTCATGCGGGTGCCCTCGCCGGCGGCGAGGATAATTGCGGTTGCGTCCATGTGATCTCCTGTTACGTTATTAGAGACGTGTGTTTGGAAACGATACACGGCGCAATATGATACCGCAGGCATATGATGAGCGCGTAACGATTGGTTTGCGGCAGCTGATGCTTGGGCCGGCGGTGCGGCGTTTGCGCTGGTTGTGTATGGCGGAGGCGCTGCGGCGTTGTCGTTTGAGCGAGGGGACGGGGGTGCCCGTGGATATCATGCGAGAGGAATCGGGCAACGAGCCCGTCGCGGCATTCTCGATGTCGCATCCGGCGGTGCCGTCACTCTACATGGTGCTGACGTTGGGGCTCACCATGTTCTCGATGCAACCGGTGCTGATTGCGCTGTCGCTCGCGGGCGGGTTGGCGTATGGATTTGCGACGCGCGGGGCTGCCCGCACGTTGGGCGCGCTTCGCTGGCAGCTGCCGGTGATTTTGATCATTGCACTGGTCAACCCGCTGTTTAGCGCATCGGGCTCGACCGAGCTTTTCCATATTGGCATGCGCGTGGTGTATTTGGAGAGCATGATGTACGGCCTGTGCATGGGTGGGCTGTTTGTGGCGAGCGTGCTGTGGTTTGAGGCCGCGGCGTCGATGCTCGAATACGATAAGGTGCTTGCGCTTTTGGGCAACGCCGCGCCGGTGATCGCGCTCATGATCTCGATGTGCATGCGGCTTATCCCACAGTTTTTGCGCCGCGGTCGCACGGTGCTGGCGGTGCAGGACGCGATCGATGTGCCGGGGCGCGCGCCGGCCGACCCCGTGCGTTCGCGCCTGCGGGCCTCGAGCGTGCTGATGGGCTGGGGCATGGAAGATTCGCTTGAGCGCGCGGATGCCATGCGCTCGCGCGGGTGGGGTGCTGCGTCGCGCCGTACGACGTATGCGCGGTATCGGCTGAGGCGCGGCGATGTTGCCGCGCTGGTTGGACTTGCAGTGTTTGGTACCGCCGCGGTGGCGGTGGCATGGACCGCGACAACGCAGTATTCGTTTTACCCGCAGCTTTCGGTGCCCGCGCCGTGGCTGGGCTATGTCGTGTACGCTGCCTGGATGGTGCTGCCCTGCGTGCTGCATGCGATCGATGAGAAGAGGTTCGGCTGATGGCTCGGTTGGATAGTGGCCCGGTGTCGGGCGCGGCGTGCGACCCGGATATGCCGGCGATTGAGGTGCGGAGCCTGAGCTTTACCTACCCCGGGGCTGATGCTGCGGTGCTCGAGGGGCTCGACTGGTCTGTCCCCCAAGGTGCATTTGCGCTGCTTGTTGGCGGTACCGGATCGGGTAAGTCGACGCTGCTGTCGCTGCTCAAGCCCGAGATCGCTCCGGCGGGCGAGCGCACTGGCGATGCGCGCGTGCTGGGCGAGAACGTTGCCGACATGGACGTGCGCGCGTCTGCGGAGTGCGTGGGCTACGTGTTCCAGGATCCCGAGAACCAGATTGTGTGCGAGACCGTGTGGCACGAGATGGCGTTTGGCCTGGAAAACTTAGGCATGTCGCGCGACGAGATGCGCCGCCGTGTTGCCGAGACCAGCTATTTCTTTGGTCTGGAGGACTGGCTTCATCGCGATACCGATACGCTTTCGGGTGGCCGCAAACAGCTGCTGTCGCTTGCCGCCGTCCTGGCGCTGCGTCCGCGTGTGCTGCTACTCGACGAGCCCACGTCTCAGCTCGATCCCGTTGCCGAGAAGAATTTTCTGCACGCGCTGTTTCGCGCGAACCGTGAGCTGGGCTGCACGGTTGTTGTGGCTACGCATCAACCGCGGCCGATGCTCGAGTATGCGACGTGTGCGTACCGGATTGAGGGCGGTCGTGTGCGCGAGGTGGCGGATATGGCTTCTTTGGGACGCCGAGAATCGCTGTTTTCCGATGACATGTTGGGGTGGGGTGCCATCCGATGTGCAAAAAACGGAGTATTCAGCAGGCGTGAGGACAATTTGGGCTCTCTGGAGCCGCCCGGGGACGTAGCGAGCGCGAAAAAAAGTTCGGAATTGGACAAATCGTCCGAATTTGTGGCGCAAACGTCACTCGAGAACGGCTCGGAAGCCTTCCCGCGCACGGATGGAGGCAGAATACTCCAAAAAATGCACGGCGGGTCGGCTACCACCCTGTCGGAAGGCTGGTTTCGCTACGATCGCGTTGGCGGTTGGGTGCTGCGCGGGCTCGATGTGACGTTTTCAGCCGGCGCGGTGCATGCGGTCGTGGGCGGAAACGGCTGCGGCAAGTCGACGATGCTCTCGGTGCTGGCCAAGACCGCCAAGCTGCAGCGCGGCCGCATGGTGCGCGGAGCGGCTTCGGCGGCGCTGCTGCCACAGAATCCCAAGGCCCTGCTGGTCGCCGAGACGGTTCGCGATGAGCTGATGGAATGGGCCTCGACCTGCGGATATGACGAGAACTTGGCGCGGGAGCGTGCGGCGCAACTGGGATTGGACGGCCTGGAGACGCGCCACCCCTACGACCTCTCGGGCGGACAGCGCCAGCTGCTCGCGCTGGCAAAGCTGCTGCTGATTGGCCCCGAGCTGCTGCTGCTTGACGAGCCCACGAAGGGCTTGGACCTGGAGAGCCGCCGTATCATCGCCCGCGCCCTGCGTGACCATGCGAATGCCGGCGGTACCGTCATCATGGCCACGCACGACTTAGACTTTGCCGAGCAGGTGTCCGACGACGTCGCCATGATGTTTGACGGCGAGATTGCCTGCATGGAGCCCCCGGCCGACTTCTTTGCCGACAACGTGTTCTATAGGGCGTGATGGGATGACGGACTGTCGTTTCTCGCGCTTGCTTGCAAAACTGGAGATCCCGCTGCTGCTGGCGGTGCCAGCCGTGATGGCTACGGCGTTGCTGGTGGGCATTGAGCAGGCGGCGCTTGCCATGCTGGTTGTAGTGGCGCTCGTGCTCGCACTGTTCTTTGCGGGTTACGAGGCGTCGCGCCCGGGCCTGCGCCAGATTATGCCCACGCTGGTGTTGGCGGCGTTGGCCGCGGCGGGGCGCATCTTGTTTGGCCCCATTCCCGACTTTAAACCGGTGAGCGCCATCGCCATTATCGCGGGGGCGACGCTTGGTCGCCGCAATGGTTTTATGGTTGGCGTGTTGGCAGCGCTGACCAGCAATTTCTTTTTTGGGCAGGGCATGTGGACGCCGTGGCAGATGTATGCCTGGGGTCTGGTGGGCTATATCGGTGGCGCACTGGCGCATGCGGGCGCGTTTGACCGCGCCGATGGAACCGTGCGAATGCCGGCACTGTTGGCGTATGGCTTTGCGTCGGGCTTGCTGTATGGCGCCGTGATCAACGCGTATGACATCATTGGTTTTGTACAGCCGCTTACTTGGGCGGGTGCCGTGGCGCGTCTTGCCACGGCAGTGCCGTTCGATATTACGCACGGCCTTGCGACCTGCGTGTTTTTGGCCGCCTTGTACAAGCCTTGGTGCCGTCGCATTAACCGTGTCGTCGTGAAATACGGGCTGTAGGGCTGGTCGCGCCGGGGCGGGAATCAATACTGCCGAAGTGCCATTTTAAAACTATGCCGGTTTACGGGGCTAGATTGGCGCGGGCCGACCATACCAGCATTTTTCGAAATAGGGCACACCGTCTACCTGCGTTTTATTATCTCGGAATTGCATATGGTTGGGGGTTCGCGATTCAGCCCCGTAAACCGGCATAGTTTTGGAATGGCCGGCTGATATGACGGGCATCGTGGCCCTCAGAGAGCCAAATTGATCCATTTTCTTCCGTCCCCAGATGTCCCCAGGGAATCAGTTGACGGCGCTTGCCACGAAACTGGCCCATCTACTACGTTTAGCTTGATAGTCCCGACCATGACCGCGTTTTATGAAAAACCGCAGGCTTTCTACGTGCGGTTTTCTTTTTGCGTTGTTCGCTGTGGTTGAGGGTGGTGGCTTAAACGTAGTAGATGGGCGTGTTTCGTGGCGGATGGGTCACGTGGATACCCCCACGAGGCCCAAAATGATTCGTTTTCCTCCGTCCCCAGGGGATCAGCTGGGGCTAGAGCTCTAGCGCGAGGGTGACGGGGCAGTGGTCGCTGCCGAAGATGTCGCCGCGGATGCCGGTGTCGCGTACGTTGTCGGCGATGGCGTCACTCACCAGGAAGTAATCGATGCGCCAGCCGGCGTTGTTCTTGCGCGCATTAAATCGGTAACTCCACCAGCTGTAGACGCCCTCGACGTCGGGGTTTGCCGCGCGCCAGGTGTCGGTAAAGCCGGCGTTGAGCAGCTCGGTAAACTTGCCGCGCTCCTCGTCCGAAAAGCCCGCGTTGCCGCGGTTGGACTTGGGGTTCTTAAGGTCGATCTCCTCGTGCGCAACGTTAAAGTCGCCGCAGGTTACGACGGGTTTGCCGCCCTCGCGCTCAAGTGCGCCCAAAAAGCCGCGGTAGGCATCGTCCCACGCCATGCGCACGTCGATGCGCGCGAGCTCGTTTTGGGCATTGGGCGTATAGACGTCGACAAACCAAAACTTGTCGAACTCGAGCGCGCAGACGCGGCCCTCGGTTGCAGCCTGCGCTACGAGCTCGGCCGCCTCGCCCTCGCCGGCGTAGGGCAGCAGGGCATCGGCGTGCAGCACGCGCAGCGGTTCCTGGCGGCTAAAGACCGCGGTGCCCGAATAGCCTTTGCGCTCGGCGTAGCTCCAGGTTTGGTGATAGCCGGGCAGGTCGATATCGACCTGGCCCTCTTGCAGCTTGGTCTCTTGCAGCGCCAGGATGTCGGCATCGAGCTCCTGCGCGATCTGGATAAAGCTCGGGTCCTTTTTGAGCACGGCGCGCAGACCGTTAACGTTCCACGAGGCAAAGGTGTAAGTCTGAGGCATGGTGTCCTTTCGACGGGGTTGGCAGGCTTAAGATTAACGCAACTAGAGCGGGGCGGAGTCCGCGAGTGATAGTGTGAACGCCGCCGTCCCGGAGACACGGACGGAGGTCATATATGACGCAGGCAATATCGGATCCCAAGCAGGCCTCCGCCGCGCTGGCGGAGCTGTTCGAAACCCATAGCCACGTGGTCTTCTTTGGCGGCGCGGGTGTTTCCACGGCAAGCGGCATTCCCGATTTCCGCAGCGTGGACGGCCTGTATCACCAGCAGTTTGCCTATCCGCCCGAAACCATGCTCTCGCACAGCTTTTACGAGACACATCCGGCGGAGTTCTTCGACTTTTACCGCACCAAGATGATCGCCCTTAACGCCAAGCCCAACCACTGCCACGCCAAGCTGGCGGAGCTGGAGCGCGCCGGCAAGCTCGACGCCGTGGTGACGCAAAATATCGACGGACTGCATCAGGCGGCTGGTTCACGGCGCGTGTTTGAGCTGCATGGCTCGGTACACCGCAATATCTGCCAGACGTGCGGCGCGGTCTACAGCGCCGAATGGATTTGCGCGCGCGAGCACGAGGATACCGCGGGCGTGCCCGTGTGTCCTGCGTGCGGCGGTCGCATCAAGCCCGATGTGGTCCTCTACGAGGAGCCGCTCGATGAGCGTGTGCTTACCGGCGCCGTTGCTGCCATCGCCGCAGCCGACGTCCTCGTCGTGGGCGGAACCTCGCTCGTAGTGTATCCGGCGGCGGGCCTCACGCGTTACTTTACTGGCGATACGCTGGCCATTTGCAATTTGGCGCCCACCGATCAGGATGCAAATGCCGACCTGCTGATTTCTTGCGACATCGCGGCCGCGTTTGCGTTCTAGCCCGCGCGCGCGGATACAATAGAAAGACTGAGTGCAAAACGACCCCGCCGCCAGCGCCCGAGCGCGGCGGCGTGGGCATTTTAGGAGGATGTTCATGGCGAACGACAGCAAGACATGGCGGTGCGGAAAGTACGAGCTCAGCTTTGACCGTCCGCGCATCATGGGCGTCCTCAACGTGACGCCTGATTCGTTTAGCGACGGCGGGGAGCACTTCGACCCGGATGCCGCCATCGAGTATGGCCTGGCGATGCTCGACGCCGGCGCCGACATCATCGACGTGGGCGGCGAGTCCACGCGCCCCGGCTTTACCCCGGTCAACCCCGATGAGGAGGCGCGTCGCGTGCTGCCCGTCGTGCGCGCGCTCGCCAAAGAGGGCGCCATCGTCTCGATCGATACGCGTCATGTGGCGGTTGCCAAGGCGGCCGTGCGCTGCGGCGCCTCGATCGTCAACGACGTGACCGGCTTCACCGACCCCAAGATGGTCGAGTTCGTTAAGACGAGCACCTGCGGCGTCATCGTAATGCACGCCGGCGAGGTCGCCGTACCCGCACGCACGCACGCGACGGTGCAGCTCGATACCTCGGCTGCGGCGTTTGTTGCCGAGAAGGCGCGCGAAGCGGCTGCCGAGGCCGCGCGCGAGGCCGAGAAGCCGGCCCGTCGCCGTCGCGGCAAGTTGCTGGGCGAGTCCAAGGTTGAGACCAAGCTTCCGGGCGGTGTGGTACAGCCTTCGCTACCGTTTGGCGAATCGGAGCCCGCGTCCGAGCCTGTTGACGAGCCAGAGACGCCGGCTGCCGAGCAGGCTGCCCCTGCCGTAGCTGCGCCCGAGACCGTGCCCGCAGCTACCGAAGCCGCGCCAGAGCCCAGCGACCACCTGGCCGCCATGATGCGCCGCAGTGCCCGCCGTGAGGAAGCCTATGTGCCCACCTCGCAGCTCCGCCGCTTCACCCTGCCCGATTCGGCGCCCATCATGCGCCGCGTCATGGGCTTTCTGTCCGACCAGGCCCGCACGCTCATCCATGCCGGCGTGTCGCGCGACCGCATCTGCATCGATCCCGGCCCGGGTTTTGGCAAGACGGCCAACGAGGACATCGTCATCCAGCGCGAGACCGCCAAGATGGCGTCGCTGGGCTATCCGCTCATGTGCGCCGTGTCGCGCAAGCGTTTTGTGGGCGCCGTCTCGGGCGTGACCGAGGCCGCCGCACGCGATGCCGCCACGTTTGGCGTGTGCCTGGGCGCTATCCAGGCCGGTGCCAACATCGTGCGCGTGCACGACGTTACCGGCTTTGCGCAGTTCCTGAACGGTTACTGGGCTGTCGCCAAGCCGCAGCCGCGCCGTGCGTTTGTGGCCGTGGGCTCCAACCTGGGGCATCGTTGCGACAACATCCGCGCCGCACGCGACATGATCGCCGAGATTCCGCTCACCTGCGTGTCCAACTGCTCGCGCATCTACGAGAGCGAGCCGGCCTATGAGACGCGCCAGGACGCGTTTGCCAACGCCGTCATCGAGATCAAGACCGAGTTGGCGCCGTTGGTGCTGCTCGACGAGCTTATGAAGATCGAGGCCGAGCTGGGGCGCGACCGCTCCAAGAAGGCCAAGGTCAACGGCCCGCGCACTATCGATCTGGACCTGCTGTGGATGGACGGCGAGACCCACGGCGGCAAAAAGCTGCGCCTGCCGCATCCGCTCATTGGCGAGCGCGACTTTGTGCTGGTGCCGCTCGAGGACCTGATGCACGACCCGGCGCGGTTCTTCCGCTACAACGGCGTCGAGGTCAAGGAGCCCGAGGATCGCGTGGGCCATATCGTGGGCGAATTGGGGCGTATGTAGATGATCGAGATGAATGCTGTTGCCGCTGGCACCGAGCTCGACGCGGCGCGTGACGCGGGCCGCGAGGGCGTGTCCGCGGGCTGGTGCGCGTGGAGCGTGGGCGATGCTTCGCTGACGTTTTCGCTGGTTGTGCGCCCCGATGTGAACATGCACGCCTTCCACGGCCTGCCGTTTGTGGCCGCGATGGGCATGATGGACGCGCTCGTGGGCACGGCTTCGATGCCGGGGTTGGGCCTTGCCGGTAAAGTGGGTATCCAGTGGCCGAGCGATATCGTGTGCGGTGCGCCTGCGTTTGAGGCGTCGCTCGCGCGTGTTGCCGTGAACGGCGGTGCCGGTGCTGCGGGCATGTTTGCCGCGGTGACGGTTGATATTGAACGTGCGGCGCTGGGCGAGCTTGGCGTGGATATGGCCGACGAGGTGCTGGTCGAGGCATTGGCCACCGCCGTGCTGACCCGCGTGGACACCTGGGCGGTTGCCGCCAACACACCACAGGGCGCTGCCGGCCCGCTGGCTCCGGTGCTGGGTGAGTACTTCGATATGGTGCCGCTGCTGGGTCGTCAGGTTGCGGCGGTGTCGCCCAACGGTTTGCCGCTTGCGGTCGGTGTGTTTGCGGGCCTGGACATCTGGGGCCGCGCGACCATCAAGACCGATGCCGGCGAGCAGGAGTTTCCGCCCGAGGCCGTACGGATTCGCGGACTGTAACGCGAGGCGCCCGCGCTCAAAGATAACGATGACAACAAGACCCTTCTCGGCTGTGCCGGGGAGGGTCTTGCTTGTCTGGGGAATGGGTTGTCAGCACCCTATTCCTCAAAACTGAAAATCTTTCGATTTTGAGGAATAGAATTAAGCCAGCTCGGCCTTTAACGAGGTATATTCGTTGCAGAGTCTATTCCTCAAAACTGAATTATTTTCGTTTTTGAGGAATAGCGATAGAAGACCGCAGGGAGGCACCAATGAAACTCATCAATAGAACGTCATATATGGACACGTTGACGAGCCTTATTGGCGTACCGGACATCAAGGTCATAACGGGCATTCGCCGTAGCGGTAAGTCAAAATTGCTCGAGGCCCTCCGCGATTACGTGGAGGCAAATCTGTCCAATTCGAATGTCATCCATATCAATTACAACCTCGACGAGTTCGAGGGCCTGCTCGAATATCATGCCCTGCTCGCCTGTGTGAAAGAGCATCGAGTGTCCGGCAAGCAAAACTTCCTGCTTATCGACGAGGTTCAGATGTGCGACGGCTTTGAACGCGCGATCAACAGCCTCCATGCATCCGAGCAGTACGACATCTTCATCACCGGATCGAACGCTTTTTTGCTGTCGAGCGATCTGTCGACGCTCTTTACGGGGCGCACGTTCGAGATCGAGGTTTTCCCATTCTCGTTTGAGGAGTATCGCTTCTATAGTGACGAGGGCGAGGTCGATCGCGACTTCGATGAGTACGCGAGAACCGGTGGTATGTCCGGCTCTTACCCTTATCCACTGCAGGAGCAGCGCTACCAATATCTCTCCAATGTCTTCAAAACGCTCATCGTGAGGGATATCGTGCAGCGGCATAACGTGAGAAACGAATCGGCACTGCTGCGCATTGCCGATTACATGATGGACAACGTCTCCAACATAACGTCGGCACGCAACATTACGGATGTTTTGAACGCAGATGGGCTAAAGATAACGAACAAAACGGTCGGTGCGTACATGGGGTACCTGTGTGATGCGTTTGCCTTCTATAAAGTTCGTCGGTACGACATTCGCGGCAAAAAATACCTTAAGAGCGGCGAGAAGTATTACCTGGCAGACCATGCGTTTAAATATGCGCTTCTTGGTACACGTGATATGGATTGGGGACGCGTATACGAGAACATGGTGGCAGTCGAGCTGCTGCGCCGCGGATACGAGGTATACGTCGGCGTGCTCTATAAAAATGAAATAGACTTTGTAGCAATCAAACGGAGCGAGAAGCTCTATATTCAGGTGAGCGACGATATCAGCTCGGATAAGACATTTGAACGCGAGATTTCACCACTGCTGAGCATTGGCGACGCGTACCCCAAGATGATTCTCGCCCGCACGCATCACGAGGCCACGGACCGCAATGGGGTGCAGATCGTGGACCTGGCGAGGTGGTTGTGCGGCGAGGCTTAGCAAAAGGTCCTATTCCTCAAAATCGAAAAAATTTCGATTTTGAGGAATAGGACCGATGCGTTGCCTAGTTCGCCGCTCGCGCTCGACTTAAACCCCGCCTTACCCCAGCCTCTGCATGCGGCGGTAGATTTCGCAGATGCCTTTGATAGTGAGCTGCCCGTCGACCACGTCGAAGGCGTCGGTCGAATCGGCGACGATGCTGGCGAGACCGCCTGTGGCGATAACGGTGGCGTCCTCGCGCCCCAGCTCGCGCTTCATGCGGGCGACCAGGCCCTCGGCCATGGCTGCGGCGCCCGTTACGGCGCCGACTTTGATGCACTCCTCGGTATCGCGGCCGATGACGTGCTCGGGTGCCTCAAGCGGAACGCTGGCGAGCTTGGCGGCTCGGGCGGCGAGCGCGTCCATCGAAATGCGGATGCCCGGCGCAATCGCTCCGCCAATGTAATAGCCGTCCTCGTCGATGACGTCGATATTGGTTGCGGTGCCAAAGTCCACCACGATCGCCGGGGCGCCGTAGAAGGTCTCGGCAGCGACGGCGTTGGCGATGCGGTCGGCACCAACGGCCTGGGGACGCGCCGCCCGCAGCTTGGTCACCGCGGCCGTCTGTGGCCCAATGACGATGGCGTCTGCCGCGATGCGGTCGGCCACGGCGTGCCACTCGCGCGAGAGCTGCGGCACCACGCCGGCAAAGGCAATCGCATCGACCGCGTTGAGCGAGAGGTCGTACATCTTAAAGAAGCCCATCAGGCGCACGTGGATCTCGTCGGCGGTATAGGAGCGGTCGGTGGGCATGCGCCATGACTGCACCAGCTCGTCTCCGTCAAACAGGCCCATGGCCGTCTGCGTGTTTCCCATATCGATAGCGAGCAGCATGTCTACTCCAGGTGTCGGCGTAAAAGGACGCGCACCATTGTATACGCGTCGCCGACGGCGCTCGACTGCGATTCGTTGACGGTGATATGGGCTGAGGAGTTTAAATATGAAGGAATTATGCTCTACGAGATTTTCCTTGCCGTTTACCGAACTCCCGCGTAAGATTCTTTCTTGCGCACATGAGGCGCCCAGACATTGCGGGGTGGAGCAGTCTGGTAGCTCGCCGGGCTCATAACCCGGAGGTCGTAGGTTCAAATCCTGCCCCCGCGACCAAGAACTTGCAGCTCGGAAGCAAAATTGCTTCCGAGCTTTTTCTTTATCGGTTTACCTTGCGGGTGAATTGCGGGTGAATCCTGAGTCAATTTATTATGTGAAGCAGATAAACCATTGATAATCGCGGACCGGTCGGCTTGACTTATCGACCGATAAACTCCAATTGGGAGGAGTCCCGGCGGTCCTTAGCTAAAATAGTGACGTCTGAATAACAACAAGGGAGTCGCTATATGAAGACCGTCTACGATGCCCTTGACCCTATCGTCAACGGGTCGGCAACGACCAAGGAGAAGGGCGACAAGTACGAGGCGGCCTGCGTTTACTATCTCAAGAACGACCCCTTCTACGCGCTGTTCCTTTCCCGTGTCGGGACGATAACCCAGGCACCCGAATGGGATAACAGTTTGTTTTAAGGGAAAGGAAGCCGTATGGCGAAAAAGGGATATATCTTCTGGGACAGCGAGACGGCGAATCCCCAGCAGAGGATATGCCAGGTCGCTTATATCCTCACGGATCTTGAGGGAAACTGCCTGGGCGACCCGGTTTGCCGGGTGATCAATCCTGAGAGCGAGATTGGTTGGTGGAGTAGGTCTCATCTGGAAATCGATTGGGACTCACTGGACGACATGCCGACCTTTGTCCGCTTCTGGGAGGATGCCGGTCTGGCGGATTTGCTGCGAGACCACATCCTGGTCGCGCATAACGCCAACGGCGCCGACATCCACCACATCAAGAAGAGTCTGGCTGCCTACGACATCGAAATGCCCGAGATCGAAGTAATCGATACGATGCTGGTGGCGAAGCAGAAGGGTCTGCCCGGAGCGCTTGTCGACCTCTGCGAGCATTACGGCGTGCATCTTGATAGCCACCACGATGCCATGAGCGACGCCGAGGCGTGCCTTGGGGTTTTCCGTGGGCTGGTCGGCGAGTTCGGTGCGCTCGAGCCCGCCGTTTGGGCTCCGAATGCCTCCTCCCATCATGGCCGCAAGCGTGTTTTCACGGGCTTGGGACTGGTGAACGGGTCGCAGGAAACCATCGAAGAGGTTTTGGCGAAAGCCGAGGAGGCGGGCCACAGGGGCGATCCGGGCGAAATCACTGATCCGGTCGGACTCAAGGTGAAGGTATCCGGCGTTACTCCGGGCTACAATCGCGATGAGATCCTTGCCGCACTTAAGGAATGCGGGATGAAAGCGACCGATGGCAAGCCCGCGCAGAGCACGAAGTACCTCGCAATAGGCGACAACGTGGGACGAAGCAAGCTCGACGCAGTTTTCAGCGGCAACTCGCAGGCAAAAATCGTCACGACGGGCGAGTTGCTTGAGGTCATGAACCGATTTGGCAAGGCGGAATAGAAGGGAAGGCTCGATATGGCCGTCAATTTGAAAACCGTAAAAGACACGGTGAATCTTGCAGCGGGGGTTTTAGCCGCCGCCGCCGGGGTTGTCGATGGGGCAAAGCAGCTCGGTTTCGATGTCGATGGAGCCGTGAAAAGCGCTGCCGACGGGGCAACCAACGGCGCGCGTGCTGTTGCCGACGGCATCGGCAAGGGATTTGGTGCGGCGGCGGAAGGCGTCGGCGCGGCAGCCGGCGCGTTGGGGGATGCCACGAAGGCGTTCCAGGACTCAAGGGCCGCCGCGGAGGCTCGCAAGAAGATCGATGCCGCCAGGCAATCAATATTTGAAGGCGCGTCGACGGTGATGCCCCTGCACGAGTTCATCTGCCAGCAGGTCAAAGCCTCCGAAGCTGCGTTCAACGGCTACGATATGCCCGGCTGCTATCTCATCGCGACATACCGCAGGCATGACCACGATAAGAACTTCAGCGACTATCTCGGAATATACGTGGGGTCAAGTGAGCGTATGGCGGACGATATCGCGTCCATACCTACGCGATTGGGCGATCCGGATGTCTACGCTGACTACAAGTACCGACAAAACATTTTGCTATTCGTGTATCCGTGCGAGCTGAAGGACGTCGACGAACGTCGTGGGCTCCTGCTGCGTTCGTTTGACGGCGAGAGGCTCTACAACGGCACTGGATTATCGGTCGAGAGGGCGGCGGATGAAGACCTATAACCTGGACACCATCCATAAGGTCCCCCTGCGCGAGGTGTGGCCGCATGAGGCCCACGACTTCACCAAGTGGCTGGCCGAGGAGCAGAACCTCGCAACCCTCGGGACGGCGGTCGGAATCGAGCTCGAGCTCATAGAGACGGAGTCCTCGGTCGGATCGTTCAACGTGGACATCTACGCGCAGGAGTCCGGTACGGGCCGCAAGGTGATCATCGAGAACCAGCTCGAGGACACCAACCACGACCATCTCGGCAAGGTGATCACGTACGCCGCCGGCAAGGGCGCCGAGGTCGTCATCTGGGTCGTGGCGCGCGCCCGCGACGAGCACCGCCAGGCCATCGAGTGGCTCAACCAGCACACCGACAGCGACTTCGGGTTCTTCCTGGTCGAGGTCGAGCTCTGGAAGATCGGGGACTCCCTGCCCGCCCCGCGCTTCGGCGTGGTCGAGCAGCCGAACGAGTGGACCAAGACCGTGAAGCTCTCCGAGGGGCTCAGCGAGACCGAAAAGGTCAAGCTGGCGTACTGGACGGCCTACCGCGATGTGGCGGGCGGCCATCCGGAGTTCCTCAAGGAGTTCAGCCCGCAGAAGCCCAGCAAGGACCATTGGTCGACGCTTCGCCTGGGGGTCTCGGCATACCATCTCGCCCTGCTCATCGATACGCAAAGGGGCCGCACGGGCATCGAGCTGTACGTGGACGACGACAAGGAGATCGGGCACCGCGCCATCGCCAACAGCGGGGTCTTCGAGGAGCACCTCGGGCTGACAGCGGCACCCTTCGATGCGAAAAAGGCATCGGGGCTGCGCTTCTACAAGGCGGGCCACCCCATCAAGGGCCACCAGGACGCATGGCCGGGGTACATCGAGGAGCAGCTCGGATGGGCCCTCGAGATGAAAAAAATAATCGCGGAGATCGAGCTCTAAAAAATGCCCCGGCAGTAAATTGCCGGGGCGTTTCTTATTGACGTGATTTAGCACTGGCCGTTTCGGTCCGAATGCGCCGCTCGGTTTCTTCGAGGTCCCTGACGATCCTCCCCAGCGCCATGCGGTAATGCGCGAAGACCGGGTCCTCCTTACCGAATCGGTCCTCGCAGCAGAAAAGCATCGACTCATGAAGGCAAGTGAGCTCGTAAATGATGTCTTCGAGTTCCATGCGACTCCTTTCAAAAAGTAAATAGGGCCTTAAATGGTATCGATGTTGGACGCGGGCTGCCGGCGTCCGCCGTGAATCGGCCACGGCTCCGCGGCCGGGTGGCACCTCCGCTACGCCGCGTCAAGGGGGCCCATGAGACCCCGCACAAACCTCCGCTCCGCTCCGGTTGGTGGAGGTCGTCATGGACCTCCCTTGACCCGTCTTCACTCCGGTGCGGCTTTGCAGGGAGCAAAGCCGACGACGACGCGCGGCGTCGCCATTCGGCTTTGCCCGCAGGGGCGAGATGTTGAGGGCCACGTGCCCGGAACGGAGGAAGACATGCAGCAGCTGATGACCGTGGAAATCGCCAAGACGGTGCCGGGGCTCTATGGGCAGGACGGGGCGGAGGACCCCACGGTCTACGCCCACTACTTCTCGTGCGTGAACGGATGGGACTGGTGGCTGCTCGAGTTCGACGGCACGGACGAGGCGTTCGGCCTCGTCGAGGGCTACGACGACGAGCTCGGCTACTTCAGCATCAAGGAGATGGCCGAGCTGAACCGCCAGATGGGGTTCGCCGCCGTCGAGCGCGACGAGCACTTCTCCCCGAAGCCGCTCAGCGCCGTCAGGAGGAGGTAGCCGCATGGTCACGGTCGAGTTCGACTCCATGGGCGAGGCGGTCCGCCTCGCCCTCGTGGCCGGGGAGTACGTGGGCGGCGGCCTGGCCGTCCTCCTCCTCGACGCCACGGACCCGCGTTCCGAGGGCTACATGGCCGGGTGGGGCGTGCTCACGGCGAACGTGCCGTCGGCGGCCGAGTGGTGCCGCGGGCACGGCAACATCGCCATCGACGCCGCGGTCCCCGCGGCGCTCATCGAGGCGCTCGAGGCCGCCGG
>CABPCG010000019.1 GCA_902405995.1 uncultured Collinsella sp.
CGGTCCCGTTCCGAACCCGGAAGCTAAGCCCCATCGCGCCGAGAGTACTGCGGGGTCAGCCCGTGGGAGGCCAGGGCGCCGCTGACCGGTGGACGGCACCGAGCCGTCGGATGACTTGAAGAAGGGGGAGGCCTCGCGGCCTCCCCCTTTTTTTGCGTTTTATAGAGAGCTGTAATACAAGAACTCGCCTTCTTTTAGCTTGTCTTACTGTTTGGCTGTATTTTGAGTCCTTCTTTTGTATTTGCGCGATAATAACTCCCATTGGCGTTAGGGAGGACTTGATGTTTACCGTTTTTGTCTTGGGCAATATTGCTTCGGGTAAGTCGACTGCCTGCCGCTATCTCGAATCTCATGGCGCCATGCTTATCGATCTGGACGAGCTTGCCAAATCGCTGTATGTGCCAGGCTCCGATATCGTCAATGCCCTCGCGGAAGAATTTGGCTGGGATATTTTGGACGAGGAGGGCGGCGTTCGCCGTAACATCCTCGCTTCTCGAGCTTTTGTTTCTCCTGATGCGGTCGCGAGGCTCAATAGCATTGTGCACCCCGTTCTCATTGAGCAGCTTTCGCTTAGGATTCTTGATCCGGTTTGCTGCACGGTTTCGTCCCCCCGTTATCCCTTTGCGGTTGTCGAGGTTTCTGCCCCGACTGGTTTTGAGGATGCTTTTGGCCTGGCTGATGAAATTCTGGTTATCAGCGCTCCTTTAGCAGTTCGTCGCGGGCGTGCTATTC
This sequence comes from uncultured Collinsella sp., assembly GCA_902405995.1. Classification (GTDB taxonomy): domain Bacteria; phylum Actinomycetota; class Coriobacteriia; order Coriobacteriales; family Coriobacteriaceae; genus Collinsella. The sequence goes on from CABPCG010000019.1 coordinate 733, forward strand.
ATCGTGGTATGGAGCCCTCTGATTTTGATGCGCGTTCTGCATGCCAACCTGATGAGGCTTCGCTTTGCAATCTCGCTTCGACGGTAATCGATAATGCGGCGGGCGATAACTCGCTCTTTGAACAACTGGACGCTTGGCTTGTGCGCCATGGCTTCGGGGATGTAGTGGATAAGGAGGAGGTCGATGCCTAGGACACGTTTCTTTACGTGGTATCGCGTGGCGCCACTTGCCGTTGTGTTCGTCTTTGGCCTTATTTCGCTCGTCTACTCGTATGCTCCTGCCGCTTTCTTTAAGCCTTTGTATCCGATTGACTACGAGGCGTACGTAAAGCAATCGAGCATTTCGCACAATCTTGATCCGTATCTGGTGTGTGCTGTCATAAAGTCGGAATCGAATTGGGATCCCGAGGCCGAGTCGAATCAAGGCGCTCGGGGATTAATGCAGCTGATGCCCGAGACTGCCCAGGATATGATTGCCAAAGGTCTTGTCGATGGTAGCGAGTATTCAGCCGACAACCTTAACGATCCCGCTACGAACATCGAGTTTGGCTGTGCGTATCTTTCGTATCTTCTAACGTATTTTAACGGGTCGACCGACAGTGCCATTGCTGCCTATAACGCTGGCATGGGCAATGTCGACGGTTGGGCGCAGCAGAGCACTTCGCTTCATAATGCAATCACCTTTCCCGAGACGCAGGCGTATCTGATTCGTGTCAATAATGCCTGGGTTCGCTATAAGACCCTCTATCCCGATCGGTTCGTATAGGACTATGCCTGCCGCCTGCGTATACTGCAGATATATGAGTTAGGAGTATCCATGGCGGAATTTGAAGTTGAGCGTGTTGGAGGAGAGCTCAAACGTTTTGGCGTTGAGGGCTCTGAGGTGCCATTTAAGGTTGTATCTCCTTATGAGCCTGCAGGTTCTCAGCCTAAGGCCATTGAGTCGCTTGTGCAGGGCGTGAGGGATGGAGATCGCTATCAGGTTTTGCTGGGCGTGACTGGTTCGGGCAAGACCTTTACGATGGCTAAAACCATCGAGGCCCTGGGGAAGCCGACGCTTGTCATGGCTCCCAATAAAACGCTCGCCGCTCAGCTTGCGAGCGAGCTCAAAGAGTTCTTTCCCAACAACGCTGTGGTCTACTTTGTCTCGTACTACGACTACTATCAGCCCGAGGCGTATGTGCCGCAAAGCGATACATATATCGAGAAAGACTCCTCGATTAACGAAGAGGTCGAGATGCTGCGACATCAGGCGACCGCATCGCTGCTCTCTCGACGCGATGTGATCGTTGTCGCATCGGTCTCGTGTATCTATGGCATTGGCTCTCCTGAGGACTATGCGGGTCTGGCTCCAAACGTCGACAAGAAGGTGCCGCTCGAGCGCGATGACTTTATCCACGCACTTATCGACATTCAATATGATCGCAATGACTATGACCTGGCGCGCGGCACGTTCCGCGTGCGTGGCGATGTCGTCGACGTGTATCCGCCTTATGCCGAGCATCCGTTGCGGTTTGAGTTCTTTGGCGACGAGGTCGAGCTGATTGCCGAGATCGATGAGGTCACCGGAGAGATGCTTCGTGAGTACGAGGCCATCCCCGTGTGGCCGGCCTCGCACTACGTGACCGAGAAGCCGAAGGTCAAGGCGGCTCTGAAATCGATCAGCGAAGAGTGCGAGAAACGTGTGGCCGAGCTCAAGGCGACTGATAAGTTGCTCGAGGCGCAGCGTCTGCAGCAGCGCACCGATTATGATCTTGAGATGCTCGAGACCATGGGTTTTTGTAACGGTATCGAGAACTACTCGCGTCATCTGGACGGTCGCAAGCCGGGTGAGCCGCCGTTTACCCTGATCGATTACTTTCCCAAGGATATGCTCTGCATCATCGATGAGAGCCATGTGACGGTGCCGCAGATTCGCGGCATGCACGAAGGTGACCGCTCGCGTAAGGTGACGCTGGTGGAACACGGTTTTCGTCTGCCCTCGGCGCTCGATAACCGCCCACTTCGTTTCGATGAGTTTGAGGCGAGGATTCCCCAGTTCATCTATGTTTCGGCCACGCCGGGCGACTATGAGCTGCGGGTGAGCCAAAACGACGTTGAGCAGATTATTCGTCCGACCGGTCTGCTCGACCCCAAGATTGATGTGCGTCCGGTTCGTGGGCAGATTGACGATCTTGAGGACGAGATTCGCGAGCGCGTGGTGCGCAAGGAGCGCGTACTGGTGACCACGCTCACCAAGCGCATGGCCGAGGACCTGACCGACCATCTGCTTGATGCCGGCATTAAGGTCAATTACATGCACTCCGATACAGCGACGATGGACCGTGTCGAGATCCTGCGAACGCTGCGCGAGGGAAAGATCGATGTTCTCGTTGGCATCAACCTGCTTCGCGAGGGCTTGGATCTCCCCGAGGTCTCACTGGTGGCAATTCTCGATGCCGATAAGGAAGGCTTCTTGCGCAACCGCCGTTCGCTGATTCAGACGATTGGCCGCGCGGCCCGTAACGCCGATGGCGAAGTCATCATGTATGCAGACGTTATGACCGATTCGATGAAAGAGGCCATCGAGGAGACGCAGCGCCGTCGCGAGATTCAGATGGCATATAACGAAGAGCATGGCATTGTGCCCAAGACGGTGCGCAAGGCCATCAACGACATCTCAAGTTTTATTGCCGAGGCCGAAAAAACCGTGGGTTCCAAGGGGCGCTCGAAGGGCGACTCTCTTGGACATGGCGCATTCTATACGCCCGATGAGTCGGGCGAGGGTGGCGTGCCGGAAACGGTGGCGCCCGAGCAGACACTTGCGGAGCAGTTGGAAGAACTGCCGCATGACGAGCTTGTGCGGATCGTCGAAACCATGGAAGAGGATATGCGTAACGCTTCTGCCGCCATGGACTTTGAGGAGGCGGCGCGCCTGCGCGATGCCGTCGTTCAGATTCGGGCGATGCTCGAGGGTGCGTCTGAGGACGAGACGATCGAGCGCTTACGTTCGCAGGCCCGCAAGGGTTCCACGTTCGCATCGGGCAGAAAACGCCAGGGTGCACGGTTTAAGAAATAGTGAACAGGCCCCGAGTTCCCTGTGGAGCTTGGGGCCTGTGTCTTTTGCGCGCTGGAATTCGTGCGTTAGAGGTCTGCGATCAGGGCTTCGGCACAACGGATGCCGTCGGTGGCTGCGCTCATGATGCCGCCGGCATATCCAGCTCCCTCACCACAAGGGTAGAGGCCCGGGGTCGACACGGCATGGCACGTTCGGTCTCGGGTGACAGTGACCGGTGAGCTCGAACGAGTCTCCACGCCGGTAAGAATGGCATCGGGGCGGTCGTAGCCGCGTAGCTTTTTTCCGAGTAGGGGAAGTCCCAGGCGGAGCGACTCGACGATATGCTGCGGCAGGGCTTCGTCAATTGCCGTCCAGGTCACACCGAGCGGATAGGTGGGCTTTACCTTTCCGGGCGCCTTGCTGGCGCGTCCTGCGAGGAAATCTCCGACGAGTTGTGCCGGTGCGTTCCAGTTGGAACCGCCCAGGCGATAGGCGGCCGCCTCGCAGGCACGCTGGAGCTCGACGCCGGCGAGCGGGTCATCGTTAGGAAGGTCCTCAGGCGTGACGTTAACGAGTAGGGCGGCATTTGCATTGCGTCCGTCGCGGGCATTGAGACTGGCGCCGTTGACGCACAGGTGGCCCTGCTCGGAAGAGGCGGCGACAACCTGCCCGCCGGGGCACATGCAAAACGAGAACACGCTGCGGCCGTTGGGAAGATGGGCGACGAGCTTGTAAGGGGCTGCTCCGAGGGCAGGATGTCCCGCCGAGGCTCCGTATTGGACTCGGTCGATGTCGCGCTGCGGATGCTCGATGCGAACGCCCATGGCAAAGGTCTTTTGTGCGAGGGCCACGTTGTGGCCCTTAAGGAGCTCAAAAATATCGCGAGCAGAATGCCCGCAGGCGAGGATGAGGTGCTTTGTCTCGATTGGCTCGCAAGCGGCGTCTTGGGACGATTGGACATCAATACCGGTGATGGCGCCAGACGCGTCGATGCGAATGTCGACGAGCTTCGTTCGATAGCGGACGACACCTCCGAGCTGCTCGATGCGCTGGGATATAGCGGTGACGACCGTGGGAAGGATGTCGGAGCCAATGTGCGGCTTGGCATCCCACAGAATATCGCGGGGCGCGCCCGCCTCGACGAAGGTTTCGAGGATAAGGCGATGGGCGGGATTTTTGGTTCCCGTATTGAGTTTGCCGTCCGAGAAGGTTCCCGCGCCGCCCAGGCCAAACTGGATATTGCTCTCGGGGTCGAGGATGCGCTCCTTTAGAAAGAGGTCGATCGCCTGCGAGCGGCGAAATGCCGGGTCGCCGCGCTCGATGAGCAAGGGCTTAAGACCTGCTTCGGCGAGCGTAAGCGCAGCGAAAAGGCCGGCGCATCCGGCGCCGACAACGACAGGGCGTTCTTGAGGCGCGTCGGAGGCGGGGGAGGGGAATGAAGGCTCATCGTCTTCTATCGCGCGTACGCGCGAGCGGTCACGCTCGGCAACGCTGTCGACCGCTTCTCGCTCGAGGTGGGGACTAGTCAGCTCAACACGAAAGCTCAGGATAAAATGGACGTCTCGTTTTTTGCGAGCGTCGATTGACTTGCGGTGGAGCTCGATGGACTTGATCTCGGAGTCCTTGCAACGTAGGACGCGCTTGGCGACTCGCTTGCCAACAATGAGACAGGCATTTTCATCGCCGGCTTCATCGAGCGACGCGTTGACTTGGGTGATTTCGATCATCGAGGTCTCCTTAGAGGCAAGAAAGAGGCCGTCCGGTATCCCAGACGGCCCGAATGTGTTTTTGATTATAGACTGCGCGGCTACAGGCTGCTTGCAGCGCGAATGCCCGAGAGCCAGGCCCACGCAAGGTTAAAGCCTCCGCAATCGGCGTCGATGTCGAGCGCTTCGCCGCAGACGTAAAGCGGGGCGTCGACAACGCTGCGCGCGCGTAGACTGGGTGTTGAGATGCTCTCGACAGATACGCCACCACGCGTGACCTGCGCCGAGCGCTCATCGGTCGTCCCCTCGGCAAACAGCTTAAAGTGCTTGAGGATCGAGACCAGATGGATGACATCGTTGGAGCCTGGATGGCACTGCTCGAACGCTGTGCAGACGACGCGGGAGAGTTGCGGGGCGAGCATGCCGTCGAGCCAACGGGGATCGCGGGGCGAAAAGCCGCCGAGCAGCTCAACGCGCCGGTTGAGCATATCGAGCAACTCGTCTTTGGAGAGGTCGGGGAAAACGTCGAGCAGGATCGTATCGCCGTGCTGGATACGACGAGAGAGGTTGAAGACAGCGACACCCGAGATACCGAAGGTTCGAAACAGCACTTCACCGTCTTCGTGCCAGAGCTCATTATGATTGCGGGCGAGCGTCAAGCAGGCGCGGACGCGCAGGCCATCCAACGTCTTGAGCGCCGCCCGATCGCCAAAGACCGTTGCCGATACGGGGCAGAGGATGGGGCGCAGCGAAGTGAGGGGGAGGCGAAACGTATCGGCGATACCGGTGGGGTTGCCGCCCGTGGCGATAATTACGGCATGTGCCTGCAGGGCCACGTTCTTGCGAGGGACATCAGCGAGCGCTTTCCGAAGCGAGCGGAGCTCCGATTTTCGGTCGTCGTGCTTTTTTGCCTTGAGCGCCCGCGCTGGACGGTCTATTTGGAGTGCCCAGCCTTCGGAAGCTTTGTGCGCCGAGGCAACGTAGGCTCCGCAGATTAAGGTGATACCTAGGCGGTCGCAAACGTTGAGAAGCGCGTCGCGCACCGATTCGGCGCGAAGGGAGCGCGGGTACAGCCGGCCTTCCTCGGAGGTTGTCATGATACCCAGCGAGGAGAAGAAACCCATAAGCTCTTGTTCGGGCTGGGGGCCCATGACGGATGTGACGAATGCTGGGTGGTTATACCGCTGAGGATCGATCGATTCGTTGGAGAGGTTGCAGCGGCCGTTACCGGTCGCAAGGAGCTTAAGGCCGCAGGCGACATCGCGCTCAACGATGCAGACGCTTTTGCCAACGCGTGCGGCCGTAATGGCGGCGGCGAGGCCTGAAGCCCCGCCGCCGATTACCAGGACGTCATAGAAGGCGCTCGCGTTCACTTAGGCCTCGTCGGTCTCGTGCGGGGTAATAGCCTCGACGGCAGAGACTGCCTTGGGCAACATGCCATCGGGCAGCGCGGTCTCGACCTCGCCCTTATCGCAGGCCTCGGCGAGTGCCGGATTAATGGGAAGCTGCCCCAAGATGTCGAGGTTATAGCGCTCTGCGACCTCGGGGAGCTTGCTCTTGCCAAAGACCTCGATCTTCTTGCCGCAGTCGGGGCACTCAATATAGCTCATGTTCTCGACAATGCCCAGAATGGGGACGTTCATCTTCTCGGCCATGTTGACCGCCTTGGCGACGATCATCGAGACCAGATCCTGCGGGCTCGTGACGATGACGATGCCGTCGACGGGCAGCGACTGGAAGACGGTGAGCGCGACGTCGCCTGTTCCCGGAGGCATGTCGACCAGCAGGTAGTCGATGGGGCCCCACGAGGTCTCGCTCCAGAACTGCCTAATGGCGCCTGCGATGACCGGACCGCGCCAAAGGACGGGGTCGGTCTCGTTTTGGAGCAGCAGGTTGGAGCTCATGACCTTGACGCCGTGCTCGGAGATTTCGGGCAGCATAAGGTTGCCAAGGGCATGGACGTGGCGTCCACTCATACCGAACATCTTGGGGATAGAGGGACCGGTGATGTCGGCATCGAGGACGCCGACCTTGTGGCCGTGACGGGCAAGCTCGGTGGCGATGGCACCGGTGACAAATGACTTGCCGACACCGCCCTTGCCGGAAAGCACGGCGATGACGCGCTTGACCTCGGACAGCGTGTTCTCCTCAAATTGCGACGGCGACGTTTGTCCGCCGGCGGCCTGTGCGTGTTCGCAACCCATGTATGACTCCTTTGTATATGCTGGGGCCGGGGCCCCGCGATGTGACACGAGCGTCATTGTACCCTCGTTTGCGAGCGGGAGTCATTTGCGATGCGTTTGGGCCGAGCGTGCTTGCAATACGATGGGCCCAAGCGAATGGGCGGGCTTACTGAACTTTGCTGGCGAACTCGAGGTATTGCATGCGCTGCAGCTTGTCGATCGTCGAGGCGTAGGGGCTGTCTTCCGATTCCAAGTCGTAGCGCAGCCCGTCGGCACCGAGATAGCCGGCGACATTGATGGTGGGCACATCTGACCTTGTCGCAAGCAGGGCCTTTTGGTAATTGGTGAGCGGGGCGCCGATCTTATTAAGGGTAATGGCTGCAATCTCGTTTGCCCCGACGGTGTCGTAGACGTTGAGCTCGGTATTGCCGGCGATCTCATAGTTAGCCCAGACGAGATATGTCGACTGATAGATACGGAAAGCGTGGCTTGCCGTATCTTCCTGAGGGTACAGCTCGTCGTTGAGAGTCGTTGCGGCGCTCGGCTGATGGTCGCCAAAAAAGACAAGAACAACCGGTCTGCCGATGTTGCGGAGCTCGTTGATAAAGTACTCGAGGTCCCGGTCGGATGCGTTGATGCAGGTGAGATAGGTGTTGAGCGCGCTGTTGGCGCCTTCGCTGGCTCCCTCGACCCAATAGTTTGTCAGCTCTTCGGCGGGAACGGTGCCATAGTCGTAGCCGCCGTGATTTTGCATCGTGACGTCAAAGATGAACTGCGGCGCTTCGTCGGTTCTAAGCAGGTCGAGTATCTTGTCGTAGGTGGCGTAGTCGCATACGCCGGCATGGTAATAGGGCGCACCTTCGAAATCGCCGATTGAAAGAAAGTCTCCAAAGCCCAGCTGCTGATAGATTTTATCTCGATGGTAGTTGACGGGGTTTTGCGGGTGCATAGCGGTAGTGGTATACCCAAGCTCTTTAAGGTCCTTTGCCAGGCTGTTTACGCCATTCATCTGATACAGCTGATAGGGGATCTTGCCTAATCCGACAAAGGCCGTTGTCGCTCCGGTCAAAAATTCGAATTCGGAGTTCGCCGTTCCGCCACCGGCGACCGAAGCGAGCATGGTGCCGCGAACAAGTGTGTCGGGAAGCGAGTTGTAGAATGCGGGGCCGGAGTACCCGGCCGCCTGGAGCTGCTCAAAGCACGAAAGGTCGCTAAAACTCTCGTTCATGACGGCAACAATCGTCGGCTTGATTTCATTGAACTGGGCAACGGCCGCCGCGCGCTGTTCGCTCGAGCCATATGTGCTGTCGTAGACGGCGGCGAGCTCCTGCTCGATGCTCTGCGCCTCATCGGGCGTATAGTCTTCGGGCTTCTCAATGGGCAACTCGTTGACCATTTCGGTGAACGAAGTGATAAAACCCTGAGACGCATACGTGGTGATGGGCTGCCAACGGTCAAATCCAAAATCCAGCGCCTGCTCCAAGTCGATGTTGGAAAAGCCTGAGAGCCCCACAACGGTCACTAGCAGAAAAGCACAGAGGTTAGCGGCGATAGCGGGGAAGACATGGGTGGGCGTACGGAGCTTTCGCGGTCGGATGAGCGAAAGAAGCCCCAGGGAAATCTCCAGCAGGGCGAGAGAGGTTACGATTCCGGCGGTAAAGGTAAACTCGTATCCCTCGCTCACTTCCATTGCGGTGCCAAGGGCCAAGATATCGCTTGGCAGGATGGCTTCGCCTTTAAACGTTATGACGAAGTGCTCGGCAATGCCAAGGACGCAACAGACGACGGGCACGAGGACCATGACGCCTCCATGACGCTGTCCCAGCAAATAAAGGGAGAGCAGAACCGTCGCGAGCAACCCGACGGAAAACCCGAATGAGTTGGCGGGAATGCGATAGAACGTTTCGTTGCAGGCAATTTCGATTGAAACGAACGAGAGCGCTGAAACAGCGGCGATGACAAGGATGTCGCGGCAAATACAGGCAACCGTTCCCGTCGCAAGGTCGGTTTGGTCGATAAGTCCCGAAACCAAGGGCTCGACAAGAAGCATGACGGCGGCAGCACCGAGCGCCGAATAAGAAAGGACCCATAGGGAGCTGCCCTCATTTACGAGCGATTGATTCGTAATCCATGCAGCTACCACGCCGAGCGGGATGAGGAGCGTCGCGCACCAAAAGACGCGGGCAATGGGTGGCTTTTCGTTGCGTTTGATTGAAAAATACACGCGCACGACGACGGCGGCCACGATAAGGACGGCGATGAATATGGGCAGATTGGCCATGTCGCTCGAAGTGATTTCAAGGGGGATATCTTCGGTCATGGACGTTCCTCTGGTATAGCAAATTAAGTTCAGTATTAGATTACTGTAACCTTTCCACGGCATTTCGAGAAACAAAGCGCCCGATACGCAAAGCTAAAGGTCTGCGAATCTTGTATTACGAACACCTGTGCGCGTCGAGTGCGCTAAACTCATCGGCAGTATGATTCGATGCAATAGGAGGCAAGGAGCTTCCATGTCTGATTCTTCTATCGTTATTCGCGGCGCCCGTGAGCACAACCTCCGTGATATCGATGTTTCCATTCCGCGTGACCAACTCGTGGTCATTACCGGTCTTTCTGGCTCGGGCAAGAGTTCGCTGGCATTCGACACTATCTATGCCGAGGGCCAGCGTCGATACGTCGAGAGCCTTTCGAGTTATGCGCGCCAGTTCTTGGGCCAGATGGACAAACCCGACTTGGATTCAATCGACGGCCTTTCGCCGGCGGTGTCGATCGACCAAAAGACGACATCTAAAAACCCTCGCTCGACGGTTGGCACCGTAACCGAGATTTATGACTACCTGCGACTGCTGTTTGCTCGCGTCGGTACGCCGCACTGCCCCGAGTGCGGTCGGGTTATCGAGCGCCAAACCACCGACCAGGTCGCCGATAAGGTCCTGGCGGCGGGGGAGGGCCGCCGCGCGTTTGTGCTGGCACCGGTGGTGCGCGGGCGAAAAGGCGAGTACACCAAGCTGTTTGAGGACCTTCGCGCCGAGGGCTTTAGCCGCGTGCGTGTCGACGGCGAGGTTCGCTCGCTTGATGACCCTATCGATTTGGATAAGAAATTCAAGCACGATATCGAGGTCGTGGTCGACCGCATCGTGATTCGCGAGAACTCGCTGGGCCGTATTGCCGAGTCCGTTGAACAGGCGACTGCGCTGGCGCACGGCAATGTGAACGTATACTTGCTGCCCGACCGCGACGCTCCCGAGGGGACCGAAGGCGAGTTGCTGGAGTATTCGCTGGCGTTAGCGTGCCCGGAGCATGGACACTCCATCGATGACCTGCAGCCGCGTGATTTCTCGTTCAACGCGCCCTATGGCGCGTGCCCCGAGTGCGATGGCCTGGGCTTTAAGAAGACGGTCGATGCCGAGGCCCTAATCGAAGACCCCTCGAAGTCGATCGCCGACGGGGTCTTTGGCAGCCTGTTTGGCAACTCTAACTACTATCCGCAGATTTTCGCTGCGGTCTGCAAACACTTTAAGGTGAGCGTCGATACGCCGTGGGAGGATCTGCCTCCGCGGGTGTGTCGTGCGTTTTTAGACGGCATGGGCGACCAGAAGATTTCGGTCGACTATCAAAAGCTCGATGGGCGCCGCAGCCAGTGGGACACCAAGTTCTCGGGTGTGCGCAATATCCTGTACGAGCGCTATACCGAGACGACGAATGAGAACACCAAGGCGCGCTTGGAGAAGTACATCCGCGAGGAGCCGTGCTCGAGCTGCCACGGCGCTCGTTTGCGCCCCGAGATGCTCGCCGTCACCGTGGGCGGCAAGTCCATTTACGAGGTTTGTTGTCTGTCGTGCCGTGAGTCGCTCGAGTTTTTTGAGGGCCTGGAACTCACCGAGCGCCAACAGTTTATCGGCGGACGCATCGTCAAGGAAATCCTGGAGCGCCTGCGTTTTCTGGTCGATGTCGGACTCGACTATCTGACCCTCGATCGTGCCTCGGCGACGCTTTCCGGAGGCGAGGCCCAGCGCATTCGCCTGGCAACGCAGATCGGCGCCGGCCTCATGGGTGTTCTGTACATTTTGGACGAGCCATCGATTGGCCTCCATCAGCGCGATAACGAGCGCCTGATCAAGACGCTTGAGCGCCTACGCGATATCGGCAATACCGTCATCGTCGTCGAGCATGATGAGGATACGATTCGTGCTGCCGACTATGTGATCGACATCGGCCCCGGCGCGGGCGTGAACGGCGGACACGTAGTCGCGGCGGGAACGCCTGCCGATATCATGGCGTGTCCCGAGTCGATGACGGGCGCTTATCTGACCGGCAAACGAATGATCCGGGTTCCCGATGAGCGCCGCAAGCCCGGTCGCGGCTGCCTTAAGATCACGGGCGCCCGCGCCAACAACCTCAAAAACGTTACCGCCAAGATCGAGTTTGGTACGCTTACGGTCGTTACCGGCGTGTCGGGATCGGGTAAGAGCTCCCTGGTTACCGACACTATCGCACCTGCCCTTACGAATGCCATTCACCGTTCGACGCGCCCTGTGGGTCCGTATAAGAAAATCGAGGGCATCGAGTGTATCGATAAGGTTATCGATATCGACCAGTCGCCGATTGGCCGCACGCCGCGTTCCAACCCTGCTACGTACATTGGCCTGTGGGATGATCTTCGCGCGCTGTTTGCGAGTACGCCGGAGTCGAAGGCGCGCGGCTACTCGCCGGGACGTTTCTCCTTTAACGTGAGCGGCGGTCGCTGCGAAGCATGCAAGGGCGACGGACAAATTAAGATCGAGATGCACTTCCTTCCCGATATCTATGTCCCCTGTGAGGTCTGCGGCGGCAAACGCTATAACCGCGAGACGCTTGAGGTCACCTACCGTGGTAAGACCATCTCGGACGTGCTCGACATGAGCGTCACCGAGGCACTGGCCTTCTTTGGGAATATCCCGCAGATTAAGCGCAAGCTCCAGACGCTGTACGATGTAGGCTTGGGCTACGTGAGCCTGGGCCAGCCCGCTACGACGCTCTCGGGCGGCGAGGCGCAGCGTGTGAAGCTCGCCAAGGAGCTTCATCGACGCCAGACGGGCAAGACGTTCTATATTTTGGATGAGCCGACGACCGGCCTTCATTTTGAGGACGTCCGCCAGCTGCTCGATGTGCTGCAGCGCTTGGTCGATGCGGGCAACACGGTGCTGGTGATTGAACACAACCTTGATGTCATCAAGGTTGCCGACCGTCTGATCGATATGGGCCCCGAGGGCGGTAACGGCGGCGGAACCGTCGTGGTTTCGGGCACACCGGAGCAGGTTGCGGACTGTCCGCAGAGTTATACGGGCAAGTTTTTGGCGCCGTTGCTCAGGCGTGACCGGGAGCGTCAGGCTCAACTTGATGCTCAATAAATAGGCGATTCAGTTTATGGGCGCCATCGACTCCTTGTGATTCGATGGCGCTTGCTGTGTCGAAGTGACGTATGCAGCCGAATTGGACATATACTTAATCCTTGCGTCCGAATGCGAGGGAAAGGATATGCCATGGCAAAGGCTGTAAAGACGCCAAAAACCAATGCGATGCGCGAGCTGGAAAGCGCCGGCATTTCCTATGTTCTACATACGTACGAAGACGATGGTGATGAGTCGGCGGGCCTGGGGGTCGCGATTTCGGAGCAGCTTGGCGAGGAGCCCGGTCAAGGATTTAAGACCTTGGTCTGCGTGACGCCGTCCAACGACCACGTCGTGTGCTGCATCCCTGTTGCCGACGAGCTCGATCTAAAGTCCGCCGCGCGTGCCGCGGGGGAGAAGTCCTTGGCCATGATGCATGTGAAGGATTTGCTTGCGGCGACTGGCTACGTTCGCGGCGGCTGCAGTCCGGTCGGTATGAAAAAACGCTACCGGACGCTCATTGATGAGACATGTGTCCTTTGGGATACCATTTTTATTTCGGGAGGCAAGCGTGGTTATCAGCTCGAGCTTGCACCTGATGATTTAATTGCATTTTGCGGGGCGACAGTTGCCGCGATTACGAGAGAGGACTGAGCGATGCCGCAGGAAGAATTGAAGCGCGGAGCTCATTTTGCAGAAGAATCTGCGCCTCAGACACCCTCATCCGAAGCTTCTTCATCGCGAGATGACACTGACGACATGGGCTCGTCGGACTACTCCACGGTTGGTCGTTCCGCCGGGCTTATGACCATCCTGACCATCGTGTCTCGCGTCACTGGTTTTATCCGCACGTGGGCAATGGCGGCCGCTATCGGCATGTCGCTACTCTCGTCCTCCTATCAGGTCGCCAACAACCTGCCCAATATGCTCTACGAACTCGTGATGGGCGGCATGCTCGTGACGGCGTTTTTGCCCGTGTACATGGGCGTGAGGCGTGAGCAGGGTCGCGAGGCCTCGAACGAGTACGTGGGCAACCTGCTCGGCATTCTGCTTTTGGTGCTGGGTGGCATTTCGTTGCTGGGGACCGTGTTCGCCCCGGGCTTTATCTGGACGCAATCGTTCCTTTCGGGTGACGGCGGCAGCATGGATACCGCTGCGTTCATGTTCCGTTTCTTTGCCATCCAGATTCTGTTTTATGGTTTGGGTTCGGTGTTCTCGGGCGTTCTCAACGCACACCGCGACTACTTCTGGTCGACGTTTGCCCCGGTTCTCAACAATGTTATCGTCATCGCCAGCTTTATGGGCTTTGTTCCCGTGTCTGCACAATTTGGCGAGCGGGTCGGTATTATCTTGATCGCTGCTGGTACGACCCTCGGCGTTTTTGTCCAGATGGCCTGCCAGATTCCCGCGCTTGGCAAGCATGGCGTACGTCCTCATATCCATATCGACTTTAAGGACCCCGCGCTGCGACAGACGATTGCGCTTGGTATCCCGACGCTGCTCGCCACGGTGTGCATGTTTGTCTCGACCTCCATTACCAATGCCGCCGCGCTGGTGGTGCAGCCCGAGACCGGCCCTTCCGTCATCGCATATGCGCGCCTGTGGTACACATTGCCCTATGCGCTGATCGCCGCCTCGCTTTCGACGGCGCTCTATACCGAACTGTCTCACGATGCACAGGAGAAGGATTACGACAGCGTCCGCACGGGCATTTCGCGCGGTGTCGCCCAGATGCTCTTTTTCCTGATTCCGTTTGCGCTGTACCTGATCGTCTTCGCCCGTCCGCTCAACATGATCTACTGCGCCGGCAAGTTCGATGAATCCGGTGTGGCGCTGGTGTCGGAGTTCCTTATCTATCTGGCACTTTCCCTGCCGCTCTACGGCGTGGTCGTGCTGATGCAGAAGAGCTTCTCGGCCCTGCTCGATATGAAACCTTATAGCCGCTATTGCCTGTACTCCGCTATCGGTCAGGCCGGTTCGGTGCTGTTGTTTGGCGTGGTGCTGGGCTACGGTATGCCGGCAATTGCGCTTTCGTACGTCGTTGACTACGTGGTTTTGGTCGGATGCTCACTGTGGTGGCTGCGCCGTCGTCTGCATGGCCTTCAGGTCAAGTCTATCCTGCACGGCGGTTTCTTCGGCCTACTGTTCGGTGGCTTGGGCGCTGCCGCGGGCGCCGGCGTCATGTGGGCACTCGAGCACTTTTTCGGAGTGCTTGGCAGCTCGATCCTAATTACCCTGGGCTACGTTTGTGTTGCAGGCGTCGTCTCGCTCGCTGTAACTTTTGGCCTTGCCTTCGTCTTTAAGATGCCCGAGGTCTCGGCGCTGCTTCGTCGCAAGTAGGTGCGCGTGGCAGGTCACGACAACATTCCAACACTTGCCGAACAGGTTTCGCGCGTTCCCACGCAACCCGGCTGCTACCTTTGGAAAGATGCCAAGGGCGATGTCATCTATGTGGGCAAGGCAAAAAACTTGCGTGCCCGTATGCGTCAATACGTGACGCTGCAGGACGAGCGTCAAAAGATCCCGCTCATGATGCAGCTGGTGGCGAGCTTCGACTATATCGTGGTGGAGACCGAGCACGAGGCACTGGTGCTCGAGCGCAATCTGATTGGCCAGTACCATCCGTACTTTAACGTCGATCTCAAAGACGATAAAAGCTATCCCTTTATCGCCATTACCAAGGGCGACCTGTTTCCGGCTATTAAATATACGCGAGAGCGTCATAAACCGGGAACGCGCTATTTTGGCCCCTATACCGATAGCCGTGCGGCACGTGAGACCATCGATACGCTACGCAAGGTTATTCCTATTTGCTCGGCATCCTGTGCGGAATGGCGCCGCTGCCGCCGCATCGTCGAATCTCATAAGGGCGAAGAAGACATCGTCAATATGATTTGCGCGCAAAACGGGCGTCCCTGCTTTGACTACCATGTCGGGCGCGGGCCGGGCGCATGCGTCGGCGCGATTTCCCCTGCCGACTATGCCAAGAACGTCAAGCGTGTCGAACGTTTCTTGTCGGGCCATCGCAAGGATGTCGTCGACGAGCTTACGTCCGAGATGACGGAGGCAGCCGAGACGCTCGATTTTGAGCGTGCAGCGCGCGTCAAGCGTCGTCTGGAAGTCATTAGAGGCCTGGACGATCGCCAACAGGTCGTTTTTCCATCAAGCGTCGATATCGATGTCATCGGCTTCTATCGCGAAGAGACTATCTCTGCCGCCTGCGTCTTTGTCGTTCGCGAGGGCCGAACGGTTCGAACTTGTGAGTTCATCCTCGATAAAGGCCTAGACGTCGACGAGGAAGAGCTTCAATCGGGCTTTCTTAAGCGCTATTACGACGAGACGGCTGATATTCCAGCTGAGGTCAACCTTTCCGTCGAGCTTGAGGATGCGGAGGCGCTGGGGGAGTGGCTTGCGGGCAAGCGTGAGCGTTCCTGCCATCTCCATAGGCCGCAGCGTGGTGAAAAGCACCGTCTGCTCGATATGGCATCCAAAAATGCGCGCCATGCCCTCATGCGCTACATGATGCGAACGGGGTACGCTGACGACCGCACCAATCAAGCGCTCCTGGAGCTCGAAAGCGCGTTGGCGCTGCCATCGCCGCCGTTGCGTATCGAGTGCTTCGATATCTCTACACTGCATGGCACCTTTACGGTCGCCTCGATGGTGGTGTTTACCAACGGGCGCGCCGACAAGAGCCAGTACCGTCGTTTTAAAATTCAGGCCGAATTGGACGAGGCAAACGACTTCGTGTCGATGTCCGAGGTTTTGGGACGACGCTATGCTCCCGAGCGCATGGCCGACGAGCGCTTTGGCTCGCGCCCCGATTTGCTCGTTGTCGATGGCGGTAAGCCGCAATTGACCGCTGCGATCAAGCAACTTGAGGCTCTTGGGCTCGATATACCAGTTTGTGGCTTGGCAAAGGCCGATGAGGAGGTTTTCGTGCCTTGGGACGAGACCCCCGTCGTGCTGCCGACCGGGTCTGCCTCACTCTATCTAATTAAACAGGTGCGCGATGAGTCCCACCGATTTGCTATCACGTTCCATCGTGAATTGCGCGACAAGGCCATGACGGTTTCGGTACTCGATGACGTTCCAGGCGTGGGACCCACCAGAAAACGTGCCCTTATGCGCCATTTTGGCTCGATGAAGCGTTTGCGCGCGGCGAGCGAGCAAGAGATCGCGGAAGTTCGCGGCATACCTGCCGATGTTGCCAAGGCGGTCCACGAGGCGCTCGTTGCATGGAATGCCGAGCGCGCCGAGGCGGCGGCAAAGCAATCCGAAAACTAAACACGCCTCTAAACAACTGATATACATGATTGCGTGATTTTCAATCATTTATTTCACGGCGATTACCAGCCGATTTCGGGTTTAATTAACGCTAAAACGTTTGACTAGCCATGGTGAACAACCCTGCTATCCTGCGGGTTGACGAAGACTGATATCTCACCTCGCCGATACATACTGTCTGGCGAATCGTTTGTCAACGAATTCGGTGAACGGTAGTAAATACCGTTCAAGCGTATGTATGTATCGGTCGCCGAGCGCGGCACCTCAGTTGGGTTCGTCGGTAGGTAAGGTATATATCGTCCGCAAGTTGCGCGGGGGCGCGTCTAGGTGCTCCCGGGTAAGATTCTCTATTGATAGGAGAAGACATGGCCATCATCAACAAGGGTATGTCCAGGCGTTCGTTCCTCGGCCTCACCGGCAGCGTCGCTGCTGTCGCAGGGCTTGGTCTCACCGGCTGCGGTGGCAGCTCTAGCGACGAGGGTTCCGCTTCCGGTTCCACCGATTCCGCCAACCGTGGCGGCGGCGTGATCACCGCTGGTTCCGCTTACGCTCCGTCCAGCTTCGATCCCGCCAGCACCGGCTCCGCTGTGGGCCTGGGTGCTAACTGGCACGTCGTCGAGGGCCTCTACGGCATCGATTACCACGACTACAGCACCTTCAACGAGCTCGCCACCGACGATCCCAAGTCTGTGGACGACACCACTTTCGAGGTCACCATCCGCAAGGGCGCCAAGTTCTCCGATGGCACCGAGGTCACCGCTGACGATGTCGTTGCCTCCTACACCGCTTGCGCCGCTTCCGCTACCTATGCTCCGTTCTTCCAGCCCTTCGAGTCCATCGAGGCCAAGGACGCCAGCACCGTGACGGTCAAGACCAAGGTCCCCAACTTCTCCCTGCTCAAGGATCGTCTGGCCATCGTCCGCGTTACCCCGGCCACCCAGACCGAGGAGGATCGCGCCAAGCAGCCGATCGGCTCCGGCCCCTGGATGTACGACTCTATCTCCGATACCGAGATCACCCTGGTTCCCAACCCCGAGTACAACGGTGAGTATGCTGCCGAGGATAAGAAGATCCAGTACAGCATCCTGACCGACCCCACCGCTCGCGTTACCGCTCAGCAGGAGGGCTCCACGCTCGTTATGGAGCTCGTTACCGCTGACGCCGTCGACCAGCTCGAGAGCGCCGGCTGCAAGATCGATAACGTTCAGGGTTTCGGCACCCGCTTCATCATGTTCAACGTCGCCAAGGAGCCTTGGAACAACGTCAAGGTCCGTCAGGCTGTCATGTATGCGCTCGACACCGAGAAGATGGTCAGCAACACCTTCGCCGGCCTTGCCACCGCTGCCAGCTGCTACCTGCCCAAGAGCTTCACCAACTATCATGAGGCTTCCACGGTGTACAAGACCGACGCCAAGAAGGCTAAGAAGCTCATCGAGGAGTCTGGCATCACCCCGGGTGCCATCACCCTGCGCACCACCGACAACGAGCAGATTAAGGGCATGGCCGCCCAGGTCAAGAACGACCTCGACGCTCTCGGCTTCGATGTGACCATCCAGACCGATACCTCGCCGGCCACCTACGCTGCCATCGACGGCGGCGAGGCCTACGATATCCTCCTTGCCCCTGGCGATCCTTCCTGCTTCGGCGCCGACCCCGACCTGCTGCTCAACTGGTGGTACGGCGACAACGTCTGGATGCAGACCCGTTGCCCGTGGAAGGAGTCCGCTGAGTGGCAGAAGCTCCACAGTCTCATGGACGAGGCTCTTGCCGCCGAGGGCGACGAGCAGCAGAAGAAGTGGAACGAGTGCTTCGACATCATTGCCGACAACGCCGTTCTGTACCCCGTTGTCCACGTCAAGACCGTCTCCGCTTCCTGGGACGATCCGTCCACTGCGCCCAACGGCGAGGCCCTCGATGGCTTCAAGGGCATCGGCACGACGAGCATGTCCTTCAGGGGCGTTGCGACCGTCAAGGCGTAAGACTCGCTTGAGTCTGTATGCAGGATGTCGGTCGTTGGGACCGTATCCTCATAGTTGAAACAAAGACCCGGGCGACCTCGATGTCGCTCGGGTCTTGTAATGAGTATCCGTACTCATATACCAGTTGGTCCTACCGACAAAAGAAAGGGGAGAGAACGTGAACAACTTGCTACGTTTGATTGGAAGGCGTCTTGTGGCGCTGCCGATCATGGCATTGGGCGTCACCGTCCTGGTGTTCTTCCTTATGTCGTTCTCCAAGACCGACCCCGCCTACACGGCGTTGGGTGACGGTGCCTCGCCCGAGGCGGTTGCCGAGTACCATGAGAAGTATGGTCTGGACGACCCCTGGCCCGTGCGCTACGTGCGCTATATGGGCGATTTGATCCATGGCGACATGGGCACCTATGGTGCTGCTCGCAACTCCGTTGCCAAGCGCATCTCCACGGCCCTGCCCGTCACGATGCAGCTGACCTTCATCGGCCTTGCCATCGGTGCGGTCGTTTCGTTTTTGCTCGGCGTCATCGCGGCACTGTATCGCGACAAATGGCCGGACCAAGTGATCCGCGTCTTTTCCATCGCCGGCTTGGCAACCCCGTCGTTCTGGCTTGCCGTTCTGTTGATCCTGCTGTTCTCTTCCTACCTTAAGGTGCTCCCGGCATCGGGTGCTCTGCCTCACTTCACCACGAATCCGGCTGGTTATCTGGGCCGCATGATTATGCCCGCCATCGCCTTGGCATTTCCGCTGACGGGCCAGATGACTCGTATCGTGCGTACCGCCATGGTCGAGGAGCTCGACAAGGACTATGTCCGTATGGCTCGCGGTGCCGGCGTTCCCGAGAAGGTCGTCGTCGGTATCAACGTTCTTCGCAATGCGCTGATCACCCCGGTCACCACCCTCGGTCTTAAGATCGGTTACCTCATGGGCGGCGCCGTCGTCATCGAGGTTATCTTCAACCTCCCCGGCATGGGCACCGCGATTCTGCAGGGCGTTCAGGGCAACGAGGCGAACCTGGTTCAGGGCGTCGTTATCGTCGTTGCTCTTGCCTTCATCATCATCAACATCGTGGTTGACATGCTCTACCTGCTCATCAACCCGCGCATCAGGACGGTGTAGATTATGGTAAAGATTCGAGAGAAGCAAACCGAGCAGCTCGAGAAGGCTGCCTCCAAGGGGCTCAAGCTCGGTGGCTGGAAGAAGATGACGCTGTCTTCTAAGATTGCCGCCGTCGTGCTGGTGCTGGTCGCCCTGACTGCGATTCTGGCGCCCCTTCTTGCCCCCTATAGCCCGGTCGAGATCTTTACGGCTCGCCAGGCTCCCGGCAACGGATTTATCTTCGGTACCGACGATAAGGGTCGCGATATTCTGTCGCGTATGCTCTACGGTGGTCGTTACTCGCTGATTATCGGCTTTGGCGCCACTGCCATGGCTCTGGTCTGCGGCTCGGTCGTGGGCGCCCTTGCGGCGGTTTCGCGCAAGGCCGTTTCCGAGACGATCATGCGTATCCTGGACATCATCATGTCCATCCCGGGCATCGCCCTCGCGGCCGTCTTCGTCTCCATCCTGGGCAACTCCGTGCCGTCGATCATCTTCGCCATCGGCTTTATGTACACTCCGCAGATTGCCCGTATCGTGCGCGCCAACATCGTGTCCGAGTACGGCGAGGACTATGTCCGCGCGGTCATCGTTTCCGGCGCCAAGGCTCCGTGGATTTTGATCAAGCATGTTCTGCGTAACTGCATCGCCCCGATCATGGTCTTCACCGTTACCCTGGTCGCCGACGCCATCATCTTCGAGGCCTCGCTGACCTTCATCGGCGCTGGTATCCAGGAGCCCACCGCTACCTGGGGCAACATCCTCGCCGACGCCCGCGGCGGCGTGCTCGCCGGCCGTTGGTGGCAGGCGCTGTTCCCGGGCCTGGCCATCATGATCACCTGCCTGGCACTCAACATCCTCTCCGAGGGCATTACCGACGCCATGGCCGCTGCTCCCTCCGCCGCCCTGGATCCGACCGATTCCTCCAAGCGTCGCGAGGCCGACCTGCTGGTCTCTGACCCCGTTCGCGCCTACAAGGAGCAGGCCCAGTCCCTCTCCGCTCGCCTTGGCGCCCTGCGCGATGTCGAGCTCAAGCGTGACGATCGCCATGTGCCCGACGAGTCTGTCGAACCGATCCTTTCGGTCCGCGATTTCTGCATCCAGTTTGAGCATCACGGCGATATCAACGTCGTCGACCATGTCAACTTTGACGTCCGTCCTGGTCAGACCATGGGCCTGGTGGGCGAGTCCGGTTGCGGTAAGTCCATCACCACGCTGGCCATCATGGGCCTGACCGACGATGACGAGCACCTTTCCGGCGAGGTCCTCTGGGAGGGCCGCGACCTGCTCAAGATGAGCAAGAAGGAGTGGTTCGGCCTGCGCGGTACCGATATCGCTATGGTCTATCAGGACGCCCTGTCCTCGCTCAACCCCTCCATGCTCATCTCTGCCCAGATGAAGCAGCTCACCAAGCGCGGCGGCACCCGCAGCGCCGAGGAACTCCTGGAGCTCGTGGGCCTCGACCCCAAGCGTACGCTCGAGAGCTACCCGCATGAGCTTTCCGGTGGCCAGCGTCAGCGTGTCCTGATCGCTATGGCCCTTACCCGCGACCCCAAGCTGGTCATCTGCGACGAGCCCACGACCGCTCTGGACGTTACCGTCCAGAAGCAGGTCATCAAGCTGCTCAACGACCTTCAGGCCAAGCTCGGCTTTGCCATGATCTTCGTCTCGCATGACCTGGCGCTGGTCGCCGAGGTCGCCCATAACATCACGGTGATGTACGCCGGTCAGGTTATCGAGCAGGCGCCCACCAAGGAGCTGCTCACCAACCCGATCCACGAGTACACCCGCGGTCTTCTGGGTTCCGTTCTGTCCATCGAGAGCGGTTCGGGCCGCCTGCACCAGGTGCCCGGCGCCGTTCCGAGCCCGCGCGATTTCCCCAAGGGCGATCGCTTCGCGCCCCGCTCGAGCCATCCGCGTATTGGCCTGGACACCCGTCCGGTCTTCAAGCGCGTGCCCGGCACCGAGCACTTCTATTCCGAGCTCCCCGACGAGGTGCTCAAGGCAAATGGTTTGACCCCTCACGCGGAGGTGATGTAGATGAGCGAGACCGCAGTCAACGGCGTCGAGCCGATCATCTTCCTTGATGACGTCCACGTCACCTTTAGGACCCGTACCGGCTCGATTCTGCACCCTAACCTGGTTCACGCCGTCCAGGGTGTAACGATTAGGCTCATGCCCGGTCAGACGATCGGCATCGTCGGCGAGTCCGGTTGCGGTAAGTCCACCACCGCCAACGTCATGTGCGGCCTGCAAGCCCCCACGAGCGGCAAGGTCTACTTTAAGGGCAAGGACGTTACCAAACGTACCGCCGAGGACCGTCGCCACATGGGTCGCGTCATCTCGGTCGTGTTCCAGAACCCGGCCACGGCACTCAACCCCCGTATGGTCGTTCGCGAGCAACTGCTCGACCCCATGCGCGTCCACAACCTGGGTACCGAGGCCGAGCAGGAGAAGCGCGTCAAGGAGCTCTTGGAGCTCACCGGTCTGCCCAGCTCCGCCGCCGAGGTTCTTCCCGGCCAGCTTTCGGGCGGCCAGCGCCAGCGCGTCGCAATTGCCCGTGCCCTGTCGCTGAACCCCGATGCCATCATCGCCGACGAGCCAACCTCGGCTCTGGACGTTTCGGTCCGCGCGCAGATTCTGAACCTGCTGACCGACCTTAAGAAGGAGCTCGGCCTGGCCATGGTGTTCATCAGCCATGACATCCAGACGGTCCGCTATATCTCTGACGACATCATCGTTATGAATGGCGGCAAGATCGTCGAGCAGGGCGAGGCCAAGCAGGTCTTCCAGCACCCCCAGGACCCCTACACCAAGATGCTGCTCGGCGCTGCGCCGTCGCTGCTGCATCCCAAGCTCGGCGAGTAGCCTCGCTTTCCCTCCCGTGCGCCCGGTTCCCTTGCCGGGCGCACCTCCGTTGCGATTTCGAAAGGTTGGGTTCACGAGCCATGCCAAGTGCTCAGGAGCTACAACATCAATTTGGTGAATATCGAGGCGCCATGCCCCGTCCATCAGATTTCGATCTCTTTTGGAAGGATCGCATGGCCGAGGCCGACGCGGTCGGGCTTGACTATGCGATCGAGACGGCATCGGTCACAGATGCCGTGACCTGCCAGCTTTTCGACCTCTGGTATACCGGCATGTGTGGCGCTCGCCTGCATGCCAAGTACCTTAAACCCGTCTCGGACGAGCCCGTGCCATTGGTACTTCAGTTCCATGGATATCCGGGTGCAAGCCGCAGCTGGTTTGAGCAGGCGTCGTTTGCGGGCATGGGCATGGCACTCATCGCCCTCGACTGCCCCGGTCAAGGAGGTCCCTCCGAGGACATTGGTGGATTTGAGGGCACAACGGTCGCGGGCCATATCGTCGCCGGTATCGACGGCGACCCGGCCAACCTCTACTATGTCCGCTTGCACCAAGATATTCGCATCCTGTGTCGCATCGTTCGCGAGCTCGAGGGCATCAATCTTGCCCGTGTGTTTGTGAACGGCGCGTCGCAGGGCGGCGGTTTGGGCATTGCGACCTGTGCACTTAACAGCGAGCTTATCAATCGCGCCGCCATCCTCTATCCCTTCCTGTCGGATTTCCGCCTGGTCTGGGACTTGGATGCCGACGACATTGCCTACGAGGGCCTGCGCTATTGGTCTCGCTGGTTTGACGAGGACTCGACTCGTATCGACGAAGCCTATGCCAAGCTGGCGTACTTCGATTCCAAGAACTTTGCCCCTATGGTCAAATGCCCCGTGCTGTTTGGCACCGGCACAGCCGATACCGTCTGTCCGCCAGCGACGCAGTTTGCGGTCTATAACAACCTGACCTGTGAAAAGCGTCATGAGTTCTTTGAAGGCTTTGGCCACGAGGAGATTCAGGATTTTGACGATCTGATCATTCCGTTTTTCTGCAAGGGAGGGGAGGCTCATGTCTAAGTGCGAGAGCAATGTCGGCGAGCTGATTGTCCCCGACCTTGTGGGGATTCCCGGGACGGTTTCGTCAAGGCTCTCTGAATATCGGGACTGGCACGGTGATGTTCAGGCAGATGTTTCTGATTTGGAGACATGTGCTATGAATCTTGAGATTCAAGGCCTGGCCATTACGGCGATCGATTTCGCCAATCCGTATGCCCGCTACTCCGAGGTTTCCTTTGAGCTTGGTGGCGATGTGGTCCACGCACGTTTGATCGAGCCTGCCGGTCGCGCCCGAGCATCCGAGCTTGTGCCGCTATGTCTGATGTTTCACGACATCGACCGACCCGTGCGGGGATGGCATCACATGACGAGGTTTGCGGCCATGGGATATGCCGTGCTTGCGCTGGACGATGAGGCGATTGGACCCAGCGATCTGCGGCAGGGGATTACCTCGCCTGCTTTTGTCAGGCGCGTCCGTTGGGGCTGCGCGTTGGCGGAGGTCGCGCGCAATCTTGATGGCATGGACCCCGACCGCATCTTTGCATGGGGCGAGGGTCTTGGCGGCGGAGTCGCGCTGGCGGTTTCTGCTCTGGACGAGCGGGGCCTCGCCCGCACGGCGGTTGCCAATCCGCTTCCTGGCGGCCTCGAGGTGCTGTCGTCTCGGGTGCGCGGATCGGTGCTCATGGGCACATCGCTTATGGATACCGTGAGCGATCCCAAGGATCAGTTTGCCGTATTCAACGGTCTTGAGTGTGACCGGAGGCATATCATCTATGCAAAATACGCTCACGAGCGCATCAATGCGTTCGAAAACGAAGTCGTAGACTTTTTTAACCAAACGTTCCACTCGTGTTCTTTGGCCTAGACGGCCTGGACACTGCCAACAAGAGTGGGTGGCATAGGGCCGCCCGCCAGACAACTAAGGAGATTCTTGTGGCAACTCAGAAATTCACCGGCGTTATCCCTCCCGTCGTTGTTCCCGATACCGAAGATCACCAGCTCGATGTTGCCTCCTTTGAGCGCAGCATCAACCGCATGATCGATGCCGGCGTCGATGGCCTGTTCTTCTTGGGCTCTTCGGGTGAGGTCGTTTTCTCCACCGACGAGCGTCGTCGCCAGATCATCGCCGAGGCCGTCCGCATCGTCGACCACCGCGTGCCTGTTCTGGTCGGCATCATCGATACCGAGACCGAGCGCATGATTGAGCACGGCAAGGTCGCTCAGGAGCTGGGCGCCGATGCCCTCGTCGCCACCTGCCCGTTCTATGCCCTGCAGGGCATGACCGAGGTCGAGGAGCACTTCCGCATCCTGCACGAGGAGCTTGACCTGCCCATCTTTGCCTATGATATCCCCGTCTGCGTTCACACCAAGCTCCCCTGGAAGCTCCTTGCCAAGCTCGGCGCCGAGGGCGTCCTTGCTGGCGTCAAGGATTCCTCGGGTGATGACATCTCGTTCCGCTACCTCGTTCAGGAGAACGAGAAGAACGGCCATCCGATGAGCATCCTCACCGGCCACGAGGTTGTTGTCGACGGCGCTTACCTCGGTGGCGCCGACGGCTCTGTCCCGGGTCTCGCCAACGTTGAGCCCGAGGGCTACGTTCGTCAGTGGAAGGCCGCTCAGGCTGGTGACTGGGCTACCGTCAAGGCCGAGCAGGATCGCCTCAATGAGATTTCGCACATCTGGGATGTCACCTCGGGCGTCCAGGGCTATGCCGGTGGCGTCGGCGCCTTCAAGACCGCTATGAACCTCATGGGTATCTTCGACAGCCCGACCATGCCGCGCCCGGTGAAGGCCATGACCGGCGAGAACGTCGAGGCTATTAGGAAGGTCCTCCAGGACAACGGCCTCCTGTAAAGCTTTCCCAGGCACCCGACCTCGCCGTTCAACCGTGTGGCCATGACTATTAGGTCAATGGCCACACGGTTTCTCGGCGATCTTGGGCACCAGGAAAACCTTTACTGCGCTGTGACGGCTAGCCTGACGGCGCATTTCCTATAGTTGTTTTTTATCTCCGAAGGAGAGCGACATGGAGAACAAGTACGTCTGTTCTGTCGATATCGGCGGAACTAAGATCGCGACTGCCATCATGGAGTACCCGGCTGACGGTAGTGTGCCCCATCCCGTTTTTGAGGCCGAGGTTCCCACCGAGGCCCAAGAGGGCGGCGAGGCCGTCTTCCAGCGTATCGAGGCGTCCATCAAGGCTGCTCTCGAGGCGAATCCCGATGTCGAGGTCCTTGGCGTCGGTATCGGTGCCGCCGGCGTCGTCGATCCCAAGACGGGCGCCATCGCGTATGCCAATGAGATCATGCCCGGCTGGTCCGGCGTTCAGTTGGGGCCGCGTCTGCGCGAGGATCTCGGTCTTCCCGTTGCCGTTGTAGGCGACGTGCAAGCTCATGCTCTGGGCGAGGCCCACTGGGGCGTCGGCAAGGGCAAGTTCTCCGTCTTGTGTCTTGGCATCGGTACGGGCATCGGCGGCGCATATGTCGAGAACGGCCGCGTGATGCAGGGCTTCCATGGTGCTGCTGGCCATATGGGCCACATCGAGTGCTCGGCTGCCGCCGGCATTCCCTGCGCCTGCGGGCGTTCCGGCCATCTGGAGTCGGTTGCTTCGGGCACTTCCATTGGTCGTATGTACGATGAGCGCTTTGGCCGTGTCGACCCCAGCCGTCCTTCGGTCGGTCGCGATGTGAACGACCTGTGCCGTGCAGGCGACGCAAAGGCGACCGAGGTCATCCATGATGCCGGCTTTGCGTTGGGTGCCAGCTTGGGCTCGCTCGCTAACATCCTGGACCCTGAGGTCATCGTGCTTTCGGGCGGCGTGATTCACCAAGGTCCCGATTGGCGTTCGCAGACGTGGAAGGATTCGGTGCACGAGGGCTATGCCAGCCAGGCGCTCGATCCGCTTCAGGACACGCCGATCCTCATCGGTTCTCTGGAGGGCGATGCTCCGCTCATCGGTGCCGCTGAGCATCTTCTTGCCTCGTTGAAGTAAACGTATCTGCTGTAGGAGCCTCCCGAGACAACACGCCTCGGGAGGCTGTTCTGAGAAAGGTTGCAGCCTTATGACCGTCGATCCTTTGATTCAATCCCTGAAGGGCAAGCTCGTCGTGAGCGTTCAGGCGTATATGGGCGAGCCGCTTCGTACGCCCGAGACCATGGCTCAAATGTCTCGCGCTTGCGAGCTTGGCGGCGCCGCCGCCATTCGCTGTCAGGGCCTTGCCGACATTGCCGCCATTAAGGGTCGCTGTGAGGTTCCTGTTATCGGCCTGTGGAAGGATGGGCACGAGGGCGTTTACATCACGCCGACGCTGCGTCACGCTCGCGCCTGCGTTGCCGCGGGTGCCGATATCGTGGCGATCGATGCCACCGATCGTCCGCGTCCCGATGGCAAGACCGTCGAGGACACCTTCCGTCCGCTGCACGAGGAGGGTGTGCTCCTGATGGCGGATTGTGCCACCATCGAGGACATTCGCCGTGCGGTTGATATGGGCTTCGACCTTGTATCCACCACGCTTTCTCATGGTGTCGCCGCCATCGACTGCACCATGGCCGATGGCCCCGATCTTCCGCTTCTGCGTCAGGCGACCGAGGAATTCCCCGGTCTTCCCATCATCTGCGAGGGCCGTGTGCACACGCCCGAGGAGGCTCGCGCCGCGATCGATGCTGGCGCTTGGGCCGTTGTCGTCGGCACTGCCATCACGCATCCCACGAGTATTACGAGTTGGTTCAAGGCTGCGCTTGAGGCGTAAGACAGGCCTCGTATCCGCTCGGGGCGGTATACTCAATATAGGCAATTGACCGCGCGGGATCCGGGTTGCTGGGTCCCGCGCTTGTTTTCGGGAGGCAACACATGCAAAAGGGAGATGCCATGGATGCGGCGGAGCGCTCGGAGCGCATCCCCGATATCGTCATCATCACCGGAATGTCCGGATCGGGCCGCACGCAGGCCATGCACGTGTTCGAGGACATGGGCTATTTTTGCATCGATAACCTGCCTCCGCGTCTGATCGCCCAGCTTGCCGAGCTCGTCGGCATCAATACGGGCGTGGGCAGGCATCTCGCCGTCACCTGCGATTTGCGTAGCCAGGGACTGTTTGACGAGTTGCTCGATGCGGTCGCCGCGCTCGAAGAGCGCGAGATGAGCTGCGACATCGTGTTCCTGGAGGCTTCTGACGAGGTGCTGATTCGTCGCTACAGCGAAAATCGCCGCCGTCATCCCATTGCCAAGCCGGGGGAGACTACGGCCGATGCCATTCAGCGCGAGCGCCTTCAGCTGCAGGGCGTGCGCGATCGAGCCGATATGATTATCGACACGAGCCGCCTGCGCACCTCTGCCCTGCGCAACAAATTGCGCATGGCGTTCTCCGAGTTGTCCGACCAGCAGCTCATGGACGTTCACGTGTTCTCGTTTGGCTTTAAGCACGGTATGCCCGTCGAGGCGGACATTATGATCGACGTTCGCTTCCTGCCCAATCCGTTTTACGATCCCGAGATGCGTACCATGACCGGTCTCGATAAGAAAGTCTCCGACTTTGTTCTGGACCATCCCAAGACCCAGGAGTTCTGGAAGGCCTGGACGCAGCTGCTCGATACGGTGATGCCGGGCTATATCGCGGAGGGTAAGCCGCAGCTTTCTATCGCCATCGGCTGCACGGGCGGACAGCACCGTAGCGTCGCCATTGCCGAGGCCACGGCCCGTTACCTGGAAGGCGCCCAGTATCACGTGAGCATCTCCCACCGCGACCTGTCGCGCGCCAACACGAAGGCATAGGCCTGCATGTCGTTTACCGCTGAGGTGCGCGACGAGCTTGCGCGCTGCGAACCCGAATGTGAATACTGCGATTTGTCGACGCTTGCCGCCCTGACGCGTGTGAGCGGTACGCTCTCGCTTACCGGCTTCGGGCGGTACCGTTTGACGGTTGCGACTGAGACGGGAGCCGTCGCGCGCACGATGATCACACTGACGCATCGCATCCTTAAGCTCAAAACGGAGTTCACCGTCCGTAAATCTGTATTGCATAAGGTTCGAAACTACCTCATCACCTTGCCCGATCAACCCGACCTGGACAAGGCTCTGGTGCTGCTGGGCATTCTCGACCGCAGGGGAGGGCTCGTCGCCGGTGTTCCCCGGCACATCGTTGCCCGTCCCTGCTGCAGGCTTGCCTACATCCGCGGCGCGCTCATCGCGGGCGGTTTCGTGGCCGATCCCCGCGGCGACTTTCATTTGGAGATCGCGGTGCAGGGCGAGCAATATGCCAAGGGGCTTTGCGATCTGTTGGAGCAGATTGGGGTCCATGCTCGTGTTAATGCGCGGCGGGGGTCATATGCCGTGTACATTAAGAGCGCCGAGGAAATCGAGCATCTATTAAAGCTGATTGGTGCCAAGCGCAGCGTTGCCGAGATTGAGGAGGCGCGCGCGGTCAAATTGGTTAAGAACGACGTAAACCGTCGCGTGAATGCCGAGCTGGCCAATCAGACCAGAAGTGCGGGTGCCGCCCAGCATCAGCTTGCGTTGATCGATGAGCTCGAACAGCGGGGTTTGCGCGACACGCTTCCAGAAGCCTTGGCAGTCTTTTGCGACCTGCGCGAGCGCTATCCCGATCTGTCGCTGCGCGATCTGGGGGAGATGGCTGACCCTCCCTTGTCGAAGTCGGCCCTCTACCATCGAGTTTTGAGGCTTGAAAAGCTCATTGAAGCAAACAGGTAGTTTGAAGTATCGACTTATATACGGATTTAGCTGCTATTTTATTCTTTAAAACGTTTTAACGTAAATTTGATTTTCAATTTCGAGCATTCTCGTGAAATTCAAGTCAAAAAAAAGGTATATTAGGCGAGTGGTTAGTTTGTGGGCCTCAACGGCAGGCGCTGTAGCTTGCGGGGGCCTTACGAAAGGAGACACAATGGCAGTAAAGGTTGCTATTAACGGCTTCGGTCGCATCGGTCGTCTGGCTTTCCGTCAGATGTTCGGTCATGAGGGCTCCGAGATCGTCGCTATCAACGACCTCACCTCTCCCGATATGCTCGCTTACCTGCTGAAGTACGACTCCACGCAGGGCAACTACGCTCGCGATCACGAGGTCGTTGCTGGCGAGGATTCCATCACCGTTGACGGCAAGGAGATCAAGATCTACAAGGAGGCCGACGCCAACAACCTGCCTTGGGGCGACCTCGACGTCGACGTCGTTCTCGAGTGCACCGGCTTCTACACCAGCAAGGCTAAGGCTCAGGCCCACATCAACGCTGGCGCCAAGAAGGTCGTCATCTCCGCTCCGGCTGGCAGCGATCTGCCCACCATCGTGTACAACGTCAACCACGAGACGCTGACCGCTGAGGACAACATCATCTCCGCTGCTTCCTGCACCACCAACTGCCTCGCCCCGATGGCCAAGGGTCTGAACGACTTCGCTCCCATCGTGTCCGGCATCATGACCACCATTCACGCCTGGACTGGCGACCAGATGCCGCTCGACGGCCCGCAGCGCAAGGGCAACAAGCGTCGTAGCCGCGCCTGCGCCGTCAACATCGTCCCCAACACCACCGGTGCTGCCAAGGCTATCGGCCTGGTTCTCCCCGAGCTCAACGGTAAGCTCATCGGTGCCGCCCAGCGCGTCCCGACGCCGACCGGCTCCATCACCAACCTCTACGCTGTCGTTGACAAGAAGGTCACCGTCGACGAGGTCAACGCTGCTATGAAGGCCTACGCTGCCACCATCTCCGAGACCTTCGGTTACAACGAGGACGACATCGTCTCCACCGACATCATCGGCGAGACCCATGGCTCCATCTTCGACGCCACTCAGACCATGTGCTCTGACCTCGGCAACGGCCAGACCCTCGTTCAGGTCACCTCTTGGTACGACAACGAGAACTCCTACACCTCTCAGATGGTCCGCACCATCAAGTACTTCGAGAAGTTCGTTGCTTAATTTAGCTTTTAGCGAATAGCTCGTTGAGCGTCTAAAGAAGGGCGCGGCCTTATAGGGCTTACACCCTAGGGTCGCGCCCTTTTTATAAGAAATCGTCTGCCGTAATGGGAGGCAGACACGTACGAAAGGTAGAAGCAAACATGGCCTTTACCAAGAAGACCGTCCGCGACATCGATGTCGACGGCAAGCGCGTTCTCGTCCGCGTTGACTTTAACGTGCCTATCAAGGATGGCGTCGTTGGCGACACCACCCGTATCAAGGCTGCCCTGCCCACCATCAACTATCTCGTTGAGCACAATGCTCGCGTCATCCTCATGAGCCACCTCGGCCGTCCCGATGGCACCGGCTTCCAGCCCGAGCTGTCCCTCGAGCCCGTCGCCAAGAAGCTCGCCGAGCTCTCTGGTCTTGACGTTGCCTTTGTTGCCGACACCTACGGCGAGAAGGCTGCCGAGGCTGTCGCCGCCGTCGAGCCGGGCAAGGTTCTCGTTCTCGAGAACGTCCGCTTCGATAAGCGTGAGAAGAAGAACGATCCCGAGATCGCCAAGAAGCTCGCTTCCTATGGTGACGTCTTCGTTCTCGATGCCTTCGGCACCGCTCACCGCGCCCAGGGTTCCGTCGTGGGCCCCGCCGCTTACCTGCCTGCCGTCGCCGGCTTCCTGCTCGAGAAGGAGGTCGACACGCTGACCGGCATCTTCGCCGAGCCCGAGCGCCCCTTCGTCGCCATCGTCGGCGGTTCCAAGGTTTCCTCCAAGATCGGCGTTCTCGATCACCTCATCGACTCTGCTGACACCCTGATCATCGGTGGCGGTATGGCCTACACCTTCTTCCTGGCTCAGGGCCTGTCCGTCGGTCAGTCCCTCAAGGAAGAGGACTGGGTCGAGCGCGCTGGCGAGATGCTCAAGAAGGCCGAGGAGAAGGGCGTCAAGATCCTGCTCCCCATCGACAACCGCGTTGCCGATCACTTTGGCGAGGACGCTGTCCCCGAGGTTGTCGCTTCCGACGCTATCCCCGACGATCGTGAGGGCATGGACATCGGCCCCAAGACCGAGGAGCTCTACGCCGAGGCCGTCAAGGGCGCCAAGACCGTGTTCTGGAATGGCCCCATGGGCGTCTTCGAGTTCGACAACTTTGCTCACGGCACCCAGGCTATCGCCGAGGCTGTCGCCGAGGCCGACTGCACCTCGATCATCGGCGGTGGCGACTCTGTCGCAGCTGTCAACAAGTTCAACCTGGCCGACAAGATGAGCTGGATCTCCACCGGTGGTGGCGCTTCCATGGAGCTCGTCGAGGGTAAGGCCCTGCCCGGAGTGGAGGCGCTTCTCGATGCCTAATCGCACCCTTCTTATCGCTGGTAACTGGAAGATGAACAACGACGTCGCCGAGGCTGCCAAGCTTGCCGACGAGCTGGCTCAGGCTCTGCCCGAGGTTCCGGCTGGCGTCGAGGTGCTCGTCTGCCCTCCGACCATCGACATCACCACGGTTCATGACCGCATTCAGGCTGCCCCCATCGCCCTCGGTGCACAGAACGTGTACTGGGAGGCCAAGGGTGCCTTCACCGGTGAGTCCTCTTGCGACATGCTCAAGTCCGCTGGCTGCACCTACTGCATCATCGGTCACTCCGAGCGTCGCGACTACTTCCACGAGACCGACGAGGACCAGAACAAGAAGGCTAAGGCTCTCGTTGCCGCCGGCCTTGTTCCCGTCTTCTGCTGCGGCGAGTCCCTCGAGGTCCGCGAGGCTGGCACCTATGTCGAGCACGTCGTGAACCAGGTCAAGGCTGGCCTTGCTGGTCTTGAGATCACCTGCCCCAAGCAGGTCGTCGTCGCCTACGAGCCCATCTGGGCCATCGGCACCGGCAAGACCGCTACCGCCGAGGACGCTCAGGAGGTCTGCGGTGCTATCCGTGAGACCCTCAAGGAGATGTTCGGCGAGGAGCTCGCTAACGGCATCCGCGTGCTGTATGGCGGTTCCGCCAAGCCCGGCAACATCGCCGAGCTCGTCGCCAAGCCCGACGTTGACGGCGCCCTCGTGGGCGGCGCTTCGCTCAAGGCTGCCGACTTCGCCTCTATGGTCGTCAAGGCAGGCGAGTAGGACATATGGCACAACGTCATCTTCCTGCACTCCTGATTATCATGGATGGCTGCGGCCTTGCTCCGGCCGATGGCGAGAACGCCGTCGCCGCTGCCAAGACGCCCTTCCTTGATGGCCTGTACGCTCAGTATCCCCACACCACGCTCGGTGCTTCGGGCGAGGACGTGGGCCTTCCCGACGGCCAGATGGGCAACTCCGAGGTGGGTCACCTCAACATCGGTGCCGGCCGCATCGTGTTCCAGGAGCTTTCGCGCATCAACAACGCCATCAAGGACGGCTCCATCGCCAAGAACGAGGTCTTCGTCAAGGCTATGGACGATGTCAAGGCCGAAGGCAAGACCCTGCACCTCATGGGCCTTATGAGCCCTGGCGGTGTTCATTCTCACATGAACCACGTCGAGGCTCTGGTCAAGATGGCTGCCCAGCATGGCGTCAAGACCGTTCGCGTCCACGCCTTCATGGATGGCCGCGACGTCGACCCGCAGTCCGGTGCCGGCTACATGAGTGAGTTCTGCGCCTTCCTGGCTAAGATCTCCGAGGAGACCGGTTGCGACGCTCGCGTTGCCACCGTTTCGGGCCGCTATTGGGCCATGGACCGCGACAACCGTTGGGAGCGCATCCAGCGCGCCTACGACGTCATGGTCAACGCGTCCGATGCCGATACCGATCCCGTTGCCGGTATCAAGGCCTACTACGAGAAGGATCCGCGCGGCGACGAGTTCGTCGAGCCCTTCGCTGCCCACAACGAGGGTATCCACGAGGGCGACGCGGCCATCTTCTTCAACTTCCGTCCCGACCGCGCTCGTCAGATGACCCGCGTGTTCACGGACAAGGAGTTCGACGGCTTTGAGCGCGAGCAGATCAAGCTTTCGCACTTTGTGACGATGACCGAGTACGATCCGACGTTTGACGTCGAGGTCGCCTTCCCCAAGACGTTCCCCGAGAACGTTCTGGCCGACGTTATCGCCGCCAATGGCCTCAAGCAGCTGCACACCGCCGAGACCGAGAAGTACGCCCACGTGACGTTCTTCCTCAACGGCGGCATCGAGGAGCCCAAGGAGGGCGAGGAGCGCGTGCTCGTCGCTTCCCCCAAGGTCGCTACCTACGATCTGCAGCCTGAAATGAGCGCTCCCGAGGTTACCGAGAAGCTCGTCGCCGCAATCAACGAGGATCGCGCTGATTTCTACATCGTGAACTTCGCGAACTGCGACATGGTTGGTCACACCGGTGTCTTCGACGCGGCCGTTAAGGCCGTCGAGGCTGTTGACGATGCTTTGTCCAAGGTTGTCCCGGCGATTCTCGCCAAGGGCGGCTTTGCGCTGATTACCGCCGACCATGGTAACGCCGACCACATGTTTGACGTTGCTTCCGACGGTTCCAAGCATCCGTTTACGGCTCACACCACCAACCGCGTGCCGTTCATCATCGTTGATGATAAGGCCAAGCTCACCGGTATCGAGGACGGTCGTCTCTCCGATATCGCTCCGACCATGCTCACCATGGCTGGTCTTGAGCCTTCCGCCGAGATGACGGGCCGCGTGCTCGCCACCGAGGCCTAAAGAAAACTCCAAGCGTTTTCATGCGAGGGGGTTGCCCATAATCGGGCAACCCCCTTTTGGTATTTCTGCCATTTCTACCCCGTCCCTAAATGGCAGGTGGGGGAGTGTTGGAGGTTGTGGTACAGTACTGGAGTTTAAATTGTTCTATTAAGGAGCTTATCTATGGGTCCGTTCCAGATTCTTCTGTTTGTCGTTTGGGCTATCTCTGCTGTGGCGCTGACGATTCTCGTCCTGATGCACTCCGGTAAGGGTACCGGCGTTTCGGATATGATCGCTAGCTCGCTGTATAACTCCAGCTCTGCCACGGGCGTCATGGAGCAGAACCTCGATCGCCTGACGGTAATTATGGCCGTCGTTTTTGCTGTGTGTGTCGTTCTGTGCATGTTTTTCTTCCCGCAGGGCATCGTCGGCTACTAAGCACGAGCCGCATAAAATACTTGAAAGGGGTTCCGCAACTGCGGGACCCCTATTTGTTTACATATTTGTAACAGAGTCAAAATATCCCCACATACTTCGCCCAACTAAAGAAATTCTCGACCGTTAACCGGAATCAGCGCCAAATTGTGCATAAAATGCGCTACTGTATTGCAAACGTTGGCCCGCATTGCATAACCAGCCATAACGGCGGACCGCGTTTGAATGGTTCGATCGGGTTGTCTCGACGTTGCCCGATCGAATTCACTTTGTCCTATCTCATAAGGAGGATGGCATGGCTGATTCTATGTTCCACCAGCCCGTTATGGGTCGTCGCGCCTTTGTTGGCGGCACCCTTGCTGCGAGCTCCATGGCTTTTCTTGCCGCATGCGGCAAGAAGGGCGGCGACGCTTCCGGTTCTGAGTCCGGTTCGACGCTGAACTTCTACATCAACAACCCGGTCTGCATCGACCCCTACAATGTCCAGGAGGACCAGGGCACTCAGGTCGAGTACCAGCTCTTTGACGCTCTGACCTCTTATGACGCCGAGAAGGGCAAGATCGTCCCGCTGGCTTGCGAGTCCTTCGAGGCCAACGACGACGCCACTGAGTTCACCTTCAAGATCAAGAAGGCTAAGTTCCACAACGGTGACGACGTTACCTCCAAGTCCTTCAAGCTCGCTTGGGAGCGTCTGGTCAACACCAAGTCGGCCATCGCTACCGAGTACGGCCCTTCCGAGGTCTCCTATCACCTTTCCATGGTCGAGGGCTATGACGATCTGCTTGCCGGCAACGCTACCGAGCTCAGCGGTGTTACTTGCCCCGACGATGAGACCCTCGTCGTCAAGCTGTCTTCCGCTTACGCCGACTTCCCCTTCGTCGCCTCTCACCCGGCTCTGTCCCCGGTTCCCGAGTGCGCCGAGTCCGATGTTAAGAGCTTCTACCTTGCCCCGATCGGTAACGGCCCGTTCATGATGGACGGCAAGTGGGAGGATGGTCAGGAGATCAACCTCAAGAAGTTCGACGATTACTATGGCGACAAGGCCAAGATCGATGGCATCCACTTCCAGGTCATCAAGGACATGGAGACCGCCTATAAGGAGTTCCAGGCCGGTAACCTCGATGTCTGCGACGTTCCCGTTGCTCAGATCGACGCCGCCAAGAAGGATCGCGGCGTGTCCAAGGACGGCTACACCATGGGTGACGGCGAGCATATGCTGCTCGGCGCCGAGCCTTCCACCTACTACCTGACCTGCAACAACACGGCCGAGCCGTTCAACAATGCCGACCTGCGCAGGGGTATCTCCCTGGCCATCAACCGTGAGGCCATCTGCAAGACCATCTTCAAGGGTACCCGTACCCCCGCCGACGGCATTGTTCCTCCGGGCATCGATGGCTACAAGGAGGGCGCATGGGAGTTCTGCGCCTACGACGTCGACAAGGCTAACGAGTACCTCGACAAGGTTGCTCCCGCTGGCGCTAACGGCGACCGTGGCATTAGCGTGACCCTTTCCTACAACCAGGACGGTGGTCACAAGGAGATCATGGAGTCCATCATCGGCGACCTCGCCAAGGTTGGCGTTACCGCTGTCTCCGATACCCCTGAGTGGTCTGCCCTGCTCGAGCAGTATCAGAACTTCAATTATCAGTTCGGTCGTCTGGGCTGGATTGCCGACTACCCGATCATGGACAACTTCCTGTATCCGCTGTTCCACTCCGACTCCCTCGGTGGCGACAACCGCTCTGGTTACAACAACCCCGAGTTCGACGCAAAGGTCGACGAGGCTCGTACCACGGTTGACGACGAAGAGCGCGTCGCTAAGATGCAGGAGGCCGACGCTATGGTCGCTGCCGACTGCCCGGTCATCCCGGTGATGTTCTACACGCACACCATCGCCGGCTCCGATCGCATCAAGCACCTCTATGTCGATCCGCAGAAGCACGCCGAGCTGGGTACCGCTGAGCTCGCCTAAGAGTTTGCAGCTTCCGTGAGGGTCAAGTATTTACGTAGACCTCATGGGAAACATACAGTTCTCCCTAACCTGGGGTAAACTGGCTGATGGTAATTTTGGGATGCCGGTCTGGCGATCGGCATCCCATTTAGGTTAATCCCTAGATAGGGGAGTGGTATGGGTAAGTACATCGTTAAACGTGTGCTTCAGTTCATCCCGGTATTTTTGGGCGTTACGCTGATTCTGTTCGCCCTCCAGAACATCGTGCCGGGAGATCCGATCAAGCTGATCGGTGGAGACAAGGCTCTGTCCCCCGAGGTGGAGCTTCAACTTCGCGTGCGCTATCACCTGGTCCAGGCGGACGAGGACGGCAACGCGATCCTTGACGAGAACGGCGATCCCGTTCAAACGTCGCTCGTGGACCGTTACTTGTATTACATGAACGGCCTGCTTCATGGCGATCTGGGCAATTCGTACCAGCGCAAGCTGCCGGTTACGGAAATCTTTGCCCAGAAGTATCCGTATACGGTCAAACTTGCCGCGTGCGCCATCGTGCTCGAGGCGATCATGGGTATCGGTGCGGGTATCATTTCGGCGGTTAAGCGTTATTCCTTCTGGGATATTTTGGTAACGCTCACCACGTCGATTCTCGTTGCCGTCCCGGCCTTCTGGCTCGGTATGTTGCTGCAGCTGTTCTTTGGCGTCATCCTTAAGGATGCCACCGGCGGTGCATTCTCCATGCCGATCTCGGGTGCCGGCGGTTCCAGCTCTCAGTATCAGGATTGGATGCACTATGTGCTTCCGACCATTACGCTGGCTTCGGTTTCGACCGCTTATGCCGCCCGCATTATGCGCTCGCAGCTGCTTGACGTCATGAACCAGGATTACATCCGTACGGCAAAGGCCAAGGGTCTCTCCAATCGCGCGATCATTATCAAGCATGCGCTTAAGAATGCACTCATCCCCGTCGTTACCTATATTGGTGTCGACTTCGGCGGCATGCTTTCGGGCGCCATCCTGACCGAGACGGTCTTTAACTGGCCCGGCA
Organism: uncultured Collinsella sp.; assembly: GCA_902405995.1. Lineage (GTDB taxonomy): Bacteria > Actinomycetota > Coriobacteriia > Coriobacteriales > Coriobacteriaceae > Collinsella. The sequence goes on from CABPCG010000019.1 coordinate 38,283, forward strand.
TCGGCTTCGAGGTCTACCGCGCCATTAGCATGCGCGACTGGCCCATCGTTATGGGCGGCGTTACGCTCATTGTTGTCGTCGTTATGGTGATCAACCTGCTCGTCGACATTAGCTATGCATTCCTCGACCCGCGCATCCGCCTTGGCGGTCCGTCGGATAAGGCCTAAGGGAGGTACGTCTCATGCAGGAAACTGATTCTCAGTCTCAGGAGCAGGCTACCGCCACCAAGGCCGCATCTGCTCCCGCCAAGTCCCGCACGCTGTGGGGCGACGCTTTTAAGCGTCTTCGTAAGAACAAGCTCGCCGTTATCGGTGTCTGCTGGATCATCATCGTTGTTGTGGTCGCCCTGACCGCCGATCTGTGGGCTAAGCCCTGGCTCGGTTCGCCGACGGCTTCCGACTCGACCACCATGGCCGAGACGTCGCTGCTGGCTCCGTGTGCCGAGCATCCGTTTGGCACCGACTCTCTTGGTCGTGACATTCTCGTCCGTGTTATCTACGGTGCACGCGTTTCGCTTTCCGTCGGTATTATGGCCACCGCCATCTCTACGGTGATCGGTCTGGTCATGGGCGCCCTGGCCGGTTTCTATGGCGGCATCTGGGATACGATCATCATGCGCTGTGCGGACATCTTCCTGGCGTTCCCGTACGTGCTGTTCGTTGTTGCCATGATTGCCGTTATCGGTCGTGGTCTTCAGAATGTCTTTATCGCCATCGGCATTCTCGGCTGGCCCTCGATTGCCCGTGTCTTCCGATCTGCGATCCTAACGGTCAAAGAGAACGATTATGTTGACGCCGCTCGCGCTATGGGTGCATCCGATGCGCGTATCGTTATGCGCCATATCTTCCCGAACTCCGTTGCTTCTATCGTGGTCTATGCGACCATGAACATTGGCGGCGCTATTCTGACCGAGTCTGCCCTGTCCTTCCTCGGCATGGGCGTTATCCCGCCTACGCCTTCGTGGGGCTCCATGATTCAGGACGGTCAGCAGTATCTTCTGACTGCTCCCTGGATGATGATCATGCCCGGTCTGGCAATTCTCTCGACGGTGCTCGCCTTCACCCTGCTGGGTGACGGTCTGCGCGACGCCCTCGACGTCAAGATGAAGGACGCATAAGGATGAAGAAGAACAAGAACTATGTGGACCTGAAGGACCAGCCGGTTCCCGAGGGCCAGCATCTGCTCGAGGTCGATGACCTTAAGATGTATTTCCACACCGAGGATGGCGTCGTTCGCGCCGTCGACGGTGTGTCCTACACGCTCGATCGCGGTGAGACCCTGGGTGTCGTCGGTGAGTCCGGCTCTGGTAAGTCCGTGACCGCCATGACCATCATGGGCCTCATTTCGATGCCTCCGGGAAAGATCGAGGGCGGCGACGTTCGCTATCGCGGTCGTTCTATCCTCGAAATGACCGAGGAAGAGATGCAGCACATTCGCGGTAACGATATCGCGATGATCTTCCAGGATCCTATGACCTCCTTGAACCCGGTCTATAAGATCGGCAAGCAGGTGGGCGAGGGCCTTCGTCTGCACCGTGGCTATTCCAAGCAGGAGGCGCTCAAGCGCGCTACCGAGCTTTTGGACCTCGTGGGTATCCCCGAGCCCGAGAAGCGCGTCAATGAATATCCGCACCAGTTCTCCGGCGGAATGCGTCAGCGTGTCATGATCGCTATGGCTCTTGCCTGCGACCCCGATATCCTGATTGCCGACGAGCCCACGACTGCCCTGGACGTTACCATTCAGGCTCAGATTATTGAGCTTATGCAGGAGATGCAGGAGAAGAACGGCAACGCCATCATCATGATTACCCATGACCTGGGCGTCGTCGCCGATATGGCCGATAAGATCATGGTTATGTACGCCGGCCGTCCTGTCGAATTCGGTACTGCTGAGGAGATCTTCTACGAGAGCCGCCACCCCTACACCTGGGGCCTTATCCGCTCCATCCCGGAGCAGGCCATCGAAGAGAAGAAGCCTCTTACGCCGATTCACGGCAACCCGCCTTCGCTCATGAACTTGCCTGAGGGCTGCGTCTTCTCTCCTCGTTGCCCCTATGCGACGGACAAGTGCCGCAAGCAGCGCCCCGAGCGCGTTGTCACCGAGTCTGGTCATTACTCTGCGTGCCACTACTCCGGTGACCCCGAGTTCCTCAAGAACGCTCCTGAGACGTCCCGTACGCGCAAGGATTCCAAGAAGGGAGGCGAGGCGTAATGGCAGATACCAACGAGCGTACTCCGCTGCTGAAGGTCGAGCACCTCTCTAAGGAGTTTCCCGCTGAGTCCGGCATGTTCGCCAAGCGCTTCTCCAAGCGTGTCGTCTCTGCTGTGAACGACATTTCGTTCGAAATCTATCCTGGCGAGACCTTTGGTCTGGTCGGCGAGTCTGGTTGCGGTAAGTCCACCACGGGCCGTACCATCATGCGCCTCACCAAGCCGACGGCCGGTAAGGTGTTCTTCCAGGGCAAAGATGTTGCCGAGATGAGCAAGCATGAGATCAAGGACATGCGTCGTGAGATGCAGTTTATCTTCCAGGATCCTTATGCTTCGCTCAATCCTCGTATGACAATCGGTGAGATCGTCTCCGAGCCCATGACCATTCACGGCGTGGGCACCAAGGAGGAGCGCATTGAGCGTGTCCGCGAGCTTCTCGACGTTGTCGGACTGAACCCCGAGCACATTAACCGCTATCCTCATGAGTTTTCCGGCGGCCAGCGTCAGCGTGTCGGCATTGCCCGTGCATTTGCGCTTAAGCCCAAGCTGATTATCTGCGACGAGCCGGTTTCCGCCCTGGATGTGTCCATTCAGGCCCAGGTTCTGAACCTGCTGAAGGAGCTCCAGGACAAGTTCGGTACGGCTTATCTCTTCATTGCTCATGACCTCTCTGTCGTACAGCATATTTCCGACCGTGTTGCCGTTATGTACCTGGGCAAGATGGTTGAGGTTTCGGACTGGAAGACGCTCTACAGTGAGCCGCACCACCCGTACACGCAGTCGCTGCTGTCTGCTGTGCCGGTGCCCGATCCGGATATCCAGAAGACTCGTAAGCGCATCATCCTTGCCGGCGACCCGCCGTCACCGCTGGATCCGCCGACCGGTTGCCGTTTCCACACTCGCTGCCCGATTGCGCAGGGTATCTGCTCTGAGAAGCTTCCCGAGTTTAAGGAAGTCGCACCGGGTCACTGCTGCGCCTGCCACTTCGCCGAGCCGTTCCCGATCAAGGAATCGCACATCGACCTGTAGTCGGTTGTTTTCGTCCGGGCCCGCTCTGGAGTTGCCTTTCAGAACGTCCTCGACCAGGAAACCCCCTTATCCTGCTCCTTCGGAGCTGCGGATAAGGGGGTTTCCTGGTCTGCGGAATGTTCTGAAAGGCAACTCCAGAGCGGGCCCTACGTTAACGCGGCAGAGGGGG
>CABPCG010000020.1 GCA_902405995.1 uncultured Collinsella sp.
CTTGCCGCGGAGTTGTTTTGGCCCAGACCGTTTTGATAGGCGCGCTCTTCTTCGTACAGGCGGCCGAGCGTGGGGGCATCGACGTTCTCGGCAAAGACCGAGAACTTGCCGGCACGCAGCTGCGGATCGATCATAAAGCGCACGAGGGGCTCGCCGACAAAGACATAACGGCGCTTTTCGGCCTGCGCCTTCACGAACTCGCGGACCTCGCGCGAAAGCTCGGGGTAGAACGGGGCGAGCATGGGGTCGTCGTCGGCGGCGATCAGGATGGTATAGAGTGCCGGCGCCGTGTTGACGCCATTGATCACCAGAGTCTGATCCTCCATGTCGCGAGCGGCCTGCTTGGCAAGCTTCTTAAAGGAGAACGGGGCACGGGTGGCACCGAAGATGCCGGCCACGTGGTCCTCGAAGATGTTCAGGAAGTTCACGAAAGATCACTCTCCGTATAGGTTCTTTGGTATCCGAGCAAATATAGGCATATCCCAACGATTATAGAGGATAGGATTCCCGCAACCGCCGCCTTGGCGATGACCGCGGCTGCAAGGCTGGCAATTTCCATATGGTGTGCAAGACAGGACGCCGCTGCGCAGCCGATGCCGGTGACGGCGATGGCGGCGATTGCGGCAAGGTTTGATCCCTGATCGGCACGCTTGGCATGGGCATTGAGCAACGCGGATGATGCTGCGGCAGTTGCCGCGACCAGCACAAAGGCAGCCCAAAGGAGCGGGTCTCCCAGCGCTGCGGCAACGTTACCGAGCCCCAGCACGCCTTCGGCTGAAAGCGCGATCGTGGCCAGACGGGCAAAAAGCGCGCCCATGCCCGTTGCCGCGGCGGCGCTTGCCGGGCCGAGCCAAAATGACGCGACGCCGGCGGCGACCCCAGCTGCCAGGAAGGTATTGCCGGTCAGACAGCCAAGCGCGAGTGCACAGGTGAGCGCGGCGCTCGCGGCAGCCTCGGTGCGACCCCAGGCGATCCACCAACCGGACATGGCGGCAGCAAAGATCACCGCGACGGGCAGCATCGACAGGATGCCCTGTGCCTGCATGGTGGCGTTGGCCATGAGCACCAAAAAGCCCACAGCCGAGATGGCCGAGCCAATCTGGGGGGCCAGGCCAGCCGCCGCTCCGATCGCGATGGCCGCAATGACCAGGCCGGGAAGCGCCGCGACCCCGGCCGTTTGCATCAGCAAAAAGCTAAAGGCGCCGCACGTTAGCGCCGAGATAGCGCGCATGGTGTAGTCGCGCGCATGGCTCCAGCGCGTGCCCGCCCAGCCGAGTGCGGGGTCGACCTCGATGACGTCGTCCTCGTAGTGCGACGGCTCGATATCGTCGAGCTCCTGCTCGTCATCCGAAAGTTCGCCAACCATTTGCTCCAGGCTGCGACGGCCTTCGCGCACGCTGCCCAGACCGGCAAGGAGCTGGTCGCAAAATGCCTCGATGCTGTTGGGGCGGTCCTGCGGCATGGGGGAGAGCGCGCTCATGAGCGCGGCCTCGGCTCCCGAGGGAAAGTGTGGTATCAGCTCGCTGGGATAGGTGGCGCCGCCGATGATGCGGCCGAGCGAGTCGGCGGGCGTGGCCGCCATAAAAGGAGCGCTGCCGCACAGGCCCTCGTAGATCACACAGGCGAGGGCAAAGACATCGGCGCGCTCGTCGACCGTGCCGGTCTCGATATCGAGCTGCTCGGGCGGCATGTAGCCGATGGTGCCGCCGCGTGAGCCGCCAAAGCCGCCAGCAGACGACAGCCGCGCCATGCCAAAGTCGGTGAGCTTTACATTGCCCGAGTGGTCGATGAGCACGTTGGCGGGCTTGATGTCCAGGTGGAGCACGCCATTACTGTGGGCGAAGGTGAGCGCCTGGCCCAGGGCATCGGCAATGGCCGCGGCCTCGTCAAAGGTGAGCGAATGGCCGTCCACGCGATGCAAAAACTCGGCCAGCGACATGCCGTCGACATATTCCATAACCAGGTAGGCATAGGCGGTATCGTGCGTAAAGTCGATGACCTGCACGATATTGGGATGTTGAAGCATGGCGGCAGTGTGCGCCTCGCGCAGGACATCCATGATGTCGCTAGCGGGCATGCCAGCACCGTTGATAAGGGGGATGCGTTTAATGGCGACGCGGCGGCGCAGGTGCGTGTCGCGGCAGATCTCGATGGAGCCAAAACCGCCGGTCGCAAGTGTCTCGAGCGGCTGGTACCGCTTGAGCAGCTCGCGAGAGCTGGTGCCCTCCAAAGGAACGTCCGGCGAGAACCGGGCGGTATGTTGCGAGAAAAGCGGCATGGCCAACCCTCGTGCGTTTAAAGTTCGTTTGCGAGCGGCGGGCGTGGGGCCGAGCCATTCGCGGTGGCATAGATGCTGCTAGTGTAGCACGCTCGGGCAGATGGCGAGGAAACGGGGATGAGGTGGTCCGATCGATTCGGGCCGTTTCGGCTCGTTCGGAAAGCGCACCCCAGTTTTCAGCCAAATAATGGGATGCGCCTTCCAAATGGGGTGGGCTGCGGAAACTGCATCCCAGAATATTGCCCTGGAACGGGACGCGCTTTCCGAACCGGCGTCCAAAAGGAAACCGCATCCCGCTTTGATGTGGGGACTGCGAACAAAAGCCGGACCGTGATCTGGCGCGGATTGGAGTTCGCCTGAATCATTGATGCTGGCTGGTGTGAGAACAGAGATAAACGAGCGGCTCGAGCGATATAATGACACGCTATGGAGGCCATATGCTTTTTTCCCGCCGTTCTGCTACATCTGCCTGCACCATTGCGCTTGTCGTAATGGCGGTCACCCCTTATCACCGGTTTTCATCTTCAATCGGCCTGGCATCAGGTGCAATGACCTGGCTCGTTATCCTGGGCGCAAGCCTCGCGGCGTTTGTTCATGGTGCTGCGCTATGCAAGGGGGGAGAAATGAGACGGCCGAGGCATCTCGGTGCTATCGGTGTTTTCCTTGGTGTTATTGCAACGGTTCCCGAATGGGCCGACCTGGCTTTCTATGCTCGCGGTGATTCTATTCCGTTCGTGTTTGCACCGATCTGGTTGTTACATGGCGTTTCGTGTGTCTCGTGCTTTGTTGGGTCGCTGCTCCTCTCATATGTTATTTGGGGCACGGCGGACTCTCCTTTGACGCAGGGGGCGATGTGGGCTGACGAAAGGGAAACTCGTCACCCGCAGGACGCGATTTTTACAGAAACAATAGTTGTCCTGTCTTGCCTGCTGTTTTGCTGTCGAGTTTCATGGAGAGTCGTTCCCGAGCCATGGGGGATGCCCTCTGTAATGGCCGCATCAATTGGCCTTATGCTTTTAATTCCTCTGGTCTATCTCGTATTGGCTGCGGTCCCGCTGCTTTGCTCTCCCCGCGCCTTTGGTCGGGGAGAGAGCGACGTGTTCGCCCGTTCTGTGCTCGTAGCAGTTCCCATTGGCCTTGTTCCCGCTGTTGAGGTGGCATACTTCGCAAACGAGGCCGCAATCATTGCGTCGCTGACGATAGGGTCCGCTATTGCCGCCTTCGTATGTACGTTGCTCAGGAAGAAGCGGAACAACGATTCGGATATCCCCCGCACGTCCGACCCATTCGATGCGGGAGCGTTTTCTCCCTCTCTGTCGCCTCGAGAAGAGCAGTTTGTTCGATTGTTGCTCAAAGGGAAAACGCCGGCGGAAATTGCCAGGGAGACGGATACGAAGCCATCGACGGTGCGGACCACGCTTCACCGAGCATACGGGAAGGCGTCGGTTGCGGGCTCGCGTGAGCTGGTGGCGCTGTTTGCGGGTGGGGGCGAAGCTGTAGAGTCTGAGCTGTCGCAGCGGCATGCCGGCGATATGTTGGCATTAGCTCGGACGCACCGGCTGCTTCGATATCTGCCCACATCTTTTTTTATTTTCCTTGCGGCAGGTCCCTTGGTAATGGCGAATAGTGATTGGGAATCCAGCGTTACGCGGGCAGTCGCCTTTTCTCTTGCAAGCTATACATTGGGCCTCGGACTGTTTCTTTCGCCGTATTGCGCGGTTGTAAAGACAAATCATGACGCTGATCTGGATAGGGCAGGCGAAGCGATTGGGCTCGGAAGCCCGTGCGTGTGGGCGATACTGTCTGCCGTGGAATGGGCTTTTGTCTATATCGCGGCATGGAGGTGCATACGCGATCCGTTGATGGCTGCACCGGTCCTGGTTTGCGGCATAGCGTCTATGGCTTCGCTCGCTGTTAAGCTGCGCCCGTTTAAGGTTCATGCCCATACTCGGGCTATCGTGCCGTTGGTCTCAATGGGCATGGTTGCCTTAATCTATGCGGTCGCTAGGGGGCGAATCCACGGGTTTGCGGTGCTGACGGGGATGCTGCTCACGTATATAGTGCTGCGAAGCTGTCCGCAGCGCAAAATGCTTGGGGTATGGATGCTCTGCTTTGGGGCGATGGCTCCTGTCTGGGTCGTCTTGCTCAACATGGTGCAGGATCTGACGGTTTTCAAGCCGTTGTTCCTCGCGTCGTTGTTGGGGCATAGTTCGGCTGTCAATATCGTCGTGGCAACGGTGATCGTCTGCTGGTCTGTGCCCATATTCGTCACGCACATCGCGCTCGCCCGCTCGGTTGAGGACGAGAAAGCCGTCTTGGAGTACCGCGCGAACGGGTCCACCGAAACAGCTCGCGTGCGCCAGCTGGCCCTGCTTATGTCTCGCTCCCTTTCTGATGTTCAGTCGCAAATCTTGCTGATGACGGCAGAGGGCGCAACGACAAAGGCTATTGCGGAGGACGTAGGTTATGCTGCATCTACGGTGCAAGCGTTGCGATCCGCATCTTATCGCCAGTTGAAGATCAAGAATAAAGCGCAGCTTATTTCATTGTTATCGCAGGTAGATAACGTGTAAACGCCTGAGCAATCAACTCAATAGCGAGTGTTTACAGACATCTTTCTCTATTCATGCAAAAGTTGCCGTGCGTCGACGCATCATTAACCGCTTGTGATTAGGGCCGTTACTGCTCGGCCCGGCCAATGGGAGGGTGATGTCGGTTGAATAAAAAACTAATTCGGCACGAGTTGTCCAAGATATCTGGAAACCCAATATTTGCGTTGGCTCTTACTTTGGCGACAGTAATTTCGATGGCAGCTGCCGTCGAGGCGTGGTGGACGCTCGAGACTGAACGCAAACAGCTGCTATCTTTTGGCTACGGCATTGGTCTGCAGTCTCAGACATACCTCGGCCAAACGCGTGAAAGTAGCTTTGGCAACTGGATTGTTGTGAGCGCGAACGCGCCGTTGTTAGCATCAGTGTTTTTCTATGCGCTGCCGTTGCTTGCCATGCTGGCCGGGTCGTGGTCATGCCTGTCCGAGCGTTTGAGCGGTTACGAGGCGCAGATCTGCACACGTGTTTCTAGAAATGCATACGTGAACGTGAAGATGCTGTCTGCTTTCCTCTCTGCGTTTGCGGTCACGGCTATTCCGCTACTCGTGAACTTCCTGATTGTCTCAATGCTGTTTCCCGCGTATCTCCCCCGGGTCGACGAATCGACTTACGTCGGGCTCTATCTGCATAGCTATTTTTCTGGCCTGTTTTATTCCCGGCCTCTGTTGTACGTGCTGGTTTATACACTGTTCGATGCGGTGACGCTGGGGGCTCTATCCATGGCCGTGACCGGTCTGTCGGTTGTGTTTCGCAGCAGAATCAAGGCGATGGTCGTTCCATATCTGATTATGGTTGCATGGCACTTTGTTAACGACTGGATTTTTAGCGTCCTTTCATGCGTCGGCTTTAACTGCAACATTCTTAACAGCATCAGGTCGGAATCACTAAATAACTGGCCCGACATTCGAGCAGGGTTTGCAGAAATCATTTTGCTGTTCGTCTTTTCTTTGATTTTCGCGAGATTCTTAAAAAGACGCGAGGTGGTCTGATGCTGTTTAGGCTGGTCGCCGCGGACCTGAGGACCGTTTTGAAGAAGAACATCCTTACTTTTATTGCGATTGCGGCAGTGACCGTTGCGAACTTGGTGTACGCCTACGGCTTGTCTTCTGTGTATGGGGTTCGGACGAATGCCTTGGGGTTTGCTGATAATCTCGCGCTCGTATTTGCCGGATCCGCTCCGTTTGAGCCTAGGCCCGGGCTCATGTTTGTGCCTCCGTTAGGGTGGCTATTCCTCATTCTGCTTATTCTCTATACAACACTCGATTATCCGACCGAATCGTTGCACGGGCTTGGTTTACAAGCACTTGTTCGATGCCGGGCAAGAACCCTTTGGTGGGCCTCGCGTTTTATCTCAGTGGCGGCGGTAACGGCATTTTCACTGCTCGTGGTGGTTTGCTCTGTTGTGATTTGGAGCTTGGTGGTGAGCTCCTCGTTCAGCGCGGTCATTCATGGCGAGTCGCTTCAGCTGGCTAATTTGGCGCCGTGGTTTCTCAAAGCTGCCGAGGCGGATGCGCTGCCGTTTTTCATAGGTCTCTTATTTGCTTTCGAGGCGCTTGCGTTTGCGCAGGCAGCGGTCGGGTTTGTGCTTGGGCCGTCAGTCTCGTTTGTGGTTTTAATGAGCTACCTGATCTGCTCGGCATATGCACGACATTGGGCGCTATTGGGTAACGCCTTGATGCTGTTGCGCTGGGGCGGAATTGTCAAAGAGGGAATCGCGGCGGGCTCGAGCGTCTTGTTTTCAATTGTGATTATGTCGTTATGCCTATCGCTGGGCGGACTGTGGTTTCGAAGGGCAGACCTTATAGAAAAGGGGGACAAGATATGAGTGTGATCGTAAGGGGCGTATCGAAGCGCATGGGTAAAAACGTTGTCCTGCGCAATGTGTCTATCGAGGTTGCCCCTGGGACCGTGGTCGGGCTTCAGGGGATAAACGGTTCGGGCAAGACCATGCTCATGCGAGCGGTCTGCGGATTGATCAAGCCTACCGAAGGCGAAATCTCTATCGATGGCCAAAGGCTTGGGGCGGACATCTCGTTCCCGCCGAGTCTGGGGATGTTGATCGAGGCGCCTGCCTTTTTGGGATATCTGTCTGGCTACGACAATCTGGAGCTCATCGCTCAGATCAAGGGCGTTGCCACTCCCGAGGACATTCGCTCTGCCCTGCGGCTCGTGGGGCTCGATGCAGACGAAAAAAAGAAGTTCCGAGCATATTCGCTTGGGATGAAGCAACGTCTGGGAATAGCTGCGGCAATTATGGAAAAGCCGAAGCTACTTGTTCTCGATGAGCCAACAAATGCCCTCGACGAAGCGGGCGTTGAAATGCTCAAGCGCGTTGTGGCGATGGCGGCCTCAACGGGTCGCGAGGTTATTCTGTCCAGCCATGACGGAGAGGTGCTCGAGGAGCTGGCCGATCGGGTTTACTGCATGCGCGACGGTGCCGTTGTGAAAGTTCGGGAAAGGTCGTGAGCGCGATGAAGAAGGCCCTGTGGACGAGAAGGTCGGCGCTTGCGCTTTTCGGCTGTGCTGTTACTGGCCTTGCGGGCATGAGGGTGAGCGTCGTTAACGGGAACCGGACGGTCATTCCTGAGAAATACTATGCAGAGGGCGAATGGCTCTCGATGGATGGGGCGTTTCTGGGGTCGAAGGATGTGGCGACTGATGGGTATTCGTTTTGTATAGACGGGGCGGAGCTGCTCACGCCGCGCGAGTATCTCAAGCGTGCGCATGATAATTATTCAAAATATGGCATCATGGATACGAAAACAAAATTGAAGGACGCCGACACCACATGTGTTATCGCCGTAAAGATGCGTGTCAGGAATAAGGACAATGTCGAAGGCGGCATCAAGACGTATGTTTGGCATTTGGTACCGGAGCACGCGCCAAACTATGACTTTATGGTCAATACCGATCTGATAGCGCAGGCAATGCCGGCTTTAGACGGACTTGCAGCATTTGCCGTGCAGGTTGGAGCGGAAAACGAGTTGCTTGTCCCATTTATGATGCAAAACACCAACGATTACTTTGAAGATTACGAGACCGTCCGTTTTGAGAAGGCTTTCCCCGGGACTTACACGATGAAGATGACCGATCTGCCGGAGCGAAGGCTCTTAAGGTTTGAAGTGAAGTAGCTCGAGAGTTAGGCAAAATGGGTCCATCGGCGGTACCCGCGCCCGATTTCAGGCGCTCCGACTCGGAATCGGGCGCGGGACGAGGCACCTTCGGTGTCGGCCGGATTACCGCTTCTTCTTCTTGTTCTTCTTCTGCTTGCGCTGCTTGCCTTTGGTCTCCTGGGGCTTGTCGCCCTGCTTGGCCTCGGCGGCGGCCTTCTCGGCCTTCATCTTCTTGCGTTTGGTCTCGATGCGGAGTTTTTTGTTGATGCGCGCCTTGAGGAAGGGGCCAAACTGCTCGGCATCGCCGCGAACAAAGGTGTCCTTGGGGATCGTCACGCCCTGGTCGGCGAACATAGCCACAAAGATGCGCTCGCCGTCGAGCACGTGGTCGAGCTTCTCAAACGGGAAGAACTGCGACTTGCCGCTCTTGCCCCAGACCATCAGGCCGTCCTCGTTGGCGGCGACGCGGCGGTAGCGGCCGCCCATGGACTCGTCGGCCTCGACGGCATCGATAAAGTCGCGGGCGAGCGTGTGGTGGAGGTTCTTGCTCCACCAGGCCAAAAAGGCGCCGAACACGATCAGCACGACGCCGAACTTGATCCAGCTGCCGCCGGCCACCAGCATGCCGATGCCGATGAGCGCGGCAATTGCCGCGGCGACATACAGCGAGCCGCGACGCCTGGGCGAGGCGACCAGGCGGGCGAAGTCGGTGACGAGGTCGTTTTCGTATTGGTACTCGTTGAGGTACAGGATGCCGTCGTCGGCTGCGGCCTGCTCCTCGAGCGCGACCTCGACCTGGTCGGCTGCTTCGGAGGGAACGAGGTTGCTCTCTGCGTCTGCCATGCTCTTTGGACTCCTATCGCGGCGGGCTCGCCGTACGGGTTATTATGGAATGCAGTATGCCGTGCGACCGCATGGCCGCCGCGGCAACAAGACTCAGTATACCCGGGGGAGCACCCATGGAATCGTTGTACCGAAAGTATCGCCCGCTCACCTTTGACTCCGTGGTGGGCCAGCAGCATATCGTCTCGACGCTCGAGCACGCCATCACCGAGGGGCGCCTGTCCCACGCCTACCTGTTCTGCGGACCGCGCGGCACGGGCAAGACCACCATGGCGCGCATTCTGGCCAAGGCGCTGCTGTGCCGCAATGCCGAGGCGGCGCGCGCCGAGGGTGCAAGCGGCTGCATGCCCGACGGTACTTGCGAGGAGTGCGAGCTCATTGCCGAGGGTAACCACCCCGATGTCTACGAGCTCGATGCCGCCTCCCGCACGGGCGTGGACAATGTGCGCGAGGAAATCATCAACTCCGTCAACTTTGCCCCGGTGCGCGGCAAGTACAAGATCTATATCATCGACGAGGTCCACATGCTCACGACGGCGGCGTTCAACGCGCTGCTCAAGACGCTCGAGGAGCCGCCGGCACACGTGATCTTTGTGCTGTGCACCACCGACCCGCAAAAGATTCTGGAGACCATCCTCTCGCGCTGCCAGCGTTTCGATTTCCATCGCATCGGCAACGAGGATATCGAGCGTCGCCTGGCATACGTGTGCGAGCAGGAGGGCTTCGATTACGACGATGAGGCGCTGGCTATCGTGGCGCGCCATGCCAAGGGCGGTATGCGCGACGCGTTGTCCACGCTGGAGCAGCTGAGCGTCTTTGGCAACGGTTCTGTGCATGCGGACGACGCCCGCTCGCTTTTAGGCGAGGTTTCGGACCAGATTCTGGGCGAGTTTTCCCGCGCCATTGCCGATCGCGATGTTGCCGAGCTCTATGGACTGATCCGTGCGCAGGTCGAGGAAGGAAACGACCTGCTGGAGCTGACGCGCGACCTGGTGGCGCATGTGCGTGACGTGTACGTTGCCTGCGTTGCCGGTGCCCGTGCCGAGCTGTTTGAGGGCGGCTCCGAGCAGGCCGAGGCGCTTGCTGCCGAGGCCGCTGCCTTTGGCGAGCATCCTGCCGACCGCCTGGCCCGTGTGCTGACGGTGCTCGACGATGCCGCACTGGAGATGAGGGGCGCGAGCGACGTGCGCCTGGTGCTCGAGATCGCCTGCACGCGCCTGGCACGTCCCGAGGCCGATTTAACGATTGAGGCATTGGCCGAGCGCGTGGCCCGCTTGGAGGCCATGGTTGCCAACGGCGCCGTGCCGGCGAGCGTGGCTGCTGCTCAGGCCGCCGCGCCTGCAGCATCCGTACCCGCTGCTGCCCAACAGCCGACGCTAATTTCGGGCGCTCGTGCTGCCGCTCCGGCGGCATCCGCTGCCCCCGCTGCTACGTCCGCGCGCCAGGGCGGTATGCCTTGGGACCGTGGTGCTGCTGTTCCGGCTGCCCAGCCTGCGTCCCGTTCTGCGTCCGTGTCAGCTTCCAAGCCTGCAGCGCCTGCACCTCAGCCTGCGCCGACTCCGACGCCTCAGCCCGTTGCGGCTCCCGCGCCTGCCACCGCTCCGGCACCTAAGCCCCAGTCCAACAATGCCGCCCAGGTTGCCGCCGCCGGTACTGCCGAGACGCCCGCGGTCGAGGATGCCGGAGAGCTGCAGCGCAAATGGGCCGAGGTTGTCGAGCGTGTCAAGGCGCGTCAGGCTTCCTACGCGGGGCTTTTGCTCAATGCCCGCGCCACGGCTGACGACGGCTCCAGGCTCACGGTCTCGTTCCCCGCGGGCTCGACCTTTGCCATCAAGATGCTTGGACGCGCCGACACGCAGTCGGTGGTCCTGCCGACAGTCAGTGCGGTCTTCGGTCGTCGTACCGTCGACTATGTCCTGGATGGGGGTGGCACGCCGGCTCCTCAACATGAGGAGCATTCTCCATCTGCACGGGCTGCGGTATCTGCGGACCCGCAACCCGTGTCCTCGGCGGCCCCTGCATCCTCGAGCGCCAGCGCGACGCAGCCAAAAGCAGCACCGATAGCGGCGCCGACCCCGTCGGCGCCTAAGCCCGTCATGGCCAAACCGGCTGCTCCGACACCCGCGCCCAAGCCTGCCTCGCCCGCGCCCAAGTCGTCTGACCTGGGCAAAGCCCCCTGGCTGCGCTCCGACAACCCCGCCGGCGCTCCTGCCACGGGCAAGCTCCCGACCGAGCCCGCGCCCCGAGCGCCCGAGCGCGCGTCCGCTCCCAAGGCTCAGCCCGCCGCGCCGTCTGCGCCATGGGAATCCGAGCAGGTTCCCTACGACGATGCCATGGTTGGCGGTTTTGTTGCCGATGCTGGTGGGGACGATCTGCCTCCGTTCGACGTGCCGGGTGCGGCGTCCGCGCCCAAGTCCGCTGCAACTGCCCCCAAAGAGGAGGACGCTCCTGCAGCTCCCTGGGAGTCCAACTCCGGTGCGGGCGGCCCCTTCGGCCATCAGGGTGCAGCCCCGAGCATCCCGCAGACCGAGGACGAGGCCAAAGCCCTCATCCGCAGCGTCTTCGGCCAGTCCACCATCTTCAAGCCGGTGGAGTAGCTGCGCAGGCGGGTATACTGCTCAAGAAGAGAACCCCTTGCCCGGGCGCATCTGTATTTCGGACATGTGCAACGTGGTGCCGCGTATATCGCATTCGAGCAGACAGGCGCGTGACGGTCGGCCTAGGATGCTGAGGTCGATACGATACGTCGCATGGCTGTCCGTGTACTCGACTTGCTCGGCGTTGACGGTTGCTCCGATTGTAAATAAAGAGCCCAGTTCGGCATCGACAATCTTGGAGTCCTTTATCTTGACCTTGAACTCTTGGTAGAGGGACGGGCTGTTGTAGTAAATGGTTCGGGTTCCGTCGGTGCATTCATCGGTCGTCTCCCATTTGACGACGGGCTGGTCCGAGCTGGCTATCAGCAGTTCTGCTCCAAAAGCTATGGCATGGGTGATGATAACCAGTAATACCCAGACGACAAAGAGATAGAGAACCACATATGCAACGGGGTGTTTTGAGCGGATGTTTTGGAGTACGGCTGGGACATTCACGAGGGCACCTCCAAATCGTCATCTATGACAATCAAATTATACCCAGCCGCCATGCGTGCCGCCTCGAGCAGCGGCTCGGCATTTTGCCATGTAGCCTTGTAGCCCTACGCATAAACTGCCTGGTTCCAGCTCTGCTAGATGTAGCTTGAGATAATTATGCAACCTTGCATAATTCGACCTTGCATAATCTTGGGCGTGCGTCACGCTCAAGGACATGTATATCGACTGAGGTAGCGTGTCCGCCCCGCTTGCTTGCCCCGCGCCGTGGTACGATTTTTGAGTTTGAAAGTCCCGTCGCGCTCCGGCTGCCCTTGCAGCTTGTCGCGCGGCCGCACGTAAAGGAGCCATCATGGCCGGTATGAACATGCAGCAAATGATGAAGCAGGCTCGCAAGATGCAGGAGCAGCTTGCCGCCGCGCAGGAAAACCTTAAGTCCCAGACCGTCGACGCCTCTGCCGGCGGCGGCATGGTCAAGGTGACCGTTAACGGCGAGATGGAGCTCGTCAACCTCACCATCGACCCCGATGCCCTCGATCCCGAGGACGTCGATATGCTGCAGGACATGATCATGGCTGCCGTCAACGAGGCCGTCCGCGGTGTCAACGAGCTCGCCAACAAGCAGATGGGCGCCATCACCGGCGGCCTCAACATCCCGGGCATGCCGTTCTAAGACACGCATATATATGAGTGCCAACCATAGTCTGCAAAAATTGCTCGATGAGCTGGGCCGTCTGCCGGGCATTGGTCCCAAGTCGGCCCAGCGCATCGCCTATTACCTGCTCGAGGCCGATGCCGAGGAGGCGCGCCGCCTGGCCGAGGCTATCCTGGAGGTTAAGCAGGAGGTTCACTTTTGCAGCCGCTGCTTTAACTACGCCACGGCCGACGAGTGCTCCATCTGCCAGGATTCGATGCGCGATACCACTCGCATTTGCGTGGTGGGCGAGCCGCGCGATGTCCAGGCGATTGAGCGCACGGGCAGCTACCACGGTCTCTACCACGTATTGGGCGGCGTGATCAGTCCCATGGACAAGATTGGTCCCGAGCAGTTGCACATTCGTGAGCTGCTGGCACGCTTGGGCCACGAGGACATCCACGAGGTCATCATCGCCACCAACCCCAATATCGAGGGCGAGACCACGGCGAGCTACCTGGCCCGCACTATCAAGCCGCTGGGCGTTGAGGTATCGCGTCTGGCGAGCGGCCTTCCCGTGGGCGGCGACCTGGAGTATGCCGACGAGCTTACGCTTGGGCGCGCCATCGAGGCCCGTCGCACGATTTAGGTGGCGAGCCTGCTCCTGCCGTATGTCTTCATCGCGACGCACGGGGTAGCCATAATTTCCCCGTGCGACTGTAAGTTTGTTGTGCAACAAAGATGCTTTGTATCCGCTTATCGCATGGATGCTTCCACTCGCATCCTTAATTTGCCCATTCGTTGCGCAACCTTTTGGGTTCGCTGATACACTCAAATATGGATTCGAATGAATGCGCCGCTCCCGAGCGGCGTGTTTTTGTTGGAGGAGAACGCATGCGGCCCGGTGGCACTCAGACAAAGCGCGGCGCCGCGGTGCGCATGCGACGCCGACTGGGCTTGGCGCCGCGGGCGTACGCACTGCTGTCTTGCTCGCTGGTGCTGGTCATAGCTGGCGTTTCTGCCTATGGCATGACCGTGCCGTCCATGATGCAGGCACATGCCGCACGCGAACCGCGCGTGGGGCATGAGGTCAAAAGTGACCTGGGGACCACGACTGGATATGCTTGGGCAAGTGTGGTCGCGCATATTGTGTTTGGCACCGGCGACGCGGACGGCGCCGAGGCCCCGGACAACGAAGTCACGCTTGCCAATGGCAAAACCATCGTGCTCACCAACACCAAGATCATCGATCGGTTGTCCAACAATAGCGTGGCGGCAACGGTGAATAAGGTCGAGCAGCAGAAGGAGCAGGACGCCCAGCAGTCCGGAAAGCCCGGTAGCTCGGATACTTCTGGCTCCGGCTCGGATTCGTCGAGTTCGGGCGGTGGCTCTGGGTCGGGTTCCTCTGCCGGAGGGTCTGGAAACGGCGGCTCGACGGGCGGCAACACTGACAACGATGCAAACTCCGGTGGCCTTTCCGCTGCTGAGGAAGAGAGCATTCACAGCTGGCTTGTGACCAAGTACAACATGCTCGACGGCTATGTTTCTCGTGCCAATGACGTGGTCTCGACCTATAACTCTACGGGAGATCCCAGGCCGTGCGACAGCCTGGTCGGGGAGATGTTTGTCATTCGAGCCGAGTTCGGTCGTCAGACATTCTCGCCCCGGTCAAAGTGGTATCAGCAGTATGCCAATCTGTGGGGCTGTTACACCAACCTATGTCAATGGGTCGGCCATTACGGCGATGATGACGTCGCGCTCGGTAACTTCAACAATAACGTGGCGGCGCTTGCCCTATGATGACCGATCTTGCATCCACCACACCACAATCGCTCGGTCGCGATCCCATGGTCGGCCTGCGCCTGGCGCGTGTCGACGGGTTTGAGCCGGCCATTGCGCTCGGTCAGGACGAACTGCCTGCCTATCTGCGTCGTTTTACGATACTGTTTGCCGACGATGCCACCATGCGCCGTGGCGGTATCGGCCGCGTGACGCGTGCCGTCAACGCCCAAGGCGAGGCCGTGGCACTCAAGCAGCTCATCTTGCCAACGTGCGATGAGTTTGACGATGCCGCCGCCCATGAGGCGCTGGTCGCCAAGTTCAAAGCGGCGTTTCGCGAGGAATACGAATGCCATCGCGCCCTTTCGGGCCTTAAGGGCTTTCCCCGCCTCTATGGCTGGGGCGAGGTCGACGGTGTGCCTGCAATTGTCATGGAATGGGTCGAGGGCGAGACGCTCGCCCGCTTGCGCTCGCGCTTTGCCGTGGACGATGCCGGCCGCCTATCGCCGCTTGTGGCGGCGCGTCTGGGTCGCGACCTGTTCGATCTGCTCTGCCGTATGAGCCTGGTGGGCGAGGGCTTTGTCCATCGCGATATCTCGCCCGCTAATATTATGGTGCGTACGGCGCGTCTACCGCTTGACCGGCAGCTTGCCGAGGGCACCTTTGACCTGTGCCTGATCGACTTTGGCTCGTCGCTGGCGCTTGAGCCTGCGTCGGCCGTGGCCGGTACCGGCGGCAAGGCGTCGTTTACGGAGCGCTATGCCACGCTGCGTCGCGCGACGGTTGCCTATGCCCCGCCCGAGATGCTCACCGACGATATTCCCGACCTGCGCGCTTTGCGTATGTCGCCGGCGATCGACGTCTATGCCGCAGCAAGCACGGTTTACGAGCTCATTGCCGGCGCCGCGCCATACGAAGCCGCGCCGAGCACTTCGGGCACCTCGGGTTCGCGCAAAAAGACGCGCGACATCGCCAGCCCCTACCGTCTCAAGATGGACACGCTGCCCGACTATCCCATTGGTGCCCATGCGCCCGGTTGCGATTTGACTCAGCTGCTTCGTCGTGAGCCCGATGTGGCGCTCGCTGCGGCCGAGCAGGCCCAGCAGCTGGGGCTTGAGCCGGATTCCGAGGAGCTACGCGATGCGCTGGCGTTTGTCGATGCCCAGCTGTTCGACGTGGTGATGGCCTGTCTGTCCAGCCATCAAAAAGATCGTCCCGAGCCGGCGGCGGTCGAGGCGGCGCTCTCGGCGTTTTGTGACCACTATGCGCAAAATGTCGGTCGTTCGCTCCGCGGCGAGCCGCTCACGCCGTGCCCCATGGATGCGTCTGGCCGCGCGGTTCGTCGCGCGCTGATGGTCGGCGCGACGGTCGTCTGTGGCGTGGTTTGGGCTGTGGTCGTGGTTTCGGCCGCGCTGCTGGCGTCGGGCGCTCGCGTGACGGCGACTTTGGGATCGCTCGTGTGGTCTGGGTCGCTACCGGGTATTATTGCCGCACTGGCGTTGGCGCTGCCAGGCATAGCCGGCGTTGCCGCGGGGGCACTTGCGCGCGATCGGCGCTCGGGCTTCCTGCAGGGTGTGCTTGCGCTTTCTGCCTGCGAGGTTCCGGTGCTGGTTGTGGCTGCATGTAGCGTATTTTCCCAACGCGCCGTGATGGGCGGCCTTGTTGCCGCTCTGGTTGCAACCTATACGCTTACGTGGTTTTTGCTTGCGATGGGCTTTGCCTTTGAACTTCCCGTTTCGGCACCGCGACGCACAAAAGCCCAGATGGCGACTCCGCTTGCCGGTGGAGCCGCAGCTGTCCGTACTTTTGGCGGACCTGTCGAAGTATCGTCCGATTCTATTTCTACGACCAAGGAGGCCTAGGTCATGGCATCTCAAGTTGAGCTCACCCCATGCGGGGCCATGTTTGACATCTTTAAGCGCGCGGCGCATCTGAGCCATATCGAGCTGTGCGGCTTGGTGCTTTCGTCCCGTCCGCTCGCCGACGGCCGCAGCCCGCAGAGCCGAGCCGCCGATCGCTCTTGGGTTTCCCGCTTTATCGTTCGCGCGCCGGTCGGCACGCTTCAGCAGCGCTACTTTGCCGAATACGGTACCTCGGCTGCGCGTATTATGTCGCAACTGGCCCTGCGCCAGCGCAATCCCATGGACTCCACGGCTGTAATCAATATGGTGTGCGGTCCTGCAGGTGAACCGATGGTACGCGCGCTCGAAGAGTGCCACCAGGACACGAATCTCTATCGCAACGCGCTCGATCGCCTGTCCCAGGCGGCGGAACTCATGCCCGCCGAGCGCGCCGAGGTCGTGCTGGTGCTGTTTGTCGCCGTCGGTTGTTCGGCGGATGTGCGGTCCTCGGTGGACTATGCCATCGACTACGCGAACGCGACCTGCGGCGGAGGCACATCCACGCCGCGTTCGCTTGGCATGTCGCTGACTGCGGGCGAACGCGAACCCGCCCCGGCGCACCCTTTGGGCTTGCTGCGCGTGCAAAACAGTTTTGTCGTGAGCGCCCCGCGCTGGATTCAGCCGAGTGAGCAGGGTGCTGAGATTGGCGCGCTGGCCACTGGTGAGGGCGATATTACCGACGTCGGCGACGATGTCTCGGCCCGCCATGCCCATATCTGGTGCGATGCTCAAAATATCTGGCACGTCGAGGACTTGTCGTCCACCAACGGAACCGTGGTGGTAAACGGGGCCACGCGCGTTTGCATTCAGGTCGAGCCCGGCCGTTCCGCCCAGCTCAATCCCGGCGACGAGCTCAAGCTCGGCGAATCCACTACCTATGCCATCCTCTTCGGTGCCCTCTAGCCGGCAGTTAAGGACGTTCCTTTTCTGCCGGCACTTGGGGACACTCCTCGGCGCGCCAGAGCCAGTCGCCCGGGGATGGAGGGACCATTTTGGCCCTTGGCAGTCACCCGAGGTAAACCTTTACCGCCCGCCTATATTTGCCGAAATTACACTTGACGGCGGGGTACAATAAACCCGCATGCGGATTTCCGTTGCGGGCGCTTCCCATCGCCGGGGCGTGCCCGGGAGCATCCGGCATGCGGCCTTTGCGGCGCTCGGTCATGTGCAAGACGGGCGGTCGGGTCTGTGGGGCGCATCAGTTGCCCCTCGCCTCGGCATGTCTTCTCTCCACGCCACGTACCTGCTGCTGAGCCTGCCTGCCAGATGATTGGAAGCAACAGCGTAAATCCCATCACGCCAATATCCCGGCAATCGCCGGGGCCTGTATACCTATATGAGAGGAGAGGGGTATATGGCGCGTAAGTTTAAGTCTATGGACGGCAACGAGGCGGCCGCATATGTTTCGTATGCGTACACCGAGGTAGCGGGAATCTATCCCATTACGCCGTCCAGCCCGATGGCCGACCATGTCGACCAGTGGGCGGCCCAGGGTCGCAAGAACATCTTCGGCACCCCGGTCAAGGTCGTCGAGATGGAGTCCGAGGCAGGTGCGGCCGGTACCGTTCACGGTTCGCTGGGCGCCGGTGCTCTGACCACCACCTACACGGCTTCTCAGGGTCTGCTCCTGATGATCCCGAACATGTACAAGATCGCGGGCGAGCAGCTCCCGGGCGTCTTCCACGTCTCCGCGCGTTGCGTCGCCTCCCACGCCCTGAACATTTTTGGCGATCACTCCGACGTCATGGCCTGTCGTCAGACCGGCTTCGCCATGCTCGCCGAGGGCAACGTCCAGGAGGTCATGGACCTCTCGCCGGTGGCTCACCTTGCCGCCATCGAGGGAAAGACCCCGTTCCTTAACTTCTTCGACGGCTTCCGCACCAGCCACGAGATCCAGAAGGTCGCCATGTGGGACTACAAGGATCTGGCCGAGATGTGCGACATGGACGCCGTCCAGGCTTTCCGCGACCACGCGCTCAACCCTGAGCACCCGCACACCCGCGGCAGCCACGAGAACGGCGATATCTTCTTCCAGAACCGTGAGGCCTGCAACAAGGTCTACGACGAGCTTCCCGCCGTCGTCGAGGGCTACATGAAGAAGATCAACGAGAAGCTCGGCACCGATTACGGCCTGTTCAACTACTACGGCGCTCCCGATGCCGACCGCGTCGTCGTGTGCATGGGCTCCTTCTGCGACGTGCTCGAGGAAGTCATCGACTACCTCAACGCTCACGGCGAGAAGGTCGGCCTGGTCAAGGTTCGTCTGTTCCGTCCGTTCTCCATCAAGCACTTCGTCGACGTTCTCCCCGAGACCGTCCAGAAGATCGCCGTCATGGACCGTACCAAGGAGCCGGGTTCCATCGGCGAGCCGCTCTACCAGGACGTCGTCTCCGCTCTCTACGAGGCCGGCAAGACGGGCATCAAGGTTGTCGGCGGCCGTTATGGCCTGGGCAGCAAGGACACGCCTCCCGCGTCCGCGTTCGCTGTCTTCGAGGAGCTCAAGAAGGACGAGCCCAAGCGCGAGTTCACCATCGGCATTGTCGATGACGTGACCAACCTGAGCCTGCCCGAGGCCGAGGATGCGCCCAACACCGCAGCCCCCGGCACCATCGAGTGCAAGTTCTGGGGTCTGGGTGGCGACGGTACCGTCGGCGCCAACAAGAACTCGATCAAGATCATCGGCGACCACACCGACAAGTACGTCCAGGCCTACTTCCAGTACGACTCCAAGAAGACCGGCGGCGTCACCGTTTCGCACCTGCGCTTTGGTGATTCCCCGATCCGTTCGCCGTACTACGTGACCAAGGCCGACTTTGTCGCCTGCCATAACCCCAGCTACATCGTTAAGGGCTTCAAGATGGTCCGCGACGTCAAGCCGGGCGGTACCTTCCTGGTCAACTGCCAGTGGAGCGATGAGGAGTTCGCCGAGCACATGACCGCCGTGGCCAAGCGCTACATCGCGAACAACAACGTCAACGTCTACCTGATCGACGCTATCGACCTGGCGGCCAAGGTCGGCATGGGCAAGCGCACCAACACGGTGCTCCAGTCCGCCTTCTTCGCGTTGGCCAAGGTCCTGCCCGCCGAGGATGCCCTGCAGTACATGAAGGACGCGGCTACCAAGTCCTACATGAAGAAGGGCCAGGCTATCGTCGACGCCAACCACAAGGCCATCGATGCCGGCGCTACCGCCTTCCGTAAGTTCGAGGTTCCGGCCGACTGGGCTACCGCCGAGGATGCCGCTCCCGTCGAGCTCTCCGAGGAGACCAAGTCCGCTATCGCCCAGCAGGTCAAGAACCTGCTCGAGCCCATCGATCGCATGGACGGCGACAGCCTGCCTGTTTCCGCCTTTGTCGATTGCGCCGACGGCCAGTTTGAGCTGGGCGCCTCCGCATACGAGAAGCGCGGCGTCGCCGTGGTCGTTCCCCACTGGGACGAGACCAAGTGCATCCAGTGCAACCAGTGCGCCTACGTGTGCCCGCATGCCACCATCCGTCCGTTTGCGATGACCGAGGACGAGGCTGCCGCCGCGCCCGAGGCTACCCGCACGCTCGACGCCATGGGCCCCAAGGCCAAGGGCATGAAGTTCACCATGGCTGTGTCCCCGCTCGACTGCATGGGTTGCACCAACTGCGTCAAGGTTTGCCCCAAGGGCGCCCTCGAGATGGTTCCCACCGAGCAGGAGATGGACCAGCAGCCCGTTTGGGACTACATGGTCGAGAACGTCTCCGAGAAGAAGGAGCTCATCGCGGCCAACGTCAAGGGCAGCCAGTTTAAGCAGCCCTACCTGGAGTTCTCCGGCTCCTGCGCCGGCTGCGCCGAGACCGCCTATGCACGTCTGGTGACCCAGGTCGCCGGCGACCGCATGTTCATTTCCAACGCTACCGGCTGCTCCTCCATTTGGGGCAACCCCGCTGCCACCGCTCCTTACTGCAAGGACAAGGACGGTCATGGCCCGGCGTGGAACAACTCCCTGTTCGAGGACAATGCCGAGCACGGTCTGGGCATGGCCGTTGGCTATGAGGCCGTTCAGCACAAGCTGATCGCCGCTACCCAGGACATCATCGCTGCCGATGGTCCGTCCGATGAGCTCAAGGCCGCCGGCCAGGCTTGGATCGACTCCGTCAACGACGCCGAGGCCTCCAAGACCGCTGCCGCTGCCTACGTTGCCGAGCTCGAGAAGTGCGGCTGCGACGCTTCCAAGGCGATCCTCGCCGACAAGGCTTACCTCACCAAGAAGTCCTTCTGGATCTTCGGCGGCGACGGCTGGGCCTACGACATCGGCTTCGGTGGCCTGGACCACGTCCTGGCTTCCGGCCACAACGTCAACGTCTTCGTCTTCGACACCGAGGTTTACTCCAACACCGGTGGTCAGGCCTCCAAGGCCTCGAACTTGGGCCAGGTCGCTCAGTTCGCCGCCGCCGGTAAGGTGACCAAGAAGAAGTCTCTGGCCGAGATTGCCATGAGCTACGGCTACGTCTACGTGGCACAGGTTGCCATGGGCGCCAACCCGGCTCAGACCCTCAAGGCCGTCCACGAGGCCGAGGCCTACGACGGCCCGTCCCTCATCATCGGCTACAGCCCCTGCGAGATGCACTCCATCAAGAAGGGCGGCATGCAGAACTGCCAGGCCGAGATGAAGAAGGCTGTCGAGTGCGGTTACTGGAACCTCTTCCGCTTCAACCCCGAGGCTGCTGCCGGCAAGAAGTTCTCACTCGATTCCAAGGAGCCCGCGGGCGGTTATCAGGAGTTCCTGATGAACGAGGCCCGTTACGCTTCGCTGACGCGTTCCTTCCCCGAGCGCGCCGAGGAGCTCTTCAAGGAGAACGAGCAGGCCGCTATGGACCGCTACGCTCACCTGTTGAAGCTCAAGACGGTGTACAACGAGGCCTAGGTCTCCCACCGCAGGATCTGAGGGCTAACCTTCGCGGACGTCCTCGGACATGAAAGAACCCCCGCTGCGCACTACGTGCGGCGGGGGTTCTTTCGTCCTGCGGAGTGTCCGCGAAGGTTAGCCCTCAGATCCTGCTACGACTACGTCCTCGGATTGTGGGGCTGAATGAAGGACGTGGCTGTGGGGGTGCCTTGTCCCGGTCGCTGTTTCGCGGCGTGGCCGCGAAACCACGCGCCACTTTGGGCATGGAGGGCTAGCTGATTGTGGCCTTCTGCTGCCCCAGTGCTGTTTCGCGCTTTGCGCGAAACATCGCAGCACTTTGGGCATAGTGGGGGAGTTGGTTGTCGCTGCCTTCTATCCCCTTGCTGTTTCGCGCCTTTGGCGCGAAAGGCGCAGTACTTTGGGCGTGGGGGCTGGCTTGCGGACTCAGATGACCTAGAGAGATATGGGTGCAAACGAGAAATCGTTGTTGGGGTCGTCCTTTTCCATAAACTCATCGAGACAGAATGTCATATAGATTGGAACGTAAAGGATCTTGCCCTCTTTGCAAAGGTTTTCGTGGCTCAGCACAACGGCCTCGGGAATTTTGTACTCGCCCACACTCATCAAACGGTCGAGGGCTGCATGTGCTCGAACTTTCTTGCCCGATTTGACTTCGATTGGGACAACATGCCCGCGGGCACCTTCGATTACAAAGTCGACTTCACCGACCTCACGCGTTTGGTGGTACCACGTATCTGCTCCGAGGGCAACGAGTTCCTGTGCGACCACGTTCTCATAGAGGCCGCCGAGGTTGGGGGTTTTCATGTCAAGGTAGACGGCGCGTGCCGTGCTGCCGGGATACCGCGATGCGAGCATACCTGTATCGGACTCGTATAGTTTAAAGGCCGTCGTTTTCTCCGTCCTCTTGAGAGGACTTCGTGCCTCCGTCACCTGGGGGACCATCAATCCAACGCCTGCGTTCACCAGCCATAGGAAATCCTGCTCGTATTTTTGAAGACGAGCTCCCTCGCCTAGAGACGAGACGATAAAGCGATGGGACTCCGCCTCAAGCTGAACGGGAATTTGCTCGAAAATGGAGCGAACGTTAAACGCTCGAGTCGATGCATATTTAGAGATATCGCTTTTGTACTGATCGACTAGCTGAATTTGAAGCTCACGCGTTCTCACGAGCGAATAGCCCGAATCGATATAGTTCTGAACGACCTCCGGCATGCCGCCGCAAACGATATAAGCTCTAAAGTTTTTGAGCATCGCCTCATGAATAAAATTTTCGACGGGACGCCTCTCGACAAGGCAGCTGCGGATGTCTGCAAGCACATTCTCGCTGATGCTGTTTGCCCAACAAAACTCTTCAAAATCCATTGGCCGCATAACAATGTGCTCGACATACCCCACCGGGAAAGAAGAGATCCCCTTAAACTCAGTCCCAAGCATAGACCCCGAGAAGACATAGCTAAAGCGTCCGTCCTCGACCAGCGCCTTCATAAGTGTAACGATCTGCGGATACTCCTGAATCTCATCGACAAAGATAAGCGTATCTCCCTCAACAAGCGGTGCATCCGCAAGAAGGGCCACACGGTTGATGAAGTCAATGGAGTTCTTAGCGCCAACAAGTACGTCTCTTGCCTCGGCATCAAGTAGCAGATTGACCTCATAATACGAAGCGTAGTTGCTCTTTCCAAACGCGCGAATCGCATAGCTCTTGCCAATCTGACGCGCACCGGTAACAAGCAGGGCCTTATGGGAGTTATTCTTCCAGCTCAAAAGCCTATCAGTGACTTTGCGGCGTAGCATTAAAACACCTCATTGACAAAAATTGGCAAATAGATTTGCCCCTAATCATACAAAAATTGACAAATAGATTTGACCCAAATCATACAAAAATTGGCAAATAGCAAAGCTCACTTAGGCCTCAAAGCCAGCGAGCCAGCACGGTACTTTGCGAAAAGGCTGGCGGCGCCGTTGTTGAGGGTGGCCAGGTTGACAGTGGCGCCGTTAGCGTTCTCGGCTGCTTGGGCGCGCAGGAGCGAAAGGGCGTCGGTAGCGTTCATGCAGAAGCCGACGGTAAAGTTCCATACTGCGAACTCGCAGTCGCTTGCCGCGGGGTGAAGCGCGATCGGCTATCCCTTATGTTGGATGAAAAGCCCCATGTTTTTGCAGGGGTGCATACTCAACTTATAAGTGCATAGAATCTCGTATAGTGCGAGTAAGATATTGCGCTGTCCGTTTTGTGTTTAGCAGAGATGTAGTTTGCATAATCCGACATAATCCTCGCTGCATTTAAATAAAGTTGCACGTAAATGGCGTAGATATGCGTGAGCTGGGGTTCTTTACGCTGAGCGGATAAAAACGACCGTTCACCGTTCCGCTATTTTCAAAATGAATAAAATGAGCGATAAAGAGAATATAAACCTTAATAAACTCGCGTAACGCACGGACGCGGGTTATTAATGGGTTGTAGGCCTTTTACAGAAAGGATTCCAGCAATGTCTAAGCCTCTTGGCAAGCCCGATCGTATTGTCGTCGCCCTTGGCGGCAACGCCCTCGGCAACAACCCCGTCGAGCAGATCGAGGCCGTGAGCAACACCGCCCACGCTCTCCTTGGTCTTATCGAACAGGGTAACGAGATCATCATCACCCACGGCAACGGCCCGCAGGTCGGCATGATCCAGAACGCCTTCGCCGCTGCCCACGATGCCATCGGTACCCCCGAGATGCCGCTGCCCGAGTGCGGCGCCATGTCCCAGGGCTACATTGGTTATCACCTGCAGCAGGGCATCGGCCGCGAGATGCACAAGCGCTATAAGCGTTGGCACGCCGCCACCGTCGTCACCCAGATCGAGTGCGATCCCGACGATCCCGCGTTCAAGAACCCGACCAAGCCGATCGGCCCCTTCTACACCGAGGAGCAGGCCAAGGAGTTCATGGCCGAGGATCCCTCCAAGGTCTTCGTCGAGGATTCCGGCCGCGGCTGGCGTCGCGTCGTCGCTTCCCCCGATCCCAAGAAGATCGTCGAGGCTGACTCCATCCTCAACCTGCTCGACAACGAGTTCATCGTCATCGCCTGCGGTGGCGGCGGCATCCCCGTCGTCCGCGACTACGAGAACAAGGGCTGCTACAAGGGCGTTCCCGCCGTCATCGACAAGGACCTGGGCGGCGAGCTGCTGGCCGAGGACTGCGACGCCGACGTTCTGTTCCTGCTGACCGCCGTTGAGCATGTCGCCATTAACTTTGGCAAGCCCAACCAGGAGGAGCTCGAGGACCTCACCGCCGACGAGGCCGAGCGCCTGGCCGACGAGGGTCAGTTTGGCAAGGGTTCCATGGAGCCCAAGGTCCGCGCTGCCATCAAGTTCGCCCGTTCCCGCAAGGGCCGCACCTGCATCATCGGCGCTCTGGACAAGGCTGCCGAGACCATGGCCGGCCTCTCCGGTACCCGCATCCACGAGTAGTCTCTACTCTGTTGCCTCTCTCGTGGGCGCCAGGCAAAGCGCCTACAAACTAGCCTCTCTTCATGAGCCCCGCAGTCCGCTCCGACTGCGGGGCTTTTGCTATTCAGCTAGTCATTAGGGACGTTCTTAAATGACTAGTCAAACAAGAGCGTCCCCAATGACCACTCATTTAAGTCTGTCCCCAATGACTGCGGAAACCCGGCACTTGGGGACGTTCCTTTCCTGCCGGCAGCTTGGGACAGTCCTTAAAGGCCACTGTCGATCAACTGCGGAAAGTGCATCCCAGGATGAACGTCCAAAACGGGATCTAGTTTCCCTTGAGGTCCTCAACGGGAAAATGCATCCCGGAATTTGGCCGAAAAGCGGGATGTTGTTTCCCAAACGGACCGCTAGCGGAAAGCGCATCTCACCATTGAGTTCCAAAGTGGGATGCGCTTTCCGTGCCGGCAGTTCCGGGCAGTCTGGGGCCACTCATTTAAGTCTGTCCCCAATGAGTGTCCCCAATGACTAGTAGTAGGCCCACATGGCTTCGATTTCGTTGAGGACCTCCACCACGCCCCAGCGGCGGGCGCTGCGGCTGGCCGAGTTGGGGTCGTAGACGCCAATCTGGTTGGCATCGTCGATGCCGTAGAGCACGATGTAGTGGCCTACGTTGGTAAACGTACCGGGGCGCACTGCGGCGATGACGGGCACACCCGAGCGAAGTGCTTGGGTAATCGATTCGCGATCGTTATAGAGCTGTGTTCCGTTGAGCCCTAGCTGCCACGCACCGCTTGTCATAAACGACCACTCGGTGGCACCAGTGGGGGCGTAGTTGCCGGCTTCGGCCAGTGCGCATATATCGACCGGCGTCTTATCGGTGTGGCCGGTCTTAAAGATATAGACCATGGTGAGGCAAGTGGGACCGCAAGCGTTTTCGCGAATAGTGCCACCGGCATAGGGCAGCTCCGACCATGCGGGATCAATTTGGTAGATGTGGGGCATGGTGCCGGCACTCCACTGCGAGCGTGGGATCGAGAACGCAAAGGAGTAACCTGGTGCGACGGGAGCTTTAAGCAGCTTGTCCTCGGCAGTGGGCTCAAGACCGGCTGACCCGTGGGAGATACAGGATCCCAAAAACACAAAGACGAGGCAGGCGGCGATGGAGCAAAGCGCAAGACGTAGGCGGCGGGCCGGAAGCGTGTGGCTTGTGGTATGCGACGCGGGGTGAGGGGCGGAATTGCCGCGATCGCGTTGAGATCGCGAAAAGGAGCGCTTAACGTAGTAGTCGGTCTTACGGCGATCGTAGCGGCGTGGCTGCGATGTGTCGGTCTGGCGTTGGCGTGTGCTCGTACTCATGCGGTCTGACTGCTGCACGGTACGGCTTTGTTGCCGCGAAGAAGCCCCGAGCTGCTCTTGGGGGCGCTGCGGGTTGTCGTTGTCGGAGGTGCTTCTGGGCGTTGGCGTGGTGCGGCCGGCAAGGCGCACGCTTTGTGGCCGTTGGTCGCCGTCATTGTATCCATATGCCATTCGAATCACCTTGCCTCATGTGTAACTTGTCTATCCTACATAAAAAGAGGCGCGACACATGGGTATGTGCGCCAAAAGCCTGACAAATGGTATGAACGTTGCCGCGCCGCGCGCCAAGCGTCACGGCAACAGGTATTCAAAAGCAGACAAGATGAAAGCGTCCAAGACGAATGACGTCTTCCGCCGTTCGTCCCAAAAACGGCGCCGCTCGTTTTGCAGTTCTGCCTTCGGTCGAGCCACAAGCGGCGCTGCTGTGCCAAGGCCGTATCTTAAAGCCACGAAATAAAAGCGCGCGGCAAAACAGACCGCGCAAGGGGTGACGCCAAAGAGGCGTCAATAAGGAAAGGAGGGGAACAATGGCGGACAAGAACGCAGAAGTTGCAGTCGAAGGTAACGGCGGCATGAAGAAAACGCTTTCGCTCTGGAACTTCTTCACCATCGGTTTCGGTGCCATCATCGGTACTGGTTGGGTCCTGCAGGTCGGCGACTGGATGGTCGTGGGCGGCGGTCCCGTTCCCGCTATGATCGCATTCCTCTTGGGTGCAATCTTCCTCGTGCCCGTCGGAGCTGTTTTCGGTGAGCTCACGGCTGCTATCCCCATCTCGGGCGGCATCGTCGAGTATGTCGACCGTAGCTTTGGCCGTACGCTGAGCTACATCACCGGTTGGCTCCTGGCCCTGGGCAACGGCATCCTGTGCCCGTGGGAGGCCATCGCCATTTCGACCCTCGTGTCCGAGATGTTCGGCAGCCTGCCCGGTCTTGAGTGGCTGCGCGCCGTCAAGCTCTACACCATCTTGGGCGCCGACGTTTACTTGTTCCCGACGCTAATCGCGCTCGGCTTTGCAGTCTACGTCATCTTCCTCAACTTCCGCGGTGCCAGCTCGGCCGCCAAGCTCCAGGCCTTCCTGACCAAGGCTCTGCTCTGCGGCATGCTGCTCGCCATGGGTGTCTCGCTGTTCACCGGTTCGCCGGAACACGCCATGCCCGTGTTCTCCCAGGTCACCGGTGCTGGCGGCGGCAAGCCCGCTACCGAGGGCACCAGCCTGTTCGCCGGCATCGTGTCGGTCCTGGTTTTGACCCCGTTCTTCTACGCCGGCTTCGATACCATTCCTCAGCAGGCTGAGGAAGCAGCCGAGGGCCTCAACTGGAACAAGTTCGGCAAGATCATCTCCCTGGCCCTGCTGGCCGCCGGCGGCTTCTACATGGTCTGCATCTACTCGTTCGGCACCATCCTCGACTGGCATGAGTTTGTTAAGAGCCCGGTTCCCGCGCTTGCCTGCCTCAAGGGCATCAACATGCTCCTGTACCTGGCCATGCTCGTCATCGCCACGCTTGGACCCATGGGCCCGATGAACTCCTTCTACGGCGCCACGAGCCGCATCATGCTCGCCATGGGCCGCAAGGGCCAGCTGCCCGAGAAGTTCGCCGAGGTCGATCCCAAGTCCGGCGCTCCCAAGCTCGCCTGCGCCGTTCTGGGCGTCATCACCGTCATCGGTCCGTTCCTGGGCAAGAACATGCTCATCCCTCTGACCAACGTGTCGGCTCTCGCCTTCATCTTCTCCTGCGGCATGGTCGCCCTCGCTTGCCTGCGCATGCGCTTCACCGAGCCCGACCTGCCTCGTCCCTACGAGGTGCCCGGCGGCAAGTTTGGCATCAGCCTCGCTGTTGCTGCCTGCGCCGTCATCATTGGCCTGCTCGTGGTCCCGTTCTCTCCCGCCTCCCTCAACATGGTGGAGTGGAGCATCGTGATCGGCTGGCTGGCCGTTGGCCTGGCCCTCATGGCCTTCACCAATTCCCGCAAAAAATAACGCCGAGCCGGGGCGGATCGGGTGCGCGGACCCCTCTCTTCCGCGCACCGAACCCGGCACCACTTGGGTAGCTTTGTGAGGCCATAACCCAACATGGCCTCGCCCACTATATGGATCCATAAGGAGGAACCATGTCCACTAAGTACGCAATCGTTGGCGGCAAGCTCATCGACGGTACCGGTGCCGAGCCGGTCGAGAACTCCCTCGTTCTCGTCGACGACAACGGCAAGATCGAGTATGCCGGCACTATGCAGGACCTTCCCGAGGGCGTTGAGGTTATCGACGCCGCCGGCAAGACCGTCCTTCCCGGCCTGATCGACACCCACCTGCACTTCTCGGGCAACCTGACCGACGATGACACCGACTGGGTCATGCAGCCGCTCCTCGAGAAGCAGGCCGTCGCCGTCAAGCAGGCCTACGACTGCCTCACCCACGGCCTCACCACCGTCTGCGAGATCGGCCGCTTTGGCATCCAGATTCGCGACTGCATCGACAAGGGCGTCTTCAAGGGCCCGCGCGTTCTGGCCACTGGTCTTGGCTTCTGCCGCGTTGCCGGCCACGGTGACTCCCACCACTGCACCCAGGAGCTCAACAAGGAATCCCATCCCTGGGGCGACCAGGTCGATGGTCCTTGGGATCTGCGCAAGGCCGTCCGTCGTCGCCTGCGCGAGAACCCCGATGCCATCAAGATCTGGGCTACCGGTGGCGGCATCTGGCGTTGGGATTCCGGTCGCGACCAGCACTATTGCTCCGAGGAGATCCAGGCTGTGGTCGAAGAGGCCAAGATGGTCGGCATCCCCGTGTGGAGCCACTGCTACAACAACCACGCCGCTGCCTACGATTCCGTTCGCTTTGGCTGCGAGCAGCTGATTCACGGCTTCGATATCGATGAGCGCACCATGGACCTCATGGCCGAGCAGGGCACCTTCTTCACCCCGACGATCGCCTTCCTGCCCACCTGGTACTCCACCTATCCGCCCGTCTACGTCCCCGAGCTGCACGACAAGTACGAGGGCACCCTGGTCGAGAAGGAGCTGCAGCGCAACTACGACTGCCTGCGCGAGGCCAAGAAGCGCGGCGTCGTCATGACGATCGGCTCCGACTCCTTCTCCTTCGTCACCCCGTACGGCACCTGCTCCATCGAGGAGATGTACGAGTTCGTCGACAAGATCGGCTTCACCCCGGTCGAGACCATCACCTGTGCCACCCTTAACGGTGCCAAGATGTGCCACATCGAGGACGAGACCGGTTCCATCGAGGCCGGCAAGTGCGCCGACCTGCTGGTCGTCAACGGTGACGTCGCCGCCGACATCCACGTGCTCAACACCGACAACATGGACGTCATCATGAAGGACGGCTGGATTGTCGAGGCCGGCAGCTTCGGCGAGGCAAACAAGTACAGCGCCTAAGCTACCGTTCATCGATGGCTGGATGTAAAACACAGTATTTGATTGCATAATGCAATGGAGAGGGTCGCTTGCGGCCCTCTCCATTGCTATGGGTGCGTCAGTAAGAAGGGGATGACGGTGGATCTCAATAGGCTGATTCTGGGCAAGAGCTACAACTCTACCAAGGTCTTTCGTACCGCTCAGCATGTGGTTCAAGCCATCTTGCTCGGTATTGTCGTTCCGCTGCTTATCCTGCTGCTCATCTGGGATCTAACCGATAATCCCAATCCCGTTCCGGCCGTTGTCGTCATTGCCGGCTTGGTCATGCTGTGCTTCTTCTTCTCGTACGTCTTTGTCGTTCCCGACGACCTCACATCGAGCGCAACCGACCGCACGCTCGCCATCGCTTCAAAAATATTCGCCTACACGTCGCGCGGCCTTACGCCCGAAGCTGCCCTGGGCGCCTCTAAGATCATCCTGTCCGAAACTATCGCCTCTGCCATCTGCTTTACCGACGGCAAGCAGGTGTTGGCAAGCTGGGGCGAGGATTCGGCAAAGTGTCCCGCCGGCACCCCGGTGGTGCTCAAGACCACGCTCAACGTGATCAACAGCGGTGAGCAGAGCGTGTTTTCGCGCGACGCCTCCAATGAGACGGGTGGCTACTTTCCGCGCCTGCGCGCCGGTATTGTCGCACCGCTTACCGTGCGCGGGCATTGCGTGGGCACGCTCGAGCTGTATTATCCCCGTCTGAGCAGCATCGATATGCGCCAGACGGCGCTTGCCTCGGGCTTTGCCGACCTCATTTCCACGCAGCTTGCGAGCTTTGAGCTCGAGCGCCAGGACGAGCTCACGGCCCGCGTGGAGCTGCGCGCCTTGCAATCGCAGGTCGATCCTCATTTTCTGTTTAACACCATCAGCACCATCGTGTCGCTCGTTCGAACCGAGCCCGACAAGGCGCGGTCGCTGCTGATCGACTTTTCCAATTACTATCGTCAGACGCTTTCTGATTCCGATACGCTCACCACGCTCGAGCACGAGGTGGAACAGGGCACTCGCTATATCAATCTAATGCAGGCTCGTTATGGCGACGGCCGTCTGCGCGTTTCGGTCGACATCGACTTTGAGGTGCGCGACAGCCTGGTGCCGCCGTTTATCTTGCAGCCGCTGCTCGAAAACTGCATCAAGCATGCGCAGCGCGAGACCGAGCCGCTTTCTATTCGTGTTAGGGCTTTTGAGACCGATGACGGCTTGGAGATCATCGTCGAAGATGACGGCATCGGTATGAGCGAAGAAGTCTGCGCGCATCTGTTTGAGCAACATCGCCGAGAGGAGCCCGAGAGCATTACCGCCGACGGCTCCATCAAGCGAGGTTGCGGCCTGGCGCTCTTCAACGTGCTTCAGCGCATCCATTTCTTTTACGGAGAAGATTCCGGCATGCGCGTGGAGTCCCAGGAGGACGTGGGGACGCAGGTTATCGTCGAGCTGAACGGCGAGCCGCATGAGCCGGCGCCGTTGACGGCGTAGCACGCGAGTATATTGAGAAGAGAGAGGAAGCGCACATGTCCGAGGGCTGGAACATCCTGGTGGTTGATGACGAGCCTCCCATCAGGGCTGAGCTACGCTATCTATTGGAGAAGGACGCGCGCGTGGGACAGATTGCCGAGGCGGGCAATGTCACCGAGGCCGTGGAGTCGATTCTGTCGAACAAGCCCGACGTGCTGTTTTTGGATATCACGATGCCCGGCCGCTCGGGAATTGAGCTAGCCGAGACCCTGCAAAACCTAAAGACGCCGCCGGTGGTGGTGTTTGTGACGGCGTTTGCAGAGTTCGCGGCCGACGCGTATAACCTCGATGCTGTCGACTATGTCGTCAAGCCGGTCGAGGACGCGCGCCTGTCGAAGGCGCTCGACAAGATCGAAACCGCCCTGGGTGTTCGCCGCGCTGTCCATACCCCGCGCCAGCCCCTTCGCCTGACGGTGGACCGCGGGGGTAAAAAGGTGTTCATCCCCGTGGCGGATGTCTGCTACTTTGAGGCGCGTGCCGATTTTTGCAACGCCGTCTGCGCCGAGGGAACATATCTGATTAATGAGTCGATCTCTTCGCTCGAACGTCGCTTGGGCTCCGAGGGCTTTATCCGCGTCCATCGCAGCTATCTGGTCAATTTGGAAGACGTGCACAATGTTGAGATTGGCTCCACGGGGTTGATGGAGCTCAGGCTCGACCGCGTGAGCTCGACGGTGCCGGTGTCCCGTCGTCGTACCGCCGATGTCAAGTCGCACCTGGGGCTTGCGTAAGAGGCTTGCGTGCCGTCGTTTACCATCGCAGGTTTGGTATGGGCGCGCGGTGGGCATAATGGGTGGCATCGAATGAAATCGAAAGGATCATTATGCCCGCGCTTATCACCCATCATCTGTTTGGCGAGGAAAGCATCGACCGTCTTCCGCAGGGCGTCATCACGTCCGATGAAGAGCGCATTGCCTTTATCTTGGGCAACCAAGGCCCCGACCCGTTTTTCTTTCACATTCTGACACCGCGTGTTTCCGACTGCACGCTGCTGGCTCAGGTCATGCACCGCTCGCGCATGTCGCGCCAGTTCTCGTGCCTGCGCGATGGCGTGTCGCACCTGCAGCCGCGCGATGCCAATCTGGGTCGCGCGTTTGCGCTGGGCCTGCTGTCGCACTATGTGCTCGACCGCAATGCCCATCCCTTTGTCTACGAGCAGCAGTTTGGCATTGTTGAGTCCGACCCCGAGCTCGAGGCTTCGGGCAGTCAAGTTCACGCCGTGCTCGAAAGCGACCTGGACGTGCTGATGCTGCAGCTTAAACGTGACGGGGCCACGGTCGAGGATTATCCGCCGGCGGGCGAGATCGTCACTACCGACCGCATCAATCGCGTTGCCGGCGTGCTGATGAGCTACGTCGCCGGGCGCGTGTACGGTATCGACATCCCGGCGGGGGAGTACGCCGGCGCCGTAGCCGACATGCAGCTGCTCTACCGTACTATCGAGCCGGCCGGTTCGGCCAAGACGCGCGCGATTGCCCTGCTCGAGGGCTTGGTGCACGATTATTCGCTGCTCGACGGCCTTGCGCACCGCGTGACGACCGAGCTGCCCGAGCGTACCGGCAACCTGGGCCACTTGGCATGGAAGAACCCCTTTACTGATGAAGTCTCGACCGAGAGTTTCCCCGAGGTCTTTGACCGCGCGCTGGTCGATTACGAGTGCACGGTCGCCCGCTTTATCGAGACCGGCGATATGGAAGCCGTGACCAACCACGTCAATTACAGCGGTCGCGTGCTCGGTGCCGACGAAGAGTTCGACCGCGAGGAGTAGGGCTCGTGCGTGCCCCTTTGCCGAATCCTTACCGGCGCCTCTGGACAATTGGGGTACGATGAACTAACTGCATATCGGGCAAATACGAAGGGTCCCTGTCCATGAAATACACCAAGCTCGAGCGTAACTGGGTTATGTACGATGTGGGCAATTCGGCCCTCGTGCTGCTCAATACCTCGGTGGTGCCCATTTACTTTAACGCCATCAATACCGGCGCTTCCTCGGCCGACCTGGTGGTCGCTTGGGGCAATGCGCAGACGATCGCCTCGCTGGTCATCGCCATGCTCATGCCCATTCTGGGCGCACTTGCCGACTACGCCGGCAACAAGATCAAGTTCTTCTTGGGCTTCTTCCTCACGGGCCTGGTGCTTTGCCTGGCGCAGGCTATCCCAATGTCCGCCATGGCATTTTTGACCGTGTACGTGCTGTGCACCATCGGCCTTAACTCTTCTATGACGTTCTACGACGCCATGCTGCCTGACATTACCACCGACGAGCGCATGGACGCCGTGTCCAGCTCGGGTTATGCCTGGGGCTACATCGGTTCCACCGTGCCGTTCGTCATCTGCCTGGCGCTCATCATGGGTGGCCCCGCTCTTGGCATCCCCACCATGCTGGCAACGCGTCTGTCGTTTATCATCACTGGTGCCTGGTGGCTCATCTTTACCCTGCCGCTCATTCGCACCTATAAGCAAAAGTACGGTCGCGAGCGCGGTCCCGAGGACACCATCGGCCACATCGTGGGCGGTGTGTTCTCCGAGGTCGGACACACCATGCGCGAGATTGCCCACAACAAGACCGTACTGGTCTACATGATCGCGTTCTTCTTCTACATCGACGGTGTGCACACGGTTATTTCCATGGCAACCAGCTACGGATCGGCTCTGGGCATCGACTCGACCCAACTGGTGCTGGCTCTGCTCGTTACGCAGTTTGTGGCCTTCCCGTCCGCCATCATCTACGGTAAGCTCGCCGGCCGCGTGGGCACACTCAATATGATCATGGTGGCCGTCGCCGCCTATATGGGCATCGTGCTCTTTGCCGCGTTTTTCTTAAAGACCGCCTTTGAGTTTTGGGTGCTCGCTATTTTGGTCGGCCTGTTCCAGGGCGGCGTGCAGGCGCTCAGCCGTAGCTATTTTGGCCGCATTATCCCCAAGGAAAAGTCCAATGAGTACTATGGCTTCTTTGACATCTTTGGTCGTTACGCAAGCGTTATGGGCACCTTTCTGGTGTCGGTCGTCACCTCGCTGACCGGCAACCCCTCGCTGGGCGTCCTTTCCATTGGCGTGCTACTGGTGGTGGGCTTTGCGCTGCTGGTCCGTCTGTCCCGCATGTCTCAGACGGCAGAGCAGGCCGCATAGGAACCTGCCGGTAATTGCGTCCGCCGCGATACTCTTTTGGGGTTATCCGCAATAAACATTCTGACTTTCGAACAATGATTAGCCCAAGTGGGTATGATGGAGTCAGCTAGGTCGCGGGGCGTCGCCTGTGTTTGGCGGCGTCCCGTTTTTGTGTTGCAGGGAGGGTAAGGCATGAACGCCACGGTCGTGATTCCAACGTATTGGGCGGGCGATGACGCTCGCGCAAACGCTCCTGGCACCTATGACCATTCGACACGACTCAACGCCGACAATCCCGAACTCGACCGCTGCCTGGCCTCGCTTGAGCAGGTACGTGACATCCCGCGCATCATCCTTTTGGTGGTCTGTCCCGTTTCTGCCACAGCCGATGTGTCGCTGCGCGTGCACGAGATTGTCGACGCGCATCCCACGCTCAAGGTCACCGTTGTCACCAACACCCAGGCCTCGCGCATCGCAGACCGGGTTGCTCAGATCGCACCCAAGGGTTCGGGCGAGTGCGTGAGCCTGCGAGGTTACGGTGCCATCCGCAACATGGGGCTGGCCTGTGCCGCTGTGCTGGGGCATGACGCGGTTATCTTTTTGGATGACGATGAGACTGTCATCGACGCCGACTTTATGAAGCGCGCGACCTATGCGTTGGGGCAGCAGACACGTCAGGGCTTGCCGATCTTGGTCAAGAGCGGCTATTTCTACGATCGCGACGGCTCGCCGTTGGCTCCTACGGACAAGGCGGGCATCTGCCATCGTTGGTGGACCAAGCGCATCGAGTTCAACCGTTGGATGAAAAAGGCGCTCTCGGGCACCCGCATCTCGCGCTCCAACTACGTGTGCGGCGGCCTGATGGCCCTGCACGCCCGCGCCTTTACGCGTGTGGCCTTTGACCCGTTTATCACCCGCGGCGAGGACTTGGATTACCTCTTTAACATGCGCATGTTTGGCTACGACGTGTGGTTCGATAACGAGTGGATCGTGCGCCATCTGCCTCCGGAGTCCGAAAAACGCTCACCGCGCTTTATGCAGGATGTATACCGTTGGTACTACGAACGGGCCAAGTTGACATTCGCCGCGCATCAAAAGGAGCTCATTCCCGTTACGGCGGCATCGCTCATGCCCTACCCGGGCCCGTGGATTTCGCGCGAGCTCGACGACCGCGTGCGCAAGACCGCTATGGTCCGCAGCGTGTTTACCCGCGAGCATGAGGGCTACCTGCGCATCTGGCGCCATGGTATCGACGAGGCAAAGGCCTATGCGCGCCAAAACGCTGCAAGCTATCTGCGTTTCCAGAGCTTTTGGCCCAAGATCATGGACGGGCTTTGGCGTGACGCACAACTGATCAGTATCCTGGAGGGGGCCGAATGATCGACCGCCGCGCCCAGCGCGATAGTTCAATATCAATCTTTCGCATCATTGCCGTTGCCTGCGCCATTTGCGTGCTGGTGTACTTTATTTTTGCCTTGGTGACCGGTATCGAGCCGATCGCCACGGTGATTGCCTGCGCGCTGCTGTGCATCTTTCTGTGCATTTTTATCTTTTTGACGCTCAATCCCGATTCGGTGCGCTCCCAGTACACCGAGGAGACGCTCTCGGTGGCCTCGGCCATGCTCGAGGACATTAAGGGCGGTCTGACGCAGGAGTCGGCGCGTTTGGTGTGCCGGCGCATTTTGCCCGAGACGCGCGCCATGACGGTGGCCATCACCGACGAGGACAACGTGCTTGCCTGCGCGGGCGAGTTTGAGGAAAAACTGCTGCCCGATACTCCCATCCACACGCTTGCCACACGCTACGTTATCGAACATGGCATCGTGCAGTCGTTCAACCGTATGGTGGATGTCGTGGGCTCGGACGGCTCGCACAACCAAGTCCCCGCCGGCATTATCGCCCCCATCAAGGTGGGCGATCGTACCGTCGGTACGCTCAAGTTCTACTACAAGACCCCGCGCGCCGTCGACCGTACCCAGTACGCGCTTGCCTCGGGCTTTGCCGAGATCTTGTCCACACAGCTCGCCATCCACGAGCTCGAGGTACAAAAGGAACTCACGGCGCGCGCCGAGGTGCGTGCGCTGCAAGCGCAGATTAACCCGCACTTCCTGTTCAACACGCTGAACACCATTGCATCGTTTACGCGCACCGACCCGCTGCGGGCCCGCGAACTGCTTCGTGAGTTCTCATCGTTCTATCGTGCTACACTCGACAACTCGGGATCGCTTATTCCGGTCTCGCGCGAGGTCGCACAGACCAAGCGCTACCTTACCTTTGAGAAGGCCCGCTTTGGCGAGGACCGCGTGCTTGCGACGTTCGATGTGTCCGAGGACGTGGAAGATACGCTGGTGCCGGCGTTCGTGATCCAGCCGATTGTCGAGAACGCCGTACGTCATGGTATGGGCGATGACGACGCCCTGAGGATCGACGTGACCGTTCACCAAGACGGCGAGGATGCAATCTTGATTGCCGTGGCCGATAATGGCGTGGGCATGGATGAGGGTACCGCCGCCAGACTGTTTGACGAGCGCTCTGCCCGTCCCGACGCCAGCTCTCCCCAGGGTGGCGGCGCCGGTGTGGCCATGCACAATATTTCGGAGCGCATCCATCGCTTTTATGGGCCGCACTCCTATACGCGTGTCGAATCGGCGCCGGGCAAGGGCACCAAAGTGCTTCTTCATCTTGATTTGTCAGAGAGCATCTTTGACATTCAAGAGTAAAATAAAAGGCTACGGGCTCAACGTCATGCGACGGATGCCCGGCGTAGTTAGTTGACGAAAGGTTTTATCCCTATGCTGCGTGCGATGATTGTGGATGATGAGGCGCCGGCTCGCTCGGAGCTTCGCTTCCTGCTCGAGCAAACGGGCAAGATCGGCACGATCACGGAGGCGTCGAGCGTCCGCTCCGCCATCGAGATGCTTATGGAAAGTCGCGTGGATGTCGTGTTTCTCGATATCTCGATGCCCGGTGCCTCGGGCCTGCAACTTGCCGAGGCACTGCATAAGCTCAAAAATCCGCCGGCGATCGTATTTGTGACTGCGTATAGCGACCATGCGGTCGAGGCATTCGACGTGGATGCTGTCGATTATCTGATGAAGCCTGTCGAGGAAGCTCGCTTGGATCGCGCGATCGAGAAGGTTATGCAGCGCGCCAAGCCGGTCACGGACAGCAAGGTGACCATCGAGCGTATCCCGGTGGAAAAGGGCGGCCGCAAGGTGCTCATTCCCGTGGACGACATTCGCTTTATCATGGCCAAGGACGATTACTCCTGCATCTATACCGTCGATGATCGCTTTTTGTCGACGACCTCGCTGGCGCAGTTTGAGGCCAAGCTCTGCGACTTTGGCTTCTTCCGTGTTCACCGCCGCTATATCGTCAACCTGGCGTGCGTCACGGACGTTGAGACGGTGCCCTCGGGTGCCATCCAGCTGGGCATTACGGGCGTCGACGAACGCGTGCCGGTTTCGCGCCGCCGCGTCGTGCCGCTCAAGAAGGCTCTGAGTCTCTAGCACACTGGCCCCGCAGCCCTGTAGACCCATCGTCTGCGGGGCCGTGGGGCCTTTTTTGTATGTATCTGCCGAATCGTTTTTTGCGGAAGGGATCCCATGAACAGCGCAAGCGCCAAGCGTATCGACATCATCTCGGACACCCACGGCTATTTATCGCCTGCGCTCTTGGATGAGCTTGAGGGCGCAGACCTGATCATCCACGCCGGCGACCTTACGTCAGAGATGGACTACGAGCACCTATGCACCATCGCCCCCGTGCGGGCCGTATTGGGCAACAACGATTACTACCGCGACTACGGCCCCGATGTAGACCGTCTTGCGCTCTTTAC
This sequence comes from uncultured Collinsella sp., assembly GCA_902405995.1. Classification (GTDB taxonomy): domain Bacteria; phylum Actinomycetota; class Coriobacteriia; order Coriobacteriales; family Coriobacteriaceae; genus Collinsella. Next base: position 37,807 of record CABPCG010000020.1, read on the forward strand.
CTACGAAGGCCTCAAATTCGCCGTAGCCCACTACCGCGAAGACCTTCCGGTGGGATCCGTAGACGTAGCCATCAACGGTCACACCCACGTAACCAAAGAAGCCCAAGTGGGCCGCTGCTTAGTCCTCAACCCGGGCAGCGCCAGCTACCCCAGAGGCACCCGAGGCCCCACCATGGCCAGAATGCTCGTCAAAGACGGCAAGATCCTAAGCACCAAGTTTATTGACCTAGACTAACCGCAACAAAAACGGGGGATGCACAATGCATCCCCCGTTTTTTATGAGCCAAAGGCAGAGTCCCAACAAGAATCTAAGACACCCCCGCC
>CABPCG010000021.1 GCA_902405995.1 uncultured Collinsella sp.
TCAATTTCAAGGGCGCGACCAGAAGGTCAGCGCCCTTTCATTTCACGTCACCTTGCTCGCTTAGGGTCGTTTTCGCTGACGTTGCCAAGACATTGGCGTCAACATAGTTGGCGTTGGCGATGGCGTGCTGGTCAATCCTTACAGCTCGTACAGTGTGGTGAACTTGTCCTGCAGGTAGCTGCAGTAGTAGCGGGCGTCAAAGGCCATGCCGCAGGCGCCCTTGATGAGTTCCGGCGCGTCTTTGGCGCGGCCCCACTGCCAAATGTGCTCGCCCAGCCAGGCGCGGACGGGCGCCAGATCGCCGCTCGCGCAGGCACCGGTAAGGTCGACGCCGTCGCGGCACATGGCCGGCACAAACATGGCATCGTAGGCGCTACCCAGCGCATACGTGGGGAAGTAGCCAAACGAACCGCCGCTCCAATGCGTATCCTGCAGGCAGCCGTGCGTGTCGTCGGGAACGGGAATGCCCAGGTACTCGTCCATAAAGCGGTTCCAAAGCGCGGGGATGTCCTTGGCCGCAGCCTCGCCGGCAAACAGCATACGCTCAATCTGGTAGCGCACCATAATATGCAGCGGATAGGTGAGCTCGTCGGCCTCGGTGCGGATCAACGACGGCTGCGCGATGTTCACGGCGCGGTAGAGCGTGTCCTCGTCCACGTTGCCGTAGACTTCGGGCGCGTGACGGCGCAGCACTTCGAGCAGCGGTCCCATAAAGGCGCGGCTGCGGCCAACGGTGTTCTCAAAGAAGCGGCTCTGGCTCTCGTGGATGCCCATGGAGGTGCCACCCTCAAGACAGGTGCGCGCGTAGGCGGGATTGACGCCCAGCTCGTACATGGTGTGCCCCGCCTCGTGGATGATGCTGTAGACGTTGGAGATGCAGTCGTCCTCGTAGATGTGCGTCGCGATGCGCGCATCACCCACGGCAAAGCCCTCGCTAAACGGATGCTCGGTAAAGGCAAGCGTGGTGTCGTCCAGGTCCAGGCCGACAAGCTTCATAAGGTCGAAGCTCATGGCGCGCTGGGCAGCCTCGGGCACGTGGGCGTGCAAAAAGTCGGCAGCCGGCTGCTGGCCGCGCTCGCCGATGGCGTGCACGAGCGGCACGACCGTGGCCTTGACCTCGTCGCAAAACGCGTCGAAGCTCTTGGCGGAAAGGCCGCGCTCATACTGGTCGAGCCAAACGTCGTATGGATCGCGCTTGGGGTCCATGAGCTCGGCCTGATGCTTAAGTTGGGCGACGATTCTATCCACATAGGTCTCAAAGCTCGCCCAGTCGTTGGCTGCCTTGGCCTTGCGCCACACGGCGTCCGCCTCGCAGGTGAGCCTGGTCCAGGCCTCGGCTTCTTCGGTGGGGATGGCACTGGCCTCACGTTGATCGCGGCCGAGCACACGGATCTCGTCGAGCAGCTGAGGGTCGTCGATTTTGCCGCCGGCGACGGTCTCGCGCGCTAACGAGCGTACGAGCTCAACGGACTTCTCGCTGGTCAGCAGCTTGTGATGCTCGCCGGCAAGCGTGCCCATGGCGTCGGCACGCGCTGCTGCGCCGTTGGCGGGGGCAATGGTCGCGCCGTCAAACTCGGCAATCTTGAGCAGGTACTCACGAGTCCACAGCTTGCCTTCGAGCTTGCGGAATTTTTTGACGGCCTTATCGACCTTCATGCCTTTGGATGTCTTGCCCGCTGCAGGCTCGGCCTTCTTATCGAGTTTCTTTCCCATACCATATCCTTGATCTCGTGAGCCGAGCGCTTCGGGTGGGCGCGCGGCCAGTTTGCACAGCTACCTGCCTTGTACCCAGTGCGAACAAAACGGAACGCGGCGATGCACACGCAGAATGTGTTATCCTATAGCCCAATGCGTTGACGGAGAGGGTTTTGCCCGCCGCGTCGCCGGCAAGAGAGGGAAGGTCATGGGCTGCGAGCCTTCCTGCGGTGACAAGGGCCAAGCGTTCACTCCCGAGCAGCGACCTCAACGGGCACGCGGCCAGCGGCGGCGAAGCCCCAGTAGGGAAGCCGTGAGCCTCGCGACAAGGGGCACAGAGTGGGCGCGGCGGGCCAGACATCCGCCGGGTCAAACAAGGTGGTACCGCGGAATTCAACCGTCCTTGGGCAATGCACATGCCCGAGGGCGGTTTTTTTGTTACCGAACCGGGCCGCACATCCGCAGCTCCGGGTGGCTCCAGCCGCCGCGGCAAGTGGATGCGCGAGAGACGAAAGGGAAGACATGAGTCTGATTGATGATCTGGTCAAACTCGAGGAAGAGGCCAAGGAGCTCGTCGCAGGCGCCGACGACGCCGAGAAGCTCGAGGCCGCGCGCGTCGCGCTGCTCGGCCGCAAGGGCCGCATCACCGGCCTGATGCGCATGATGGGCAAGCTCGCCCCCGAGGATCGTCCCGTCATGGGCAAGCGCGCCAACGAGATGCGTCAGCTGATCGAGGGCATGCTCGACGAGCGCACCACCGAGATGAAGGCCGCCGCCCTTAAACACGCACTCGAGCACGATGCCGTCGACATCACGCTGCCGGGCATCCGTCCGCAGATCGGTCACCAGCACCTGATCAAGCAGATTATCGAGGAGGCCGAGGACATCTTCTGCGGTATTGGCTATACCGTCGAGTCCGGTCCCATGGTCGACACCTCCTACTACAACTTCACCGCGCTCAACGCCCCCATGGATCACCCGAGCCGCTCGGCCCGCGATACCTTCTACGTGGTCGACAACAACCCCGGCAGCGTCGCGCACCCCGAGGCTCACGCCCACGGCGAGTCCGACGTGCTGCTGCGCACCCAGACCTCGGGCGTGCAGATCCACACCATGGAGTCGCAAAAGCCGCCCATCTACATGATCTGCCCGGGCACCGTCTACCGTCCCGACACGGCCGATGCCTGCCACCTGCCGCAGTTCAACCAGATCGAGGGCCTGGTCGTCGACGAGGGCATCACCTTTGGCGACCTGAAGGGCACGCTCGACTACTTTGTTAAGTGCATGTTTGGCGAGGATCGCAAGACGCGTTACCGCCCGCATTTCTTCCCCTTCACCGAGCCCAGCTGCGAGGTGGACGTGAGCTGCCACGTGTGCGGCGGCAAGGGCTGCAACTTCTGCAAGCACAGCGGCTGGATCGAGATCCTGGGCTGCGGCATGGTCGACCCCAACGTTCTTATCAACTGCGGCATCGACCCCGAGAAGTATACCGGCTTCGCCTTTGGCATTGGCGCCGAGCGCGTCGCGGCCCTGCGCTACGACCTGCCGGACCTCAGAACGCTCATGACAGGCGATATGCGCTTCTTAAATCAGTTCTAGGCCCGGCGGCTTTCCCAAGCACCGCACCTTGCCTTTCAATCGTCGGTTGCGTACCTAAGTACGCGGCCCTCCTCTTTCAAGGCAATCTGCGGCACTTGGAAAACCCGTCTCCGTTGCAGTTTTTGGCTCAAAGCCGCATTTATGAAAGGAGACCAGTTAGATGCGCGTTTCTTACGACTGGCTCAAGACCATGATCGATATTCCGGAGGATCCCAAGACCCTTTCGGACGAATATATCCGTACCGGCACCGAGGTCGAGGCGATTGACACCGTGGGAGAATCCTTCGACCACGTGGTGACCGCCAAGGTGCTCACCAAGACCCCGCACCCCGATAGCGACCATATGTATGTGTGCTCGGTCGACGTGGGTGACAAGAACCTCGACGCCGACGGCAATCCCGCTCCGCTGCAGATCGTCTGCGGCGCGCAGAACTTCGAGGCCGGCGATCACATCGTCACGGCCATGATCGGCGCAGTTCTGCCCGGCGACGTCAAGATCAAGAAGAGCAAGCTTCGCGGCGTCGTGTCCATGGGCATGAACTGCTCCGCACGCGAGCTCGGCCTGGGCGGCGACCACTCTGGCATTATGATCCTGCCCGAGGATACGCCCTGCGGCATGCCGTTTGCCGAGTATGTGGGCTCGAGTGATACTGTGCTCGACTGCGAGATCACGCCCAACCGCCCCGACTGCCTGTCCATGATCGGCATGGCCCGCGAGACCGGCGCCATCTTCGATCGCGATTTCCACGTTGAGCTGCCCGCCATCAAGGCCGAGACCGGCCGCGCGACCGACGACGAGCTTTCCGTCGAGATTGCCGACGAGGGCCTGTGCGACCGCTATGTCGCTCGCATCGTGCGCAACGTGAAGGTCGGCCCGTCGCCCGACTGGATGGTCAAGCGCCTTAACGCCCTGGGCGTGCGTCCGCACAACAACATCGTCGACATCACCAACTACGTGATGATGCTCACCGGTCAGCCGCTGCACGCCTTTGACCTGGACACCTTTGCCGAGCGCGATGGCCACCGTCGCGTGGTGGTTCGCGCCGCCCAGCAGGATGAGAAATTCACGACGCTCGATGGCGAAGAGCGCGTGCTCGACGCCGGCATGGGCCTTATCACCGACGGCGAGCGCCCCGTGGCGTTGGCCGGCGTTATGGGCGGCATGGATTCCGAGATCGAGGACGACACCGTCGACGTGATGGTCGAGAGCGCTTGCTTCAACGCCGGTCGCACCTCGCACACCAGCCGCGATCTGTCGCTGATCTCCGACGCCTCCATTCGCTTTGAGCGCCAGGTTGACGAGACTGGCTGCGTGGATGTCGCCAACGTTACCTGCGCGCTCATCGAGGAGATCGCCGGCGGCGAGGTTGCTCCCGGCTATGTCGATGTTTTCCCCGCGCCCAAGACCATCGACAGCATTAAGCTGCGCCTGGCCCGCGTGCATGCCATCTGCGGTGCCGACATCGAGCCCGACTTTATCGAGCGTTCGCTTACCCGTCTGGGCTGCACCGTCGAGCGCGACGGCGAGGACTTTATGGTTACCCCGCCGAGCTTCCGTCCCGACCTGCCGCGCGAGATTGACCTGATCGAGGAGGTCCTGCGCCTATGGGGCATGGGCCGTGTGACGGCGACCATCCCGGCTGCCAAGAACCACATCGGCGGCCTGACCCGCGAGCAGAAGCTCACCCGCAAGGTCGGCGAGATCCTGCGCGCCTGCGGCCTCAACGAGACCACGACCTTTGGCTTTGCCGCCCCGGGCGACCTGGAGAAGATCGGCATGTCCACCGAAGGCCGCGGCTGCCCCGTGGTGCTCATGAACCCGCTGGTGGCCGAGCAGACCGAGATGCGTCGTTCGCTGCTGCCGGGCCTGCTGCAGTCCGTGGCCTACAACGAGGCGCACGGTACGCCCAACGTGCACCTGTACGAGGTCGGCAGCCTGTTCCACGGTCGCGAGAACGCCAGCCTGCCCAAGGAGACCAAGTCCGTGGCGGGTGTGCTCTCGGGCCAGTGGAGCGAGCAGTCCTGGAACATGAAGTACCGTAAGCTGCGCTTCTTCTTTGGCAAGGGCATTGTCGAGGAGCTGCTCGCCCAGCTGCGCATCGAGAAGGTTCGCTTCCGTCCCGTCGAGGGCGAGGGCTACGCTTTCTTGCAGCCGGGTCGTGCGGCCGAGGTTCTGTCCGGCGGAACCGTGCTGGGCTGGGTCGGCGAGATTCACCCCGAGGCGCGCGAGGCGATGGGCATCGATGAGGTCGTCGTTGCCTTTGAGCTCGACTTGAACAAGCTGATCAAGGGCGCCCGCAACCAGGAGAACTATCGCGAGTTCTCGCAGTACCCGGCTGTTGAGCATGACCTTGCCATTGTGGTCGACAACTCCGTGACCTGTGAGGATCTTGAGCGCCGCATTACGAGCGCCGGCGGTAAGTTGCTCGAGGGCGTGCGCCTGTTCGACGTCTACCGCGATCCCATCCGCATCGGCAAGGGCAAGAAGTCCATGGCCTTCGCGCTCACGTATCGCTCGGACGACCACACGCTTACCAGCGAAGAGGTCGAGAAGGCGCACCAGAAGATCGTCACCAAGGTGTGCAAGGGCGTAAACGGCGAAGTCCGCTCGTAATCTTTGCTGTTCGGAACCCGCCCCCTGCGGGGTTTTCACGGCAACGTCCTCGCCACTTCGCGGCTGCGGGATGTTGCCTTAGAAAACCCCTCTCGGGGGCGGGTTCCTGCGTTAACCTTGTTGCGAGCGGATCGCACCTTCTTCCGGGTGACCGGAAAGTTGGGAGTGCATGGGCCCTTTATTGGGCGGTGCGTGGACCTGGGCTAATAACGTACGTATTGCAAGGGCGTGCTGCGTTGTGGGCGGTGCGCCTTTTTGTTAGTATGCAGAGTCGGTGTTACGGATTGTTGGAAACGTAACACACAACGTTCTGATTGAGAGGGCTCATGCATATTCCCGATAATTATCTGTCCCCGCAGACCGATGCCGTTATGGCGGTGGCGATGGTCCCCGTTTGGGTCCATTGCATCAAAAAGGTACGCGCCACGCTCGATCGCGAGCACATGGCGTTCCTGGGCATTTGCGCCGCATTCTCCTTTTTGCTCATGATGTTCAACGTGCCGCTGCCTGGCGGCACCACTGGTCACGCTGTTGGTGGCGCGCTCATCGCGCTGCTGCTAGGCCCCGAGGCTGCTGCCATTGCAGTCTCGGTCGCACTCGCACTGCAGGCGCTGCTGTTTGGCGACGGCGGCATCCTGTCCTTTGGCGCCAACTGCTTTAACATGGCTTTCGTGCTGCCGTTTGCCGCTGCTATCGTATTCCGTGCGCTCAACAGCCGTTTGCACGACAAGAGCTGGGGCACCTCGGTTTCGGCCATCGTAAGCGGCTGGGTCGGCCTGTGCCTGGCGGCCCTGTGCGCGGCGGTCGAGTTTGGTATTCAGCCCATGCTCTTTACTAACGCTTCGGGCGCGCCGTTGTACTGCCCCTTCCCGCTGTCCATTGCCATTCCGGCCATGATGATTCCGCATATGTTGGTTGCCGGCGTGGTCGAGGGCGTGGCGACGGCCGCCATCTACGGTTTCATTAAGAAGACGGCGCCGAGCGTTATCGTCGGGTCCGAGGCCGTCGATGGCCAGCTTGCTGCCGAGGGCACTGCTGCCAAGAAGACCTCGCTGATCCCCACGCTCATCCTGGTCGCCGTGCTTGTCGTGGCCACGCCGCTGGGCCTGTTGGCCACGGGTGACGCCTGGGGTGAGTGGGACGCCGAGGGCGCCGCGACCGCCGTTCAGGAGGCTGGCGACGACAGCCTGCAGGCTTCGGTCGGCCTCGATGCCCCGACCTTTGCCGACACCCTGCCCACGGGCGATTATCTGCAGGCCTATTCCGAGGAGCAGGGTCTTGGCTTTGCCGGCCAGGCTGCCATGTATATCCTCTCGGGCGTGATTGGCGTGGCGGTGCTGACCATCGCATTCCGCCTGGTCTCGCTGACGGTCAAGGAAAGCGGTGCTCATGGCAATAGCCGAGCTGCCTAGCTGGCTTACGGTCGAGCAGCGTTACGAGCCCGCGGGGGCTCGGCATCGTGTAATGCAAAAGAATGTCCTGCACCTGGCGAGCCTGCTTGAGCGGGTTCGCCTGGGTGGAGGCGCGAACGAGGGCGGGTCGATGGTCGACCGTGCCCTTTCTTGCGTTTCGGCTCCGGTGCGCCTGGTGGGGATGTTCGTCTGCGTTCTGTGCGTGTGCCTGACGCAGAGCCCGCTGTACCTCATGTTGATGGCGGCTATCGCGTTGGTGCTGGTCGCGGTGCGCCCTGTACGCGGGCTGTGCGCTACCTTTGTGCCGGCGTTGGCTGCCGCGGGGTTTGCCGTGGTTTTGGCGCTGCCTGCCCTGCTGCTGGGTGCTTCCGCCACGGGCGCCATGCTCAAGATTGCACTCAAGACGTTCATTAACGTGTCGCTGGTGCTGGGCGTTTCGTGGACGCTCACCTGGAGTCGCATGTCGGCGGCGCTTAAGATGCTGCGCCTGCCCGACGAGGTCATCTTTACCTTTGATATGGCACTCAAGCATATCGAGGTGCTGGGATGCACGGCGCACGATCTGTGCGAATCGGTCATGTTGCGCAGCGTTGGCCGTGCGCCTGAGGGATTTTCGCGTACCGATTCGATCGCGGGTATCATGGGCATGACCTTTATCAAGGCGATGGAGTGCAGCCACGCGATGGACGAGGCTATGCTCTGCCGCGGCTTTGCCGGTGCGTACCCGGCGCCCGGGCGGAGCGGCTTTGGCTGGCGCGATGCGGTTTATGCGGCCGTCGTGGTGCTGCTCGCCGCGTTGTGCGCGGTGCTGTAGCGCGGGCGGCCGAGCCGTCGATGTGGATAGGGAAGGGCGACGTTTTGGCAAACGATACGAATGGCGTGATGGGCGCGAGCGGTGCTACTGGCGCCAAGAGCGTGCCGCTCATCGAGTTTCGCGACGTGGTGTTCTCCTATGCGGGGCATACGGTTGTCGATGGTGTGTCGCTGCAGGTCGATCGTGGTGAACTCGTTGCCCTACTCGGTCCCAACGGCTGCGGTAAGACGACGATTATGCGCCTTATTAACGGCCTTGAACTCGCGGACGCAGGGATATACCTGTTTGGCGGGCACGTGATCGATGCGGCGTTTCTAAGGGATTCCGCGGCCGCTCAGCGGTTCCATCAGCGCGTGGGCTTTGTGTTCCAGAATGCCGACGCCCAGCTGTTCTGCGCTACGGTGGGCGAGGAAGTTGCTTTTGGCCCCGCGCAGATGGGGCTGCCGACAGACGAGCTCGAGCGCCGCGTCCGCGATGCCATGGAGCTGTTCCAGGTTGCCGATCTGGTCGATGCCTCGCCCTATCAGCTTTCGGGCGGGCAAAAGAAGCGCGTGGCGCTGGCTGCGATCGTGTCGATGAACCCCGATATCTTGGTGCTCGACGAGCCCACCAACGGTCTCGATGAGGACTCGTGCGACATCGTAGTCAACTTTTTGCTGGCCTACGTTGCTGCCGGTAAGACGGTTTTGATGAGTACGCACCATCAAGATTTGGTGCGCCGCTTGGGGGCCCGTGCCATCTATATCGATCGATATCACCATGTGGTCGAGGCGCCTTCGCCGTCGTATGGAACCGAGAGCGGTGCTGCGGAATAGTTGCTGCGTAGGGGATGCGTAGCCGCCCGCGCGGCTTTGCCGTGATGGTATAGTTATCCAGGTTTTTTATGGGGGTGGCTATGCCAAGCTGGAACATTCATATCGCTCAGACGGAGCGTTTGCTGGAGCGCACCAGTGCGCTTGCCGATAGCGTGCGTGATCGCAATGCCTTTTTGTTTGGTTGCGTGGTTCCGGACATTTTTGTGGGCTATATGGTTCCCGGCATTGCCGATCCCATCCCGTACCGCATTACGCACTTTGCCAAGCCCGAGCCTATCCCTAAGCCTCGTGAGCATGAGTTCTGGGATACCTATGTGGCACCGTTGCTTAAAGGCGCACCCGCGGGCGAACCTGCTGAGGCTACCTCGATTGTCGAGGAGCGCGAGCGACTGAACCGCGTGCACTATCCTCAGCGCTACAGGGATGCCGAGCCGGTTGTCGGTCCCGGCGCCTGTGAGTTCTCGCTTGCGTCCGAAGATGTGGCGCAGTCGCTGCTCGATTTAACGCTGGGCGTCTGGTCGCATCTGGTGGCCGACACGGTATGGAACACGCGTGTGAACCAGTATCTGGAAGCGCACGGCGGCAAGCCGTGCGAGGAATTCCGCATTAAAAAGCAAGGCGACTTTGACTGGTTTGGCAAGACGCTGGGCATCGTTTCCATTCCGCGTGCGACCGATCGCCTCTATACCGCTGCGACGCGTTTTGGGCAGTATCCCATCCATAAAGAATATGTGCTCAAGACTATCGGCGTCATGCACGAGATTGTACGCGAAAACCCCGGCGAGCCCGATCATCCGCCGTATCGCCTGCTAACCGAGGAGTTTTTCGATGCAACGTTTACCGAGGTCATCGAGCTAACCGAGGCGGGATTTGCGGTTCGCGTTGCTGCTTCTGACGTTCCCGCAGTCCCCCTGATCGCTAGCTGCTAGCTGGCCGGCTTGACGGCGAACAGCTCATCCCAATCGACCAATAGCTCCCGCCGCAGGGCATCTTCGGTGGTGCGTTCCTGATCGGTCTTTGGGATGTAGGGGAGCCCTGCCTTTTTATGGATGAGTTCGGCGATGTTGTTAAAGCTCTTCGTGTCTTTGATTTGCTCATAGGTTATCTAGATAACGTCATAGCCCATGCTTGTGAGGGCGGTGGTGCGCTCGGCATCGGAGAGACTTGCGGCTTCGCCATCGTGGGCGGAGCGGCCTTGGCATTCCAAGATGACGCCCATGCTGTCGGTGTTGCTCTCGATGAGGATATCGGCGTAGCAGCAGGTTTTGTCATACAGTGAGCGCGCGGCGTCGCTGAGTGGGATGCGCACGTTGTTTGCGATGTTGATACCCATGCCGCCCTCGTTGCGGGGGAGCGAGACAAGTATGGAGGTCTGTACTTCGAAGGGCGAGGCGGTCTGCCCCGTCATGTGCTCGGCCGCCCAGCGCAGTTGTTTAACGCCGCGCAGGCCTGCAGCCTGCTTGGCGAACGCGGCGATATCCGCCGCGCTGAGGAGCGGCGGGCGCTTCCACAAATTGGTGTCATTGCCCTTGGTGTCGACAACACGCTCCCAACCGCAGTTGGGTGGAATGAGCTTAAGCGAAATGGCTTCATCGAGTTGTTGTTGCGTTCGCTCGCAGGGCTTAAACACTGCAAAGGAGCCGCACATCTCGTGGCAAGCCATGAGTAACTGGTTGCGTGAGACCTGCGTAGCAAGGCTGAGCAGCGTAAACTCGGGCGACGTGACATCAAATCCATGTTCAGTTTGCCTAAACGACCCGGGAGGCGGCTCTTGGGTCAGGAGGTGCGATTTAAACAGGCTTCGCGACCCGGATTGTACTCGAGTGAATACAAGCCTGTGAAGCGGTGCGTGAAGCAGGTCTTTTACAACTGCATGACTTCCGAGGCCGCAACATCTGCGATCCATATTGCCAAGGCTAATGGCGGGGTAAAGCCCTAATACCTGCGGCGGGATACGGTGATAGTAAAAAGCGGATTGACCGCATAGCGTCAGGTCCATGATATCCTCCTGGTCGAAATGTGCTTTTGGACCGTGCGATGCCAGCGTCAATTCGGAAGTATGCGGCAAAATCTGAACCCTGTGAGCAGACCTGGCTTTTGAGGCCAGTTTATCAGGCATTTTGGTGGGAAAAACGGGGTGTGCTCGGAGGTCTCAGAATTTGCCGCATACTTCCGAAAACGCGGTCGATCTGGCTCTTGCTAAAACGATTTAGCAGCGTCGGGTAAGGTGTGGTTTCGCCATCGGGCGAACACTTTTAGCGCTTGGGACTTTATTTTTGGGCCTCGAAAGGTGGATTTCGCGCTTTTGGTAAAGAAATGGGTGCGTGTTTTGCCGTGTGCCGGCATTGACACAGAAAAAGGGCCCGGAAGGCGAAGCCTTCCGGGCCCTTTGCACTGCAAGTGTGCTTGCAAGTGCGATTTAGCGCACCTGAGCGACGTAAGCGACGTTGGTCGAAGAGACCTTGTCCTCGAGCTGGACGCTCATGCGGGGATCGCCGGCGGTGGCGACGGTCAGGTCGCCGGCCTCGACGTAGCCGAGCTCCTTAGCGGTCTCAATCGCCTTGACGATCGTGCCGTTGACGGTACCCTGGGTAATCTCGGCCTGGTGCGGGATAACGCCCCAGTACATGATCATCTGCTGGACGGCCCACTCGTGGCGGGAGAACGCGCAGATCGGCATGTTGGGACGGAAGTGCGAGATCAGGCGAGCGGTACGACCGGTGGTCGTCGGCACGGTGATGCACTTGGCGCCAACGGTGGTGGCCATGTTCACAGCGGACATACCCACAACGTTGTTGACGACGCGGGTGCCGTGAGCATCGGCCGGAACCTCGAGCGGAGCGTGGGCCGGGAGGTACTTCTCGGTCTCGAGAGCAATGCTGGCCTGCATCTTGACGGCCTCGACCGGGTACTTACCGGCAGCGGACTCGCCGGACAGCATGACGGCGTCGGTGCCGTCATAAATGGCGTTAGCAACGTCGGCAACCTCGGCGCGCGTCGGGCGCGGGTTCTGCTGCATGGAGTCGAGCATCTGCGTAGCGGTGATAACGGGCTTGTAGGCCGCGTTGCACTTGGCGATGATCTCCTTCTGGATGTGCGGAACGAGCTCGGGCTTGATCTCGATGCCCAGGTCGCCACGGGCGACCATGATGCCGTCGGAAGCCTCGAGAATCTCGTCGAAGTTCTCGACGCCCAAGGCGCACTCGATCTTCGGGAAGATCGTCACGTGCTCGCCGCCGTTCTCGCGGCAAAGCTCGCGGATGCCGCGGACGGACTCGCCGTCACGGATGAAGGAAGCGGCGATGTAGTCGATGTTCTCGGTCAGGCCAAAGAGGATGTCCTGACGATCGCGCTCGGTGATGGCGGGCAGCGAGATGTTGACGTTGGGCATGTTGACGCCCTTGCGCTCGCCGATCAGGCCGTCGTTCTTAACGACGCAGGTCATGTCCTGGCCACTGACGGACTCGACCTCGAGGGCAACCAGGCCGTCATCGATCAGGATGAGGGAGCCCTTCTCGACCTCGGAAGGCAGAGCCAGGTAGTCGAGGGAGATGTGCTCAGCGGTGCCATGGAAATCCTCGGACGTGGGCTGAGCGGTGACGACGATCTTATCGCCGGTCTTGACGGCAACCTTCTTGCCGTCGACCAGAAGGCCGGTGCGGACCTCGGGGCCCTTGGTGTCGAGCAGGATGCCGACAGGCAGACCGAGCTCCTTGGAAATACGGCGGACGCGCTCGATGCGACCGTGGTGCTCGTCGTAGGAGCCGTGCGAGAAGTTAAAACGGGCGACGTTCATGCCCGCCTTGATCATCTCGCGGATGGTCTCGTCGCTATCGCAGGCGGGACCCATGGTGCATACAATCTTAGTGCGCTTGTACATTCAGACCTCCATCTGACATCGTCTTGCGCTGATAGATAAACCATAAGAAATAAAACCGAGATGATTATAACGAAATGCCGACCGAATACCCCAAAAAATCGACCGTATGCCGAAATGGAAGTTCATTTTTTGCGGGAAAAACGGTATATGAAAAATCTTTACCAACCACTCCAACCGCTGCTATCTGGGAGATATGTCAGTTTGGCGATGTGCCGAAGAAAAAACGTTTTACCAATGTTGAGCATCACACGGTCTGCACCGTTGCGTGCGGACCATATTTCCAAACCGATTGTTTTGGCTAGACGCGTCGCTTTGGGGTACCATAGCTCCACTATCAACTGCCGCTCAGCACGGCAGCCTTGATGAGCCCTTGCCCTTCTCCTGGGAATTATGATCGGGCATCAATCTGCTGAGTGGCCCGAATCCCAGGAGGGGACTCTATATGCAAAAGGAATACCTGTCCGCCGCGGCGGAGGTGCTCAGCGACCAAGGTGTCGATGAGAACCTCGGCCTGAGCAACGACGAGGCGTCTTCGCGCCTCGCCAAGACAGGCCCTAACAAGCTCGAGGAAGCCGAGAAGACGCCGCTGTGGAAGCGTTTCTTTGAGCAGATGGCCGACCCCATGGTCATCATGCTGATCGTTGCCGCCGTCATCAGTGCGCTCACGGGCATGGTCAAGGGCGAGCCCGACTTTGCCGATGTTGCCATCATCATGTTCGTCGTTATCGTCAACTCGGTGCTGGGCGTGGTCCAGGAAGCCAAGAGCGAGGAGGCCCTCGAGGCCCTGCAGGAGATGAGTGCGGCGCAGTCCAAGGTGCTGCGCGACGGCAAGCTCGTGCACCTGCCGAGCGCCGAGCTCGTGCCCGGCGACGTGATCATGCTCGAGGCGGGCGACTCCGTCCCGGCCGACTGCCGCGTGCTCGAGAGCGCCACGATGAAGATCGAAGAGGCCGCGCTCACCGGCGAGTCCGTGCCCGTAGAGAAGCACGCCAACGTGATCGAGCTCGCTGCGGGCACCGATGACGTGCCGCTCGGCGACCGTAAGAACATGTGCTATATGGGCTCCACCGTCGTGTACGGCCGTGGTCGCGCCGTCGTGGTCGGCACCGGCATGAACACCGAGATGGGCAAGATCGCCGGCGCCCTGGCCGAGGCCAAGGAAGAGCTCACGCCGTTGCAAGTGAAGCTCGCCGAGCTCAGCCGCATCCTTACCATTATGGTTATCGTCATCTGCGTCGTCATCTTTGGCGTTGATATCATCCGCCACGGCGTGGGCAACGTTCTTACCGACCCGACCTCCCTGCTCGATACCTTTATGGTCGCCGTCTCGCTCGCCGTCGCTGCCATCCCCGAGGGCCTGGTCGCCGTCGTGACCATCGTGCTATCGCTTGGCGTGACCAAGATGGCTAAGCGCCAGGCAATCATCCGCAAGCTCTCTGCCGTCGAGACTCTCGGCTGCACGCAGACCATCTGCTCCGACAAGACCGGCACCCTTACCCAGAATAAGATGACCGTCGTCAAGCACGAGCTCGCCGCGCCCAAGGAGAAGTTCCTGGCCGGTATGGCCCTGTGCTCCGATGCTCAGTGGGACGAGGAGCTGGGCGAGGCCGTGGGCGAGCCGACTGAGTGCGCGCTCGTCAACGACGCCGGCAAGGCGGGGCTCACCGGCCTGACTGCCGAGCACCCGCGCGTGGGCGAGGCCCCGTTTGACTCCGGCCGCAAGATGATGTCCGTGGTCGTCGAGACCCTGGACGGCGAGTACGAGCAGTACACCAAGGGCGCGCCCGACGTGGTGATCGGCCTGTGCACCCATATCTACGAGGGCGAAAAGGTCGTCCCGCTGACCGAGGAGCGTCGCGCCGAGCTCGTGGCCGCCAACAAGGCCATGGCCGACGAGGCTCTGCGCGTGCTGGCGCTGGCAAGCCGCACCTACACCGAGGTCCCGAGCGACTGCAGCCCCGCTGCGCTCGAGCACGACCTGGTCTTCTGCGGCCTGTCCGGCATGATTGACCCTGTCCGCCCCGAGGTCGCCGACGCCATCCGCGAGGCGCACGATGCCGGTATCCGCACCGTCATGATCACGGGCGACCACATCGACACCGCCGTGGCCATCGCCAAGCAGCTGGGCATCGTCACCGATCGCAGCCATGCCATCACCGGTGCCGACCTCGATCGCATGAGCGACGAGGAGCTCGACGCGCACATCGAGGACTACGGCGTGTACGCCCGCGTCCAGCCCGAGCACAAGACCCGCATCGTCGAGGCCTGGAAGTCGCGTGACCAGATCGTGGCCATGACGGGCGATGGCGTCAACGACGCCCCGTCCATCAAGCGCGCCGACATCGGCGTGGGCATGGGCATCACCGGTACCGATGTCACCAAGAACGTCGCCGACATGGTGCTTGCCGACGACAATTTCGCCACCATCATCGGTGCCTGCGAAGAGGGCCGTCGCATCTACGACAACATCCGCAAGGTCATCCAGTTCCTGCTTTCGGCCAACCTTGCCGAGGTCTTCTCGGTGTTTATCGCCACGCTCATCGGCTTTACCATCTTCCAGCCGGTGCAGCTGCTGTGGGTGAACCTGGTTACCGACTGCTTCCCTGCGCTCGCGCTGGGCATGGAGGACGCCGAGGGCGACATCATGAAGCGCAAGCCGCGCAACGCCAAGGATGGTGTCTTTGCCGGACATATGGGTCTGGACTGCGTGGTCCAGGGCCTAATCATCACCGTGCTGGTGCTGGCGAGCTTCTTTGTGGGCGTGTACTTTGACATGGGCTACATCCACATCGCCGATATGATCGCCGGCAATGCCGACGAGGAAGGCGTGATGATGGCGTTCATCACGCTCAACATGGTCGAGATTTTCCACTGCTTCAATATGCGCAGCCGTCGTGCGTCGCTGTTCACCATGAAGAAGCAGAACAAGTGGCTGTGGGCTTCCGCCGCTCTGGCACTGGTGCTGACGGTGATCGTGACCGTGCAGCCGACGCTTGCCGAGATGTTCTTTGGCCCTGTGACGCTTGAGCTCAAGGGCGTTCTTGCCGCGCTGGGCCTGGCCTTCCTGATCATCCCGTTGATGGAGGTCTACAAGGCGATCATGCGCGCGGTCGAGAAGGAGTAAGTTAACCTGTCCGGGCCCGCCCCTGCGTGTTTTCTTCTTCGCTGGTCCTCGCGCTTCGCGCTGCGGGATCACTCAGAAGAAACCCCTCCCGGCGGGCGGGCCTTCGGATAACCTCTCGGGACCGTAAGCTGAGGGAAAGTATGTGAGCTGGTCGGGCTTTGCCCGGCCAGCTCTTTTTGATTTAAAATACCTGCTCAGTTGTGATTTATGGTGCTGGGAGGCGCTTGTGGGCAAGGCTAAGGCTAAAGCGAAGAAAAAGACGACGGGGGCGCGGGCTAAGCGCGATCGTCGTCGGAAGCTCGCGACCGAGGCTCCCGCGTCTGCCGAGGAGCTGCTGGCGAGCGTGCCGGGACTCGACGCGCTGCAGGACGTTCCGGCGTTCGATGACCTGCCGGTCGATGAAGCTCAGCAGGCTGCCTTTGATGATTTCTGCGCACATGCCGAGGAGCCCGAGCAGATGCAGCTTGGCGCCGTGGTGCGCTTGGATCGCGGGTTTCCACTGGTGGCGACTGCCGACGATACCTTCCGCGCCGAGCATGCCGTGGGATTTGCCAAGTCGCGCGGTGGGGACGAGGTCCTGCTGCCTGCCGTGGGCGATCGTGTGGCGGTGCGCCGCGCTCCCGGGCACGATATGGGCGTGATTGAGTGCGTGCTGCCGCGCCGTACGAGCTTTGAGCGTTGGCGCGGCCGTGTCCGCGGAGAGCGCCAGGTGCTCTGCTCCAACGTGGATAGCGTGCTAATCGTGCAGGCGCTCGGTGCCGGCGAGGTGCTGCTCGACCGCGTGGCGCGCTCGCTGGTGTTGGCGCTCGACTGCGATGCCGAACCGGTGGTGGTACTCACCAAGGCTGACCGCTGCGATGCCGGGGAGCTCGAGCGCGATCTGGATCGCGTGCGCCGCCTGGTGGGTCCGGACGTGCGCGTGATCGTGACGTCCTCTGCCGAGGGCCGCGGCCTGGACGAGGTCCGTGCTTGCGTGCCTGTCGGGAGCTGCGCCATGATTCTGGGCGAGTCGGGTGCCGGCAAGTCGACGCTGCTCAATGCACTGCTGGGCCACGATACGTTGGCGACCGGCGGTGTGCGCGAACGCGACGACCAGGGCCGTCACACTACCGTCGCGCGCGTGATGGTGGCGCTGCCGGGCGACGCCGGCGTGATCGCCGATGCCCCGGGTCTGCGCAGCCTACCGCTCGTGGGTCACGAGCGGGGGCTGGCCCGCGCCTTCCCCGAGATTGTCGAGGCATCGCGCGCGTGCCGGTTTGGCGATTGCACGCATACCCATGAGCCGGGTTGCGCCGTTCGCGAGGCCGAGGACGCCGGGCAGATTGACAGCCTGCGTCTGGAAACGTTCCAAAACCTGGCGTCATCCATGCGCGTGAGCGCTCAAATGCTCGATCCAGATGTCCATCTGTAATTGATTTTTCCTATGACAGCCGTCTCCCAACTGTTCGGGAGACGGCTTTTTTGCTGCGGAAAAGCCTCGAAACATGCAGTTTGCTGACGTGCTGACCAAAACCTTGCCACGAGCTTGACGGGCAGGTCAGCTTTTGGTCAGCGATTGGTTTGACATCGAAAACCAAGATCGCGATTGCGCCGCTTTGCGCTCTGACCGCCCAGACAATGGTGGTACGGGCATTCGCCCGGCACTGCCATGAGAGGAGCGGCCGTGAACAAGAGCAAGCGCATCGCCATCAGTCTGGTCGCGGGCGTGCTCGCTGCGCTGCTCTGCATGGCTTACGGCTCGTCGATCCGCTCACGAGCCGAACAGGTCCAGGCTGAGACCTTGGCCAAGTACGGTGGCGATCGCGTCGAGGTATGCGTCGCGGCGCGCGATATCGATGTGGGCGAGACCCTCGATGAGACCAATGTCATAACCCAGGAATGGCTGACGAGCCTGCTGCCGCGTGACGCGGCGACCGAGCTGCGCCAGGTGCGCGGCGACGTGACGACTTCGCGTATTCCCAAAAACGCCGTGATCTGCAATGTCTACACCAAGGCCGAGAGCCACAAGCTCGAGGTGCCTAAGGGCAAGGTCGCCGTTTCGGTGGCGGTCGATGCCGAGCACTCGGTCGGCGGTGCTGCGGGCGTGGGCAGCTACGTGGATGTGTATGTGCAAAAAGACGGCGTGACCGATCGGCTGTGCGGCGCGTACGTGATCGATACCAGCGAGGATTCCGGTGCCACGCGCGAGGGCAAGATCGAATGGGTGACGCTGGCGGCTGACCCCGAAGACGTCAAGGAACTGCTGGGAGCCTCGGGCAAGGGAACGGTCAGCTTGACGATTCCCGCCACGGCGCGCGGCAAAAAGAGCGGAGGCGACGAGTGATGAAGGCGATCTGGCTTGCGTGCTGCGCGTGCGGCGATTACGGACTGTTGCAGCGGGAAGTCGAGGGCCGTGATGTGGGTGCACAGGTGCTTCGTGTGGGTGACCTGGACGGGCTGGTTTCCATGGCGCGGGCGTTTCCGTCACGCCGCGGGGCTGCCATCATCGCGGCGTCTCTGTTTGATACCGAAGATGTGCGCAAGACTGTTGCGCGCCTGACGGCCGAAGGCCGCGTGAGCCGCGTGGTCGTGTTGATAGAAGCGCTCGATCCGTCGGATATCGAGGGGCTGTTTCGCGCGGGGGCGACCGAGGTCATCGCTGCACACAGTATATGCGGCAACGGGCGCACGGGCGAGGGAGCGGTTGATTCCGATCGGCGCATGACGATTGAGCCCGATGCTTTTGTTGATAGGGAACCCGGGGCGCCTCGCGCTACAAGAGGCCCGCGTGTTGATGATTATGGAAAAGCGGAAGCCGAGCATGGTCGGCGCCCCCGGAACCCCCTTGTACACGATGACGCTGGAGGGCCGGCGCAGCATGCTGGCGATTCCCCGGCTGTAGATATGGGATACGTGCACGGCGTGAATCTGGCGGATGAACTCGATGAAGTTGAGGGCTTTGCCGGGTGCGGCGAGTTGTCGCTGATGCAGCATGAGCAGATTGCGCAGAACGAGCCTGCCTCGCAGACCGAACAAGCTGCCATGCCGGCTTGGACGCAGCGTGTGGTTGCGGCGGGGGAGACGGGGACGCTGTCACCGACGCCCGCCCCGCCGCCTCCGATGCCGCCGGCAGACGCTGCCGCTTCGCCGCATCGAGCTCCGGTCATCTGCGCCATTTCGGGTTCGGGCGGTTGCGGCAAGTCGACGATCGTTGCCACCATGGCACACACATCGTCGCTGTTGGGCTTGCGTGCCGCCGTGCTCGACCTGGACCTGATGTTTGGAAACCTTTACGACTTGTTAGGCGTCGATGCTCCGCGCGATATGGCGGCACTTATCGAGCCGTCGGCGGCGGGCACGCTCACCGAGCCGGATATCGTAGCCACATCGATGCGCGTGGCGCCGGGCGTTACGCTCTGGGGTCCCGTCGCGGCGCCCGAGCAAGCTGAGCTCATGGCGCGTCCGGTGGAGCTACTGCTTGATGTCCTGCGTCGCGAATCCGACGTGGTATTTATCGATACCTCGGTCTTTTGGGGCGACGCCGTGGCGGCTGCGGTGGCGGCGAGCGACCGTTGCCTGGTCGTTGGCGATGCGGCGGTGTCGTCCGCGACATCGGCGTCGCGCGTCATCGAACTGGCAAGTCGAGTAGGTGTGCCGCGCACGCGCATGAGCGCCGTGTTCAACCGGTTCGGTGCGCGCGGGGCAGACGAGGACGTCGCCATGCGCTTTGAGATTGCCTGTGCGTTGAGCTCCAAGATTCGTATCGCCGATGGCGGGCAGGATCTCGCCGCGCTCATGGCGTTTGGGCGCGCTGACGAGGCGGTGGGGCAGACCAGTGCTTTTGCGACTAGCATGCGCGAGGCCACGCGCGAGATGCTCGTGGAACTGGGGTGCGCCGTCGGCCCTTGGGGCGATATGGTCGCCGACCGTGCAACGCGTACCGAACGCCCGCGTATCCGCCTTCCCTGGTTGCGCGAGGGTGATCAGCGATGAGCCTGCAAACGAGGATTAAGGCTGCCGGCGCTGCAGCGGCGGCAGCGCCTGTAGATGCGGGGCGTCGCCGCGCGGTGAAACGACGCACCAAGCGCGCCGTGATGGACCGCATGGGTTACGACGAAGTGGCGCGTATCAGCGCCTATATCGACCCGGCGCTTGCCCGCTCGGAATTGCGTCCTGCGGTGGAGGCGGCGCTCAATGTTGAGGAGCCGACCGATCTCGCGACGCCCGAGCGCGAGACCATCATCGACGAGATTTTGGATGACGTGGTGGGCTTGGGGCCGTTGCAGCCGCTCATCGAGGACGACACCGTTACCGAGATCATGATCAACGGCTGCCGCTCGGCTTTCTTTGAACGCGGCGGCGTCTTGTACCCCATCGAGCATGCGTTTGAGGATGATGAGCAGATCCGTGTGCTTATCGACCGCATTATCTCGCCACTTGGCCGCCGTATCGACGAGCGCAGCCCCATCGTCAACGCCCGCCTCAAAACGGGCTATCGCGTCAACGCGGTGATTCCGCCTGTGGCGATTGACGGACCGATTCTCACCATCCGAAAGTTCTCGGACCGTATCTGCTCGCTGGACGAGCTCGTGGGGTTGGGATCGCTGCCGCTTTGGTATGCGCAGCTGCTGTCGTGCGCGGTGTCGCTGCGACAGGACCTGGCGGTTGCGGGAGGCACGGGGTCTGGTAAGACCACCCTGCTCAACGCGTTGTCATGTGAGATTTCCACCGGCGAGCGCATCGTGACGATCGAGGACTCTGCCGAGCTCAAGTTTGCGCATCATCCGCACGTGGTGCGCCTAGAGGCGCGCGAGGCTTCAATTGAGGGCGAGGGCGCGGTGACGATCCGCGACCTGGTGACTAATGCCCTGCGCATGCGCCCCGACCGCATCGTGGTGGGCGAGGTGCGCGGTGCCGAGTGCTGCGACATGTTGCAGGCCATGAACACGGGCCACGACGGGTCGCTCACCACGCTTCATGCGGGTTCAGAACAGGAGACCGTGGTGCGTCTGACGTTGCTTGCACGTTATGGCATCGATCTGCCGAGCGAGCTCATCGAGGAGCAGATTGCCATGGCACTCGACGGTATCGTGATGTCCGAGCGCCACGCCGATGGCAGGCGCTTCGTCTCCTCGTATTCGGGGGTGCGACGCGCCGCATCGGGCGGCGTAGAGCTCGAGCGCTATGTGACGTTCGATGCCGCCGAGCGCACCTGGACGCTTGACCGCGAGCCGCCGTTTATCGCAGAAGGCCTGCGGTCGGGGACGCTCACACAAGAGGAGGTGGACGAATGGAGATCACTGTGCCCCTCGTCGTAGGGGGCTTGGCAGGGCTTTCTGTCGCGACGGCGTGCGGGGCGGAACCTCGTGTGCCGCAGGTACCGCCGGCGGAGCTGGCACGTCAGGCGCTCGAGACGGTGGCAGAGAAGCTGCCGCGTGAGCTGGTGGAAAACGATCTGCTGAAAAAGATCGCCCGTTCGTGGGCATCGCTGGCTCCGGCGCATCGCCTTGGCCTCGTGATCGAAGATGCTTCGGGACGTTTGGCGTTTCTGCTGCTATCGAGCGGTGTCTGCTGCGTTTTACTAACGATGGTGTCGTTATCGCCCATCGGATTTGCCTTGGGACTTGTTGCTCCGTTTGCCGTTGGTGCCGCTCGGGATGGCTTTGAGAGCCGGCGCGAGCAACACGATGCAGAAGAGGCAATGCCCGAGGCGTTTACCGCACTTTCCATGTCGCTTGCCTCGGGACATTCGCTGGCTCAGGGCATGCGCTTTGTGGGCGCTCATGCGCAAAAGCCAGTGCATACCGAGTTTTTGCGGGTGGCGGCGGCGATCGATTGCGGCATCTCGGCGACCGACGCGCTCGATGACTTGCTCGTGCGTATCGACGCCCCCGGTCTTTCGCTTGTGACCTTGGCGCTTAAGGTGTCTCAGCGCACCGGCGCTCCGCTTGCCGACTTACTGTCCGAGGCGTCGAGCATGGTGGGGGAGCGCATTGAGCTCAAGCGCCGCCTGGATGTTAAGACGTCGCAGGCTCGCATGTCTGCGCATATGGTCGCGGCGATGCCGGCGGGCATGTGCGCGGTGTTGGTGCTGCTTTCGGCAGATTTTCGTCGCGGTCTTGCGACGCCTGCCGGCGCGGGCGCTGTGGTGCTGGGTCTTGCCCTCAACGCCGTTGCCCTGGTGGTTATCCGGCGCATTATGCGGGTGGAGCTATGAGCGCCCCGGTTGCAGTTGCGGCTTGCCTGTGCGCCCTGAGTGTATTTGTCGCGACGGGTTTGGATCGGGCGGATGCACGCAAGATCGCAGGGGCCTGCAAGCGCGAGGCGGTGCTGGTCGCTGCCGCGGGTCGCTCGGTGGTCGATGCTCTGACCGCGCGAGTGAAGGGCGCGGTTGGAGCGGGCGGCCCGGCGCGAGTGTCGCTCGGCGAAGTGTCCGAGATGATCGATGTTGTGCGCTTGGGTCTTTCGGCCGGTCTTTCGTTTGATGCGGCGCTTGAGATTTTCTGCGCCAACCGCCGGTCAGTGCTGGCTCTTCGCCTTGAGCGCGCCTGCATGGCGTGGCAGGTGGGCGTGGGCACGCGTGAGGACGAGTTGTTGGCCGCCGCGCGCGACCTGGACGTGCGAGCGCTCGAGACCTTTGCCATCACGGTGGGGCAGGCGCTCGCCCTGGGTGCCCCACTTGCCGAGACGCTGGCCGCTCAAAGTCGCGAGATCCGTGCGGCTCATCGCGCCGCGGTCGAGCGCGAGATCGAGCGTGCACCCGTCAAGCTGCTGATTCCCACCGGCACGCTCATCTTGCCGGCGTTGCTTCTGTCCATATTGGGCCCGCTGCTGGGAGCAGGCGGGATGATGTAGGGAGGAATACATGAACACGATGACTGACGCTGCTGGCAAGGTCCAGGGCTGGGCGTTTTGCCGGGCGGCACATGTTCGTCAGCGCGCCAAGGAACTATTGCAGGAGGAGAGTGCACAGGGTACCACCGAGTATGCCATCTTGGTCGGCGTGCTCGTGGTGATCGCGATTATCGCCATCGTCGCATTTAAGGGCAAGGTCCAAGATCTATGGAACGCTATCAGCGAGGGCATCAACAGCCTGTAGAGGGCGAGCGCCCCATCGGGGTGCTGCTGGTGTTTGCTTGCCTGACCGTGGCGATAGCGGCGGTGCTTTGGGGGCTTAACGCCGCGCGGCAGCAGCGTCCTGGGACCGCCTCCGATTTGGGCTCAGATTCGGCGGTGGCGTCTCAAAAAGATGAGATGCGAGATGCGGACGATTCGGATGTCGCTGTCACGGCGCAAACCTTTCTGCGGACGCTCGACAAGCGGTCTGGCACTGCGACGGATTCGCCTGAGGGCAACGCGATTGCGGTCCGGCTTGCATGGTCCGAGGACCGACCGATGACCGAAGCGGCGGCGGATATGCTGCGTGCCTATCGCGAGGTACCCACGGCGCAACTTGCTCTGAGCGGCTATCTCGACATCAAGGGAAACGTGTGGGGCGCCATCGTGCGCGACGAACGCGGCTGGGTCGATATGGTGACAATTGCCGCGGATGCTGGCGATGCTTCGTGTCGTCTGCGCGCCGTGCGCCTGAGCCCGCAGGCAACGGACTCAAAGGAGGGATCGTGAAATGCATGATGTCCTGCGTGAGGAATCTGCCCAGGCGACGGTCGAATACGCCATCGTCACGGTGGCGCTGTTATCGATCGTGCTGGCGATCGCGGGACTTTGGCGTGCCGGCACCGATGGGCGCTTGGCGGCGCTGGTTGAGCGGGCGGCATCCCATGGCGTTGCCTCGACGTCGGTTATCGACGCCGCTGCGGCCGCTAAGGACATCGCGTTGTATTGATGCCGCGCGCGAGGACCGGGCGCAGTCTACGGTCGAGGCCGCTTTTTTGCTGCCGACGTTTCTGACACTCATCCTTCTCGCGCTGCAACCGGTGTGCCTGCTCTATACGCGCGCGGTCATGGAGTCTGCCGCCGCCGAGACCGCGCGGCTCATGACCACGACGACGGCGGAGGACGACGATCTTAAGGAGTTCACCCGCCGCCGACTTGCCGCAGTGCCCAACGTTTCGATCTTTCATGCCGGCGGGCCGTTGTCGTGGGATATCGAGCTTGGCCGGGCCGGTGCGGGTGGCGTCTCGTCCGTGTCCGTTTCCGGCGAGGTCAAGCCGTTGCCTGTGATCGGTGCGTTTGCGCAGGCTATGGGTGGTACCGCCGAGGGCGGCTACGTTGAGCTCAAGGTCGATGTCTCGTATCAATCGCGTCCCGAATGGCTGGAGGGAGATTATGATTCGTGGATTGCTGCATGGGATTAGGCGCTGCCTGTTGCGGGTGACGCAAGGGTTTGCGGCCCGCCGTCGACCAGGCGCTCTCCGCAAACGAGGCGGCTTTATGGGTCGAGCCGGTATCGACCTGTTTATCGAAGACGGTGCCTACACCACGCTCTCCTCTGCGGTGGTCATCCTAGTGGTGCTCACATTGTTGTTTTCGTCGACCGCGGCGATATGGAGCATGTCGCGTGCCGGGGATACCCAGGTGGCGGCTGATAGCGGCGCGCTGGCGGGTGCCAACGTAGTGTCGTCCTATCACACGGCTGCCACGGTGGTTGATGCGAGCATCTTGAGTCTGGGGCTGGCGGGGTTTGCCACGATCGGGACGGGCCTGGTCGCCATCCTCATCCCGGGTGCCGAGCCGGTTGCCGGCAATATGGTCGACACCGGGATTGAGATCATTAAAACGCGCAACAAGTTTGCCAAAAGCGCATCGGAAGGCTTACAGAAAATCGAGACGGCCCTGCCGTATCTGATCGCCGCGCGTGCCACGCAGGCGGTGTCGGCGCAGGATACCGATAGTGTGACCTATACCGGTACGGCGCTTGCCGTGCCCAGGACATCCGAGTCTGACTTCGCTGCGCTCAAAGGATCAGAGATCTCGACCGATACCATTAAAGACACATCAGATGATTTAGAGGGTGCGGCCGAGGAGCTGCGGAAGGCTTCTGAGGACACGGCGAAGGCTAAAGAGCGTGCTTGGCTGGTGGATTGTGGTGGGTCTGACAAGGGCTCGGTCGGCAGCTGTTCTTGCATGTGGGAGCGTGCGAAAAGCCTAACGGATCTCTCCGGTGTTCAAAATCCGCATTACTCATCGAGCGTTACGTGGGAGCCCCAAGTTGCCCTTGATCGCGCGAAGGACTACTACCATTGGCGTCTGACAAATGAGAAGCCCCACGGCTCGAGTGTCGAGATGAAGGCAGAGTCTGCGGCGCGTAAGGCGTTTTATACCTATGCGAGCGCGGAGGTCGATCGGGCATATATAACCGAGAACGGAGACAGGGTCTCCTCCTATATTCCGCTGCTGCCGCGCAACTCTGATGAGGTTCGGGCGACGGAACTCTATACCGATGCGGTGTGGCCGACTAGCGTGAACGATGACAAGGCGTATCTGCATTACGGGACGACCTGCCCTAACTATAAGAAAGGGACGCCGAGCGGATTTGCTTCGGTTGCCGATTACGATGGACAGGATAAATGCAGCAAATGCCATTTTGGCGTTTTGTCGCTTGGTGCCGTTGCGGCGCCTTCAACCTCTATCGAAAACGGCTTCGAGTATCACTTTGACAAGTTTAAAGACGCCCTGGAGGACTACGTCGACTGTCGCAACAAGGAGCTCGAGCTCGAGCGTCAGACCGAGGACGAAGCCGACCGTGCGGGCAATGCGTTTGACCAGGCCATTAAAGCGCTTTCGGGCGAGCGTCCGCGTATCGCTCCGCCCGGTCGCAACGGCGTGGTTGCCTTTGCGGTTTCGGGTGCCATCTCGAGCCCCGATGAACTCAACTCTTCGTTTAACACGGCAGTCAGGCTTGGCGATCGCGGTGCCATCTCTGCCGCGGTGCTGGCGCCCGATGAGGCGACGGCGCAAAACAACGTGCTTTCGCGATTTTTCTCGACATTGAAGGAACGCTCGGGTGGCGTTGCCGGCGTACTCGATGGCGTCATGGATGTCTGGGGACGGCTGCTTGTGGGATACGGAGACATCCAAGGTTCGGCCGACGAACTTATGGACGAGATGATTAAAGGCCTAGGAGGGGGCAGCGGCGCGTTGGGCTCCATTGCATCGTGGCTCGGCGATACCGTTTCGGCGTCCGTGGCGGCGCTGGGTTTGGAACCGTGCGACTTGCGCCTGCGAAAGCCGGTGCTGACCGATTCCGCCAACGTCATTAAGAGCCCGGGGTCTGACATTGCTGGTCTCTCTCAAGCGCAAGACAGGCTGCGAAGTATTCCGTTGGGCGTGACCGATCCCAAGGCGCTTTGCGAGGCGTTGGAATATCAAGTCGAACGCACCATCAGCGGTGCGGTGTTCACGCTTGCGGAGATTCCTCTGCCCGGCGGCAGCTCCATCCCACTCACCGTCGATGTCGCCACGCTGGTTGGCGCTCTGGGCGGTGGGTCGTAATGAGTATCCGCATGCGTCTGCGCGAGGAGCGCGCCCAAGCGACGGTGGAGATGGCAGTGGTTGCGCCCGTTTTGCTGGTGCTGGCACTCATCGTGTACAACGTCATGATCTATGCCAGCGCTGTCGCGCGCTTCGACCGCGTGGTGCCCGACATCGTGTTGGCGCACGCCGTGGCATCGGAGGGGGAGAGCGACGAAAGCTCTGTCGATGCCTCGGCGACGGTCCAGACTCAAATTCTGAATGCCATGGAAGGCTATGACTTGCAGATCGAAGTGTCGAGCGAGCAAGGCGCGGAGGCAACGGATGGTGCTCTGCTCTCCCTATCCGGTACGTTTAGGACCTATACCTGCACCATGCGCTATGAGCCGTGGCCGAGCTCGTTCAGCATCGCCGGCGTTTCGCTGGGGGCACCGGCAAAGTTGTCACACGAGCGCGCGGTGACGGTCGATCCATGGCGTCCGGGGGTGGTCATGTGACCGCGGTCTCGTCCTACATCGCCTACGCGCGGGCACTCAATAGGCTGGGCTGGACGCCGGCCGAGTTTGCGGTGGCGGAGTCGTTTGCCGTGCGCCTGCGCGGCATGCTG
This sequence comes from uncultured Collinsella sp., assembly GCA_902405995.1. Lineage (GTDB taxonomy): Bacteria > Actinomycetota > Coriobacteriia > Coriobacteriales > Coriobacteriaceae > Collinsella. Next base: position 26,974 of record CABPCG010000021.1, read on the forward strand.
GGACGGTGTCCGGTTGCCGCCAACGGTCTGCCGCTCGTCATGGCATTTCCACGCTGCTCTTCGGTCCATACGTGTTTTATGGCCTATCCCATCGACATCGCCTTCATCGATCGCGACGGCAATATCCTCGCGCGCTACGAAAACGTACGTCCCTGGCGTATGTGCTCCTGCCCCGGCGCCTGGGCCGCACTAGAGCGCCCTTCAATCATTGTTTCGACCCCTGCTCTCCAACGCGTGCCGGCTTAAGAATTGGCGACAGCGGACTTTCGTCATACGAAATTGGGTAAGATGGAGGAGAAGATGCATGGATGTTGAGATCCATCCCAACGCTAAAAAGCACCTGACAGAAAAGCAGGTGCTTGGCGCTTGGCTTGCGGTTACTGAGTGCATTCGTCGCGAGTCGAAGGACGAGCCGCCGAGATGGCTTGCGATTGGATGGCTCCCAGACGGACGAAGCGTGGAGCTTGTCGCGGTCGAGCTTGTCCGTGGATGGCTTATCATTCATGCCTTGTCTCCAGTCCAGAAGAATTTTTGGCAGGAGATTGAACGGGCTCGGCAAAGGGGTCGATGATGGGCAAGACGTATACGGCCGCTAATGGTCAGGTTGTAACGGATGAAATGATTGACGCGTGGTGCGAGTCGTACGAGCGCGGAGAGTTTCCGGATGGCGAACACACCGTTGGTGGGATCGTGCATGGACGGCCCCCACTCTCAGGTGAGGGGACGGCAACGCTGTCGGTCAAGATTCCTCTGGGAATGAAGGAGGCCATTCGTCGACGGGCGGCTGCCGAGGGGATGACGCCAAGTGAGTTTGCCCGTGCGGCTCTGAGCGAAAAACTTCTTGCTGCCGGCTGATGCCTCTGACGTGCCGATTTATAGAACCGAGGCTGTGCTCAAAAACTTTTTTAAAATTCTCGGTTGACCGGAACGCGTCCTTGGTTATACTAATCAAGCCTTGAAACAAGGCACACCTCAAATGGCTGGGTAGCTCAGTTGGTAGAGCAGAGGACTGAAAATCCTCGTGTCAGGGGTTCGATTCCCTTCCCCGCCACCTTGAATTGACTAGGACCTCTGCAAAGGGGTCCTTTTCTTTTATGTAGCCCTCGCACGGAATCGAACCCCGTGAGGGCGCGGAGCTGAGTAAACGCGTAAGCGTTTGCCAGCGCAGCTCGCAAGGCGCGTAAGCGCCGCAGCGGTCCGTCCGCGCAGCGCGCGGACGCGATTCCCTTCCCCGCCACCTTGAATTGACTAGGACCTCTGCAAAGGGGTCCTTTTCTTTTATGTAGGGTTCTGCGGAAACTGCGTCCCAGAATAAGGGCTCAGAACGGGACACACTTTCCGGTGCCTGCCTCCGGCGCGCGTACACACCTCGTCGCACCATTCCGAGTCCGTCTGCTCCCAGACATTCCTCCCACTTTCGCGTCACTTTGCAGACCGTTCGGTCGCCTGTCCGCACACGCGGGTATACTCAAAACGATACTTATCCTACGCAATACGATGCGGGTTCGACCTGCATGATCCGAAGGGGGCAGTGATGGAGAGGATACTCGGCGTTAATCTCTCTGGCTGGTTTATTCCCGAGCCTTGGGTGACCCCGTCGCTGTACGCGGCGACCGGTGCATCCAACGCGGCTGAGCTACAGGAGGCCATGGGTACCGCCGCCTATAACGAGCGCATGCGCCGCCATTACGAGACGTTTGTGAGCGAGGACGATTTTCGCCGCATGGCGCAGATCGGTCTCAATGCCGTGCGTCTGCCGGTGCCCTGGTATGCCTTTGGCTCACAGGAGTCCGATGCCTCCTACATATCGGTTGTCGATTACATCGACCGCGCAATTGAGTGGGCTGCCAAGTACGACATCCGCGTGCTGCTCGATCTGGCAACCGTGCCCGGTGGCCAGGGCGATTCCAACGATTCGCCCACCACGCCGGAGGCTGTTGCCGAGTGGCATTCGTCCACCAACGGCCGTCATGTCGCACTCGACGTGCTCGAGCGCTTGGCCGATCGCTATGGCGAGGCCGAGAGCCTGCTGGGCATTGAGCTGCTGGACACGCCGCAGATGAGCGTTCGCAAGAGCCTCTTCACCATGACGGATGGCATTCCTGCTCACTACCTGCGCAATTTCTATCGCGATGCCTACGAGCTCGTCCGTTCGTATATGCCCGAGGATAAGATCGTCGTCTTCTCGTCGTCGGGGCATCCCAGCGAGTGGAAGCATTTTATGCGCGGCGCCAAGTACAAGAACGTCTACATGGACCTTCACCTGTACCATTACCGCGACGAGTATGCGCTCGACATCACGAGCCCTCGCGGGCTGACGACGGCGATTTCGCGTAACAAGCGCGAGCTTAAAGAAGCGATTTCGACTGGGTTCCCCGTGCTGGTGGGCGAATGGTCGGGCGCGGCGATCTTTGCCAACTCGTCGGTTACGCCCGAGGGCCGCAATGCCTACGAGCGCGTGTTTATCGCCAACCAGCTGGCTTCGTTTGCGCCGGCTGCCGGTTGGTTCTTCCAAACGTGGAAGACCGAGAAGCGCATTGCAGCATGGGACGCCCGCGCGGCGCTCGGTACGCTCGAGCGCGGCATGATTGAATAGGTTGATATGACGCAAAACAGCGCCCATACGGGCAAACTCTATGTGGTCGGCACGCCCATCGGCAACCTGGGCGACCTGTCCCCGCGCGTTGGCGAGGCGTTTGCCGCCGCCGATGCCATTTGCTGCGAAGACACGCGTGTGACGTCAAAGCTGCTGATGCACCTGGGAATTTCCAAGCCGCTTGTCCGTTGCGACGAGAATGTGATCGCCAGCCGCGCCGCCGGCCTGGTCGACCGTCTGCTGGCGGGGGAGACCCTCGCCTTTGCCTCGGACGCCGGCATGCCGAGCGTGTCCGATCCCGGCCAGGCGCTGGTCGAGGCGGCACGTGAGGCCGATGTGCCCGTCGAAGTTATCCCCGGGCCCTCTGCTTGCGTCACGGCGCTCGTTTCGTCCGGCATTCCCTGTGAGCATTTTTTCTTCGAGGGCTTTTTGGGCCGAAAGCACGGCGACCGCGTGCGTCGTTTGCAGCGCCTTGCCGTGGTGCCCGGCGCACTCATCTTCTACGAGTCTCCACATCGCATCGTGGCGACGCTCGAGGCCGTGGCGGAGGTCTTTCCCCAGCGTGAGGTTGCCGTCTGCCGCGAACTCACCAAGCTGCACGAGGAGGTCTTGCGCGGGCCCGCTGCCCAGCTTGCCGAGGAGCTGCGTGCTCGCGGCGAGGTAAAGGGCGAGATCGCGCTGGTCATCGCGCCGCCGAGCGAGGATGAGGAGGCCGGTGTCGTGCCGGTCGGCGCCACGGCAGCGGATCCCGACGAGGCCCTGCGCGAGGATATCCGCGCCGCGCTCGAGGAGGGGGAGCCCGCGTCTGCGGTGGCCAAGCGCCTGTCTCAGAAGTATTCGCGCCGCAAGCGCGATGTCTATGCCATGGTGCTCGATATGCAATAGATGGAGGATATCCAGCCCTTGCGCTAGAATCATCCTCTGTATGCAACGTTTTTCTGGAGGACAAACCCCATGGATCAAAGCAAGCCTTCGTTCTTTATCACGACGCCCATCTACTACGTCAACGCCGATCCGCACCTGGGCACGGCTTATTCCACCATCATCGCCGACGTTCAGGCTCGCTATCGCCGTTCCGCCGGCTATAACGTCAAGTTCCTGACCGGCATGGACGAGCACGGCGAGAAGGTCGCCGAGGCCGCAGCCAAGCATGGCATGACGCCGCAGGAGTGGACCGATAGCCAGGCCCCGCACTTCAAGGAGCTTTGGAGCAAGCTCGAGATTTCCAACGACGACTTCATCCGCACCACCGAGCCGCGCCAACATCATGCCGTGCAGTACCTGTGGGAGCGCATGAAGGAGTCCGGCTACCTGTATAAGGGCAGCTACGACGGCTGGTATTGCGTGCCTGACGAGACCTACTTCACCGATACGCAGGTCCAGAAGGGCGACGAGGAGTACGGCAGCGTCGGTCAGCACCTGTGCCCCGACTGCCACCGTCCGCTTGAGCGCGTGCAGGAGGAGTCCTACTTCTTTAAGCTTTCCGCCTTCCAGGACAAGTTGCTCAAGCTCTATGACGAGCACCCCGACTTTGTCGAGCCTGCGTTCCGCATGAACGAGGTTCGCAGCTTTGTCGAGGGCGGCCTTAACGACCTTTCCGTGAGCCGTACGAGCTTTGACTGGGGCATTCAGGTCCCGTTTGACGAGGGCCACGTGACCTACGTGTGGTTCGATGCGCTGCTCAACTATATGACGGCCGTCGGCTACGGTGTCGACACCGACGAGGCCCGTGCCGAGCTGGCCTATCGCTGGCCCGCGCAGTTCCATATCGTGGGTAAGGACATCATCCGCTTCCACTGCGTCATTTGGCCCGCCATGCTCATGGCCATCGGCGAGGCCCTGCCCGAGCACGTCTTTGCCCACGGCTTCCTGACCGTGCGCAATGCCGAGACTGGCAAGGCCGAGAAGATGTCCAAGAGCCGCGGCAACGCCATCGCTCCGCGGGACGTTATCGACATGCTGGGCGTTGAGGGCTATCGCTACTACTTTATGACCGACGTCGTCCCCGGCACCGACGGTGCCATCAGCTTTGACCGCATGGAGCAGGTCTACAACGCCGATCTGGCCAACAGCTGGGGCAACCTCATCTCGCGTTCGCTCAACATGAGCGGCAAGTATTTTGACGGTTGCGCGCCCGCCAAGCCCGCATCGTTCGATGCGTTCGACAACCCGCTGGCAAAGATTGCCGACGGTTTGGTCGAGCGCTACATGGCCAAGATGGACGTGCTCGATTACGGTGGAGCCAAGGACGAGGTCATGGAGCTCATCCACGCCGCCAACCACTACATCGAGGACTCCGAGCCTTGGGCACTTGCCAAGGACGAGGCCAAGGCTGACGAGCTGGCGTTTGTGATCTACAACCTGCTCGAGGCCATCCGCATTGCCGCTCACCTGCTGATGCCGCTCATGCCCCAGACTTCTGCCGAGGCTCTGCGCCGCCTGTCCTGCGAGGACGAGGCCGCGAGCGACGACCTCAAGGGCATTTGCGCTTGGGGCTTGCTTGCTGGTGGTCAGCCCGTCGAGAAGGGCGATCCGCTGTTCCCGCGTCTGGCGTAGAGACCGCGCGAGCGCCATATCGGCAATTTGCTGTTTAGCTGTAAGGGCATGGCCGCCACGGTCCATGCCCTTTTGTTTCAAGACGCCGCCATCATGCTAAGGAGGCAACCATGACAACTTCGCCTTTGGCAAACCCCACGGCCACCAGGGAGCTGCTGGAGGAGTTTGGCCTTGCGACCAAGCATCGCCTGGGCCAGAACTTTCTAGTCGACAATCATGTGATCGAGCGTATCTGCGAGCTTGCCGAGCTTGCAGGTGACGAGCGCGTACTCGAGGTGGGTCCGGGCGTTGGTACGCTCACGCTTGCGCTGCTGCAGGAGGCGGCGTGCGTCACGTCCATTGAGGCCGACCCCGAGCTCGAGCCGGTGCTCGACGCCCACGCCGCCGACTATGCCAACTTCCGCTTTATCATGGGCGACGCGCTTAAGGTGGGCCCGGAGCAGATTGAGCAGGCCGCCGGCGGCGAGCCCACGGTATTTGTCGCGAACTTGCCCTATAACGTGGCGGCGACAATCATCCTGCAGTTCTTCCAGACGATGCCCGCGCTCAAGCGCGCCGTCGTCATGGTGCAAAAGGAGGTTGCCGATCGCATTGCCGCAGTGCCGGGCAACAAGACCTATGGCGGCTATACGGCAAAGCTCGGCCTGTATGCGCAGGTGACGGGTCGCTTTGAGGTGCCGCCGCGTTGCTTTATGCCGGCGCCGCACGTGGACTCGGCCGTCGTGCGTATCGACCGTGTTGACGGCGTGGTGCCCGAAGGGCTCGATCGCGACTTTGTGGCTCGCGTGATTGATGCTGCATTTGCCCAGCGTCGCAAGACCATCCGCAATTCCATGAGCGCCAACGGCTTTGCCAAGGACGTGCTCGATGCCGCCTTTGAGGCTTGCGGTATCGCACCCACCACGCGCGCCGAGACGCTTGATGTTGCCGACTTTGTCCGTCTGGCCCAGGAGCTAATCCATGATGCCTAATGCCGAACGTGTGACGTTTACCAAGAAAAAGAAGACGGTTGCTTGTCCCGTGCCCTTGGCGCCGCTTGCCGACACGCATGCGCATCTGCTTTCGTTCTGGGGCAAGGAGGTGCCCGAGACGCTCCTGCGCGCCAAGGCTGCGGGCGTCGAGCTATTGGTGACGATGCTCGACCCCATCGCCGACAAACGCAGTGTGACGGACTATAGCGACTGGCTGACGCGCGAGATTCTGCCGATGCAGGGTATCCCGCAGATCAAGTATCTTGCCGGCGTGCATCCGTATGGCGCGCCGGACTATACCGACGACGTTCACGCACAGGTCGTTGCCGCACTCGATGACCCCTTATGCGCCGGTATTGGCGAAATCGGCCTGGACTACCACATGGACTATGACGACGATATCGCGCCGGCACCCCATAACGTGCAGATTGACTGCATGGCGCGCCAGCTCGAGCTTGCCGTGCGCCATAACGCGCCGGTGGAGCTGCATCTGCGTCACGAGGACACGGACCAGGAGCGCACCTCGCACGTGGACGCCTACAACGTGCTTCGTGAGGTGGGCGTGCCCCAGGCCGGTTGTGTGCTGCACTGCTTTGGCGAGGACCGCGCCACGATGGAGCGCTTTGTGGAGCTGGGCTGCTATATCGCCTATGGTGGTGCGGCCACCTTTAAGCGCAACGACGACGTGCGCGAGGCATTTGCGGCAACCCCACTCGATCGAATTTTGTTCGAGACGGATTGCCCGTATATGGCTCCGGAGCCCATCCGTGGTCTTGAATGCGAGCCCGCAATGATCTCCATTACGGCAAACGCGCTGGTTAACGACCGTGTCGATCGCACTGGTGAGGACGCCGAAACAATCGCGCAAGCCGCCTGGGAAAATGCCTGCAAACTTTTTCAAAAATAGTTCTTGCGTTCGTGGTGGCGCTCCGTTATTCTAATTCCTGCACGCGGGCGTGGCGGAATTGGCAGACGCGTACGGTTCAGGTCCGTATGGGGGCAACCCCATGGAGGTTCAAGTCCTCTCGCCCGCACCATCTGAATTGAGAAACCCGCTTCGGCGGGTTTTTTGCTGCCCTGCTATGCGTCTGCTACACTTTCCCCATGACTTCCTACACCACCATAGCGGGGCGGGCGACCGCCGAGATCGAGGAGAAGAAGAGCCGCTTCATCGCTAGTTTGGCGCATGTCGAAACCGAGGATGAAGCGCTGGCGTTCCTCGAGGAGATCCGCGCGGCCAACCGCATGGCGCGCCACAACGTGTACGCCTACGTGCTGCGCGAGGGCGGCGCGGGCGTGCAAGGGCGCGTGCGCTATTCCGACGACGGCGAGCCTCAGAAGACGGCGGGGCTTCCCACGCTCGAGGTGATCCAGCACGCGGGGCTGACCGACGTGATCACGGTGGTCACGCGCTATTTCGGTGGGGTGCTGCTGGGCACGGGCGGCCTCGTGCGCGCGTACACGCAGGCCACGCAGGCGGGCATCGAGGCGGCGGAGCTGGTGGTGGTGTCGCGGTGCGTGGACATCGAAGTGCGAGCGGCGTACGGCAAGTACGACCAGCTCGTGCGCATTGCGTCGGACTGCGGTGCGAAAGTGCTCGATACCGTGTACGACGATGCGGTCACCCTGCGCCTGCGCATGCTCGACGGCACGCAGGAGCCCCTGCTGCTCAAGATCACCGAGCTTGAACGCGGCCAGGAGCGCGTGCGCGTGAGCGAGCCTCTCGAGGCTGCGTTCTGAGTCTCGCGGCTGTTGGGGCGGAGCGAGGCGCAGTTGCTTGCGCTATGATGTGCTCGCTGCTCGCTGCTCGCTGCTCGCTGCTCGCTGCTCGCTGCTCGCTGCTCGCTGCTCG